>DASVCK010000127.1:0-42379 GCA_036381675.1 Trueperaceae bacterium | reverse complement strand
GTGCCGCCCGTGTGACCCAGGCCGCGGCCGCTCATCTTCGCCACCGTCGCCCCCATGCTCGCCAGCAGCGGCGCGAGCACGAGCGTGGTCTTGTCGCCGACGCCGCCGGTGGAGTGCTTGTCCACCGTGTGAGCCAGGTCGGAGAGGTCCAACTGATCGCCGGACGCCGCCATCGCCAGCGTCAGGTCGGCCGTCTCGCGCGGTGTCATGCCGCGCCAGCACACGGCCATGAGCCAGGCGGACATCTGGTAGTCGGGCACCTCGCCCGCCACGTAGCCGTTTACGAGGCTCTTCAGTTCCTCGCCGGAGTGCTCGCGTCCCTCGCGCTTGGCGACGATCAGGTCCAGGGCACGGAAGGCCATGTGCACGATGGTATTACGCCGTGCTGGTCGCGTTCAGGACGACCCTGCGGGCAACAACGACCGCGCCAGCGCTGCCTCGTCCCACGCCAGGACCTCGTGCTGGCGCTCCAATGTGGACTCGTGCCCCTTGCCGGCCAGGACCACGACGTCGCCCGGCGCCGCCAGCTCGTAAGCCAGCTCGATGGCCTTGGTGCGGTCTGGCTCGGTCCAGTAAGAAGCGCCGCGCACGCCGCCAGCGGCGTCGGCGCCGGCCGCCATGGCGTCCAGGATGGTCTCGACGGGCTCGCTGCGGCTGTCTTCCTCCGTAAAGACGGCGACGTCGGCCCCGGTCACGGCGGCGGACCCAAGTGGCCCGCGTTTGCCTGGGTCGCGCTCCCCGGCGGAGCCGATGACGACGATAGTCCTGGCGCCGGGGCGGCGCACGGCCTGGAGTGCCTTGGCCAGCGCGGGCGGCGTGTGGGCGAAGTCGACTATGACGGTGAAAGGCACCGACGCGATCACCTGCATGCGGCCGGGCACGCCCGCGAAGGTCGCCAGGGCCGCCACGGCCTCGACGGCAGGAACACCGGCCAGGTGTGCGGCCGTGATGGCCGCGGCGGCGTTCCAAGCGTTGTACGTACCCACCAGCGGGACCCGAGCTTTGACCCTTTCTCCCGCCACGTCGAGCGTCACATCGAGCGCTCCTGGCGGTTGTGCGACCCGGAGCATCCGCACGTCGGCGCCTGGGGCCTCACCGTAGGTGAGGACCGTTCGGGCCCCGCCGGCGTGCGCAGCTCTCTCGAACGCCTGCCAATGCTCGTCGTCGCGATTCAGCACCGCGACGCGTGCCCGTCTGACGAGCGTGGCCTTGGCGTCCCGGTACGCCTCGATGGTGCCGTGGTGATCCAGGTGCTCGGGCGAGAGGTTGGTGACGACGCCCACCTCGTAGCTCACCGCGTCGAGCCGGTGCTGCGAGAAACCGTGCGAGCTGGACTCGAGGACGGCGTGCGTCGCCCCACCGTCGCGGAAACGCGCCAGGTACGCCTGCACCTCGGGCGCCTCCGGCGTCGTGAAGTGACCCTCTAAGGGCAACGGCTCACCAGCCAGCCGCACGGCGGCCGTGCTCACCAGGCCGGTCGAGTAGCGCGCGCCCAGCATGTGCGCGAGCAGGAAGCTGGTGGTGGTCTTGCCGTCGGTGCCGGTGACGCCGTGCACGCTCAGGTGCCGCGAGGGGTGGCCGTGGAAAGCCGCGGCCAGGTGCGGCAGGGCGCGCTTCGTGTCCGCCACACGCACGTACGGGACGTCAGTGACACCGGCGACCTCGCCGGGTTCCAGTTCGCCGAGGACCGCGACGGCGCCCGCGGCGACGGCGTCTTCAAGGAAGCGGTGACCGTCGAACCTCTCCCCGCGGCGCGCGACGAACAGAGCTCCCGGTATCACGCGACGGTGGTCCTGCACGACCGCTGTGATCTCGGGATCCGGGCCTGGGTACGGCCGAGCACCCGGGAACAGCTCGGCCGCAGCGCCGCGGGCGTCGGCCAGCAGCTCCGAGAGCCTCATGGCGGCCGCTACCTCACCACCGGAGGCGTCAGGCCGTGGCGCTCCAGCAGGTCGAGGACCAACGTCAGGTCCTTGTCGTCGTGCGCGAAGTCGAGATCGTCGCCGGGGACGACCACGACGGGCGAGAGCGAGTAGTCGTCGATCCACCTCTCGTAGAGCTCGCCCAGCCGCTCCAGGTAGGTGTCGTCTATGTCAGCCTCGTAGTCGCGGCCGCGCAGCCTTATGTGGGAGCGGAGCGTTGGCAGCGAGGCGCGCAGGTAGATGAGCAGGTCGGGTGGGCGCAGTGCCGAGGTCACGGCGTCGTAGAGCAGCGTGTAGCTGCCGAGATCGCGTTCGTCCAGCTGTCCGTCCTCCGCCAGCAGGCGCGCGAAGACGTTGGCGTCCTCGTAGACGGTGCGGTCCTGTATCACGCGCCGGCCCGGGTTGACCTCCCGCAGGTGCTGCCTGAGCCGCGACGCTAGGAAGAAGACCTGCGACTGGAAGGCGTAGCGCCGCATGTCGGTGTAGAAGTCGGCCAGGTACGGGTTCTCGTCCACGGCCTCGTAGACCGGGGAGAGGTGGTAGCGCTCGGAGAGGATGCGGGTGAGGGTGGACTTGCCGGCTCCGATGTTGCCGGCCACGGCGACGAACAGCCCGCCCTCGTCGCCGGGCGAGGTCACGACGTCACCGCTGTCAACCTGCCGAGCACCCTCTCCAGGAGCTCCTCCCGGTCCTTCTCGACCTCGACGAAGTCGAGGCCGGCGGCGTCGACGACCTCGACCGGGAAGGGAGCCGTTCCGAAGTACTCGTCGTAGGCGCCGCCGATCCTGCGCAGGTAGTCCGCGCTCATCTCGGACTCGAAGTCTCGGCCGCGCTTGGCGATGCGCCTGAGCAGCAGCTCGGGATCGGCGCGGAGGTAGACGGTGAGGTCAGGGTCGGGCAGGCGCGTCCGCAGCTGGTCGAACAGGGTCCGGTAGAGCTCGAACTCATCGCCGTGCAGGTTGAGGGAGGCGAAGAGGTAGGTCTTGTCGAAGAGGTAGTCAGCGACGGTGTGGCGCTGGAACAGGGGAGCCTGAGACAGGTCCGCGTGCTGCTTGAAGCGCGAGAGGAGGAAGAACGCCTCGGTCTGGAAGGCGTAGCGCTCCTTGTCCTCATAGAAGCGCGCGAGGAACGGGTTCTCCTCGACGACCTCCAGGAGCAACCTCGCTGACAGCCTCTCGGCGAGGATGCGGGCCAAGCTGGTCTTGCCCACGCCGATGGGCCCCTCGATGACGATCAGCGACATATCGGTTGCCGAGCATACCCCCGGTTCGGAGGCTCGATCGGGGTCGCGTTCGTGACCCAGAGGGCGGGTCGGCGTGTGCTAGACTCCCCGCTAGCTTGATGGACGAACCTCCGAGTCCGAGGCGTTTCCTAGCCGCCTCGGCGCTGCTCCTGGGCATCATCTTCTCCAGTTCCGCCACCGCACAGCTGCCGGCCAACACGGTGCAGGTGAACACGGGCATACCGCTCGATGTCGGCTTCGGCCGTCTAGCGGTGATGCTGGCGTTGCTCATCGTGTCGGCGTTCGCATCCGCTTGTCAGGCGGCTATGGCGTCGCTATCCGAGTGGCGCCTGCGCCAGTTGTGGGAGGGCAGGGAGGAGGGCAACGGGGCCCTGGCCCTGTTCGAGCGCGATCCGCAGCGGTTCGTCTCGACGCTGCTCATCGTCAGGACAGTCTCCGACGTAGCCCTCTCGGCGCTGGCCGTCGTGACGGCCCTGCAGCTCGCGGCGCCGACTGCGGTGTCTCCGTGGCTCGCGGTCGTTTACGGGGCGCTGGCGACCGTCTTGGTGATCCTCCTGTTCGGCGAGATAATCCCCAGGTCCGTCGCGCTCCGAAACGCGGTCGGGGTAGCGAGAGCGGTAGCTAGACCGGTCTACCTACTGTCGGTCGTGATCTACCCTGTTGGCGCTTTGTTCACGTGGCTGACGAAAGGCGTGCTGCGACTGTTCCGTATCGAACCCAGCCTGAGTGCCCAGATGTCCGAAGAGGAGCTGCGGCAGCTACTGCGCAACGCCGGCGAATCAGGTGTGCTCGAGGCGCAGGAGCAGCAGATGATCAGGGGAGTCATAGACCTGGAGGAGACCGTCGTCAGGGAGGTCATGACCCCCAGGGTAGACGTGGTCGGGGTCGCGGAGGGAGCCAGCGTGCGCGACCTTCTCGCCCTCGTGCGCGAGCACGGCTACAGCCGGCTTCCCGTCTATAGCGAGACGATCGACAACGTGCGGGGCGTCGTCTACGCCCGCGACCTCCTGAAGTTCCTCGAGAACGGTGGCGGCATTGACGAGGCACTCGTGGCCGAGCTCATGACCCAGGTGCAGTTCGTGCCGGAGACGCTGTCGGTGGCCGCCCTGCTACGCGACATGCGCGTGCGCAAGAGCCACTTCGCCGTGGTGGTCGACGAGTTCGGCGGCACAGCCGGGGTCATCACGCTCGAGGACATCATCGAAGAGATCACTGGCGAGATCTACGACGAGACGGACGAGGACGAGGAAGCCGACATCGCCATGCTCGACGACAACTCCTACCGCCTGCTCGGCTCGGCCAACCTCCAGGACATCGGGGCGGCCCTTGGCCTGGAGTTCGACGAGGACGGCGACTACGACACGCTGGCGGGCTTCATGATCGATGAGCTGGGGCACATCCCGGAGGCGGGTGAGGGCGTCGTCTACGGCGGCATGCGCTTCGAGGTGGAGCAAGCGGACGGTCGCCGCGTGATCAGCGTCGTGTGCACGCAGTTGGACCCTGAGCTGGAGCAGGCGCTGCAGGGCGCCGCCGAGGCCGCCGCCGAGTCGCGCTGAAGCAGGGCGCACATCAAGCGCGTCCGCGCGAGCCACGACGCGTCAGGTTGACTCGATGTAGCGCCGGCCCACCCTGGCCGCCACTCCCGTCAGCATCTCGTACGACACGGTGCCGATGGACTCGCCCACCTCGTCGGCGCCAGGGCCTCCCGGCCCCCACAGCACGACGCGGTCTCCTATCCGCAGTTCGACATCCGTAGCGTCGATCATCAGCTGGTCCATGCAGATGCGGCCCAGCACGTTTAGCCTCCGCCCCTCGAAGCCCACCTGGGCCTTGCCGGACAAAGACCGCCTGTAACCGTCGGCGTACCCGGCGCGTACCGTGGCGACGACGGTCTCGCGCTCGGCGCGCCACGACGCACCGTACGAGACCGTGGTGCCGGGGCTCACCCGCTTCACGAAGCTCACCGGAGCGGTCAGGCGCATGGCCGGTCTCAGGCCCGGGGCCTGCCGCGCGGTCACCGCGCCGGGGTAGTAGCCGTAGAGCACGATGCCGGGGTGCACGACGTCGAGGTGGTGGTCTGGGAACCCGAAGATCGCCGCCGAGTTCGCGACGTGCCTTGCGCCGGGATCCACGCCGGCCGCCGAGATCGCTGCGACGGACTCGTCGAACCTGTCCAGCTGGACTCGCGTGGCGGCCTGGTCCTCGTCCTCGGCCGAGTGCAGGTGGGTGAACGTGCCCGACACGCTCACACCTGGCGCCCGTGCCGCCGCCACCGCCAGCTCGGCCGCGGCCGCGGGCGTCGTGGCCCCGATCCGCCCCATGCCCGTGTCCAGCTTGAGGTGCACGGCGAGCTTCCCGCCGGGACCGGCAGCCTTCACCGCCGCCACCGCCTCAAGTCCTGGGACCGTCAGCGTCACTTCCTGGGCAGCCAACTCGCGGATGACCTCAGGCTCGTACACCGGTGACAGCAGGAGCACGGCGCCGGTCACGCCGCCGCGTCTCAGGCTGAGCGCCTCATGCGGGGTGGCAACGCCGAAGCGCGTGACGCCCAACGCCTGGAGTCGCAGCGCCGTTTCAGGGAGGCCGTGTCCGTAGGCGTTGGCCTTGACGATGGCCATGACGTCCGTGCCGACGCTCAGGCGCGAGCGCACGAGACCTAGGTTGTGCGCCAGCGCCGCCACATCGATCTCGGCGACGGCGGCCGACGTGTCCGAGGCGTCAGTCACCCTGGCGAGCCGCCCCTCACCGCGTCCAGGCGGTCCGGCGCTCGAGCGACTTGAGGAGGCTGGAGGCGGCCAGTGTCAGCACGATGTAGAGGACGGCCGCGCTGTTGTACGGCGGGAAGAGGTTCAGCGTCGCCGCGCCCAGCTCCCGGGCCTTCTGTGTCACGTCGCCGACGCCGATCACCGACAGCAGGGCCGTGTCCTTGAGCATGGCGATGAACTCGTTGCCGAGGGGCGGCAACACGATGCGGACGGCCTGCGGCAGCGTCACGTAGCGGGCGGTCTGGCCCGCCGTGAGCCCCACGCTCCGTGCCGCCTCGATCTGGCCCTTGGGGATGGCCTCGATGCCGGCCCTGAAGATCTCCGCCATGTACGCGGCGTACCCGATGGCGATCGCCAGGACCCCGCGCAGCAGGTCGTGGCGGATGACGATGCGGCCCCCAGTGAGGTCGCGCAGCGCGCCGGGGATCACGAAGCCGATGAAGAGGATGACGACCAACATGGGCACGCCGCGTATGAGGTCGACGTAGAGCTCCGCGAACACCGCCAGCGGGTGCTCGCCCGTCTGCCAGCCTGCGAAGGCGAGCAGCGCGAGCGCTACCCCCAGGCCGATCGCCAGGAACCCCGGGTTGCGCGCGGAGTCGGGGACGAAGGTGAAGCGCCACAGCTCCGGGAGGTCGGCGGGCACCTCGTCCGGCGGCAGCAGCACGGCCGCCACTCGTCCCTCGGCCAGGTAAGCCAGCGCCGCCTCGGTGTCAAGCGCGCTGAGGAACCGGCGCTCCACCGCTTCCTCCGAGTAGGCGCCGTCCTGTATCTGCGCGGTGATGCGCCCCGGCGTGCCGCGAACGATCGCGACGCGGCCCTCCGCGTCGCCCGCCAACGCGAGCTGCGTGTCCGGCGTGAACAAGAAGAACGACGCGCCTCCGGCCAGAGCTGCGGCGGCAGCGATGGCGTAGACGCGTGTCGTCCGCTCGCCCGGCTTGAGCAGCAGCAGGAGGGCGAAGACCAGGCCCAGGGTAGCGGCGAGCGCGTAACCGAGGACGGTGACGGTGATCGTGTACTGCAGGCCAGGCAGGAGGAACCGCAGCGCCGCCCGGTAGTCGAGGTCGCTGACGAAGATGTAGACGACGAGCGGCAGGAGGGCCAGCAGCACGATGTTGCTGGGGCGCATGCGCCTCAACGGGCCTCCGGTCTGCCGCGGGGCGGGGTTCTGTCGGCTCACAGGTGGCCTAAGGCTAACGTGAGTCGGGACCCAGAGACGGGCAGCAAGGAGAAGGGCCGGCTACGAGAGCCGGCCCTGAGCCTGATAGGCGGGTTCTTGCCTACTCTTCGGCGCCGAACCACCGCTCGATGAGCGCGTCCAGCGTGCCGTCCTCCTTGATCTGGGCGAGGCCCTGGTTGAAGGCGTCGACCAGCGGGTCGCCTTCGGGGAAGACGAGGCCGAGCGGGTCGCTTGACAGGCCGCGGATCTCGACCACCAGGTCGCCCGCGTACTGCTGGGCGAAGGCGTCGGCCGTCACGCCGTCGATGATCACGCCGTCGATGTCGCCGTTCAGCAGGGCCTGCACGGCCGAGTTGAAGGTGTCGTAGAGGCGCAGGCGGTCGGAGCCAACCAGCTCCTCACCGAGCGCCGCGTTCGTGGTGCCGAGCTGCGCGCCCAGCGTGAGGTCGCCGCCCTCGAAGTCCGCCTCGGTGAGCGCGGCGTCCTCGACACGCACGGTGATGGCCTGGTTCACGACCAGGTAGGGCTCGGTGAAGTCGACGATCTCGTCGCGCTCCGGGGTGATGGACACACCCGAAGCGACCATGTCGAACTCGCCCTGAGCCAGGGCGGGGAAGATGCCGTCCCACGCCGTCGTTTCGAACTGCGCGACGCAGTTGATGCGCTCGCAGATCGCGCTGACGACGTCGACGTCGAAGCCGACGATCTGACCGGACTCATCGACGACCTCGAATGGCGGGTAGGTGGTGTCGGAGCCGACCACGAGCGTGCGGCCCTCTAAGTCCTGGGCGGATGCCAGGCCGATCACGGCGAGAACGGACAGACAGGCAAGCAATCTCTTCATCGATACCTCTCCTCGCGCCGCCGGTTAGAAAGCTGGGTTCCGAGTGAGGGATTTCACCGACGGTGACTGGGCCGAGCATACTTTCACCCCGGGAACCAGGCAACAGCGGAGGGTTTGTAGACTCTTCATGTGCGGGCCAGCAGCGCCAGCCGGCCGTCCGTGCCGGCCGAAGTGACGGACGTCCTGGACCAGACCCTGGCCTCCCGGGCGGTCGGCCTGGGCGCTCACGCCCCGAAGAAGTTGGGGGAGCTGGGCATCCGCACCTACCGTGACCTGCTCACCTACCTGCCTCGGCGCTACGAGGACCGGCGCGTGCTGCCCTCGCTGGACGCGCTCCAGGACGGTCAGACGGCGACGGTGACCGGGCGGGTTCTCAGCCGCAGCGCCAGCCGGAGCCGGCGGGGGCTGCACGTGTTGAGGGCCTACGTCGAGGCGGCCGGCGGGCGACGCTTCTCGGCCGTCTGGTTCAACCAGCCGTGGCTCGAGAAGCAGCTCTATCCGGGCCTTGACCTGGTGTTGAGCGGCCGGGTGAGGCTGCAAGGCGGTCGGGTCGAAGTGAACGTGACGGGGTTCGAGGTCGATGACGACGAGGCCTCGTTGTCGTTCGGCCGCATCGTCGGCGTCTACAAGACGAACCCTGGCACGAGCCAGGCGTACGTCCGCCGCTCCGTCATGGAGCTCCTGGGGGCCCTGCCTACCTTGCAGGACCACCTGCCGCGCTCCTGGCTCGAGCGCTACGGGCTCGTGGCCCTGGATGCGGCCTGGCGCGGTGCGCACTTCCCGGCCGATGAGGCCGAGCTGGCGGCCGCGATGCGCCGCCTGAAGTTCGACGACTTCCTGTTCTTCGAGCTGGCGGTCTTGAAGAGCCGCGACCCCACGCGCCTCGGCAAGAGCCAGCCGGCGACGCCCGAGGACCTGGGGCGCTTCGCCTCGGTGCTGCCCTTCGAGCTGACGGGAGCGCAGCGCCGGGCGCTCGATGAGATCCTGGCGGACATGGCGGCGCCTCGCCAGATGGCGCGCCTGTTGCAGGGCGACGTCGGCTCGGGCAAGACGGCGGTAGCGGCCGCCGCGATCTACGTCGCCGTGCGCGGGGGGAGACAGGCCGCCCTGATGGCGCCGACCGAGATCCTGGCCCGTCAGCACCTGGCTAACCTGCAGCGCTACCTGTTCCCGCTCGGCTTGCGGACGGAGCTGCTCACGGGAGCGATGTCGGCGGGTGAAAGGGCCGCGGCGCGAGAGCGGCTGAAGACGGGTGAGTCCGACGTCGCGGTGGGTACGCACGCCCTGATCCAGGACGGCGTCGAGTTCAAGGACCTCGGCCTCGCGGTCGTGGACGAGGAGCACCGGTTCGGCGTGGCGCAGCGCCGCAAACTGGTAAAGGGCGTTCCCGACGTCCTCGTCATGTCGGCGACGCCGATCCCCCGCTCACTCGCCCTCACCCTCTACGGCGACCTGGACCTGACCGTCATCGATGAGCTGCCCCCGGGCAGGACGCCTGTGACGACGCGCCTGACCACGGCCGCCAAGCGGCGCGACGTGTACCGGTTCGCGGCCGAGCAGGTGGCGGAGGGCAGGCAGGCCTACGTCGTCACCCCGCTCATCGAGGAGAGCGAGGCTCTCGACGAGGTGCTGGCGACGACTCAGCTGTTCGAAGACCTGCGGCAGATCCTGCCGGCGTCGGTCAGGACCGACATGCTGCACGGCCGCATGCCGCAGGCCGAGAAGGACGCCGTCATGGACCGCTTCCGGTCGCACGCCGTCGACGTGCTGGTCTCCACGACCGTCATCGAGGTGGGCGTCGACGTCCCGAACGCTACCGTCATGGTCGTGGAGAACGCCGAGCGCTTCGGGCTCTCGCAGCTGCACCAGCTGCGGGGGCGGGTGGGCCGAGGCGCGCACGCCAGCTGGTGCCTGCTGGTGGCGGGGGACGCCAGCAGGAAGACGCGCAAGCGGCTCGAAGCCCTCGTCAAGCACGCCGACGGCTTCAAGGTGGCCGAGCTCGACCTGGAGCTACGCGGGCCGGGCGACCTGCGAGGCACGCGCCAGTCCGGCCTCCCGGAGCTGACGGTCGGCGACCTGGTGTCGGACGGTCAGATCATCGAGCAGGCGAGGGAGCTGGCGCAGCGGATGCTGGAGGCGGACCCGAACCTGAGCGCGACGTGGGCCGAGAGGCTCAGGGCAGAGCTCGAGCGCCGCAGCCGCGCCGTCATGGTCAGGGAGGTCATGTAGTGATCGTCCGCCTCGGCGCCGTGATGGTGCTCGCCGGCCTCGGCATCGGCGTGCTGCTGAGGGTGATCCTCGGTAGGCGCCGCATGGCGGCCATCACGACCGTCGCCCACGTGCCGCTGCTAGTCCACGTGGTGATGGTGGTGGAGGCGGGTCGGCGTGCCGGCCTTGACACCGGCGCGACGCTGCTCTTCGTAGGCGCGGCACTGGTGCTGTTCGTGGCCGGTGTCGCCGTGGCGTGGAGATTGGCCGCCAGGCGTCCGTGGCTGGCGGCCGTATCGCCCGCCCTGACGGCCGTGGTCTACCTGGCGCTGCCCGTGTTGCTCTATAACCACCTACTCTCGCAGACGTCCGTGCGCCTGGGCAGCCTGGCCACGTTCGGCTACGGCCTCGCCACCGTCTTCTTCGTGTGCGCGCTGCTGGCGTTCGCACCGAGGGGCCCCCGGGCGGGCGCTGATAGACTTCTGCCGTGAAGCGCAGGACGCCCGTTCTCCTGGCTCTCGCCTGTGTCGCTCTGCTGGTCGCCGGATGCGCCCCGCGTACGGAGATCAGGCGGACAGAGCAGATCCAGGACATCCTGCCGCCCGTGTTCGAGCTGGTGCCCGGCCAGACTTCGATCGAGAGGTTCGACCCGCCCGGGGCCGGTGCCATGCTCGAGATGACGGTGGGCACGCTCGTGCGGAACCCGAACCAGTACCCGGTCAAGGTCGAGTCGATCACGTACGACGTGTTCCTCGAGGGCGTGCGCGCGGTACGCGGCGCCATCGCGCCTGACGTCTATCTGGAACCGGACGCGACGGCGCCGGTCTCCTTCCTCGTGACCACCGACCTGGCCGGCAGGAACGAGCTGTTCGAGGCCGCCGCCAGGGCGTTCGTCGACAGGCCGCTGGAGTTCAGCATCGAGGGCAGCATCCGTTTCAGCTCCGCGTCCTACGCTTTCGAGACTCGTCCCAAGGAGCTTCTGGCGGGGTCTACGTTCGCCCGCCGCACGGCGCAGGCGCCGCTCCTGAGCTTGGATGAGCAGGCCAGCCGCGTCTACGAGCTGAGCCCCGGCGTGCCGGTCGCTCAGGTCGTGCTGCTGGCCAACAACCCAGGTGACATCGGGTACTTCCTGCACGGCAAGGAGCTCACACTCATGCTCGGTGGCTGGCCGGTCGCGACCGAAGACATGAGCCCGGTGCCCATAGCCGCCGGCGAGACCGCGCGCGTCGACCTGCTCTTCTACCCGGTCACGTCCTCGCTGGGCGAGGAGTCGATGACCGCGCTCAGAGCCGCGATGGATGGTTACGCCACGCTCATACGGCTCGAAGGCGACCTGTTCATGGACGTGCTGGGCGTGGACTCGTTCCCCGTGCCCAGCGGCTGGTCGGTAACCGGCTTCGTGCATTAGAAGCGTTCCGGGCCCTCGGGCTCGCCCGAGGGCCCCGAGCGGAGCGAGTCAGAACCTTCGGTCTCGGCTCAGGGCCCCGAGCGGAGCGAGTAGGAACCTTCTGACTCGGCGTATGGCCCCGAGCGGAGCGAGCAAGAACCTCCTAACCCGGCGAACGCCCGGCGACACCGGTGGTAACCTCTCGCGGCATGGCGCGCATACTCGTGACCGATGCCATCCAGTTGGGGGAGGCCCGCGATCCCGACCTGGTCGTGGACTACCGGGCAGGCATCGAACGTCAGGAACTACTCGAGATCGTCGGCGGTTACGAGGCGATCATCACTCGCAGCCGCACCCGGGTTGACGCCGAGCTCCTCGAGCGGGCGACGAAGCTGCAGGTCGTCGGGCGTGGCGGCGTCGGCGTTGACAACATAGACATGGAGGCCGCCAGCCGCAGGGGCGTGCTGGTGGTCAACGCGCCTGAGGCCAACAACGTCTCCGCCGCGGAGCTGGCCATGGCGCTCATGCTCGCGGCGGCACGCGGGGTCTCCCGCTCCGACCGGCTGATACGTGAGGGGAAGTGGGACCGTGCGTTCCTGGGGCGGGAGCTGAAGGGCGCGCGGCTGGGCATCGTGGGCTTGGGGCGCATCGGCTCCCTCGTCGCCAAACGTGCGCAGGGCTTGGGCATGAGCGTGGGCGCTTTCGACCCGTACGTCTCCCCGCACCGGGCGGAGGAGTTGAAGGTGGACCTTCACGACGACCTCGTTAGCCTCCTGCGTCGCTCGGACTTCCTGACCGTCCACACGCCGCTGACGGAGGAGACCGAGGGCATGATCGGCAGCGCCGAGCTGGAGCTGCTGCCGGACGGCGCCGTGGTCGTGAACGCGGCGCGGGGCGGCATCATCAAGGAGGACGCCCTGCTCGCCGCGCTGGAGGCGGGCAAGCTGTTCGGAGCGGGCCTCGACGTCTTCGTGCTCGAGCCGCCCACGCCGGACAACCCGCTGGTGAACCGCGACGACGTGGTCCTGACGGCCCATCTGGGCGCGAACACGGTCGAGGCTCAGGGCCGGGTAGGCACCGAGATCCTCGAGCGCACGATCATGGCCCTGAAGGGCGACTACTCGCGTGGGGTCGTGAACGCGCCGGCGCTGTCACCCCAGGTGATGGCCGAGCTGGGCGATCATCTGCGCCTCGGAGAGGTGCTCGGATCCGTCGTCGCGCAACTGGGCGGCGGGCGAGTCAGGGAGCTGGAGATCGAACTGGCGGGCGAGTACCCCATCGATCCGGACCCCATCGCCACGGCGGTGATCAAGGGCTTGCTCGAGCCGGTCCTCGACCAACCTCCCACGTACGTGAACGCACCATCGATCGCACGCGAGCGTGACATCCGCGTGTCCAAGGTACGGGCGGCCAGGGGCAGGGGCTACACGACGATGGTAACGGCCACGGCCAGAGGGCCCGCCGGCACCTCGAGCGTCGCTGGGACGGTATTGGCCGACAAGCCGCGTATCGTCGCGATAGACGGCTACCCGCTGGAGATACGACCGGAGGGGACCATGCTGGTGTGCACGAACTACGACAGGCCCGGCGCGGTCGGCCGGGTGGGAACCGTTCTGGGCGAAGCCGGCGTCAACATCAACTCGATGCAGCTATCCCGCGTGTCCGACGACGGCCTGGCCATGTTCGTGCTCACGTTGGACAGCACGCCGGACAACGGGGTGCTCGACGTGCTCAGGTCCCACAGGGACGTGATCCACACGCTGCGTCTGGTCAAGCCGTGACGCGGCAGCGGCTCTACGCACCCGGCCCGGTGCCGGTGCCGCCTGAGGTGCTCGCCGCGCTGGCGCAGCCTGTCGTGCACCATCGCTCTCCCGCGTTCCGCGACCTCATGCAGCGCGTTCGTGACCGGCTGGCCACGGTCTTCGAGGTGCCGGGGGACGATGTCGTCGTCGTGACCGGCTCGGGCACCGCGGCGTTCGAGGCCGCGCTGCTCGCCAGCGTCGGACCAGGCGAGGAAGTGTTGTGCCTGCGCTCTGGCCGGTTCGGCGAGAAGTGGGCGGACATGTCACGGCGCTTCGGGCTGAACGTGACAGAGCTGGCGGCCGACTACGGCACCGAGTACGACCAGCCAGCGCTGCGGTCCGCCCTGCAGAACGCGCCGGGCGTCGCGGCCGTCATCGTCGTCCACTCCGAGACCTCGACCGGGATGCTGCACGACGTCGCGGCCGTGGCCAGAACGGTAAGGGAGACCGCACCCCGGGCGCTGGTGATCGTCGATGCCGTCAGCAGCCTGGCTGCAGCGGAGCTGAGGCCACGCGCCTGGGACCTGGACGTCGTCGTCTCCGGATCCCAGAAAGGCGTCATGGTGCCGCCCGGCCTGGGGTTCGCCTGGCTGTCGGAACGCGCCTGGCACCGCGTGGGGCCGAGGGCACCGACCTACTACCTGGACCTGAGGCGCGAGCGCGACAGGCAGCGAGACGGCCAGACCGGCAGCACCCCGGCCACCTCGCTGATCGCAGCCCTCGACGTGTCGCTGGGGATGATCCTGACGGAGGGCCTGGGGGAGCGGTGGCAGCGCAAAGAACGGCTCAACGCCGCGCTGCTCGCCGCCGGTGAGGCGGCGGGGCTGCGGCGGTTCGCCCAGAGGCCCAGCCCTGCCACGGCGGCTCTGGCGACGCCAGACGGTGTCGACGCCTCGGCGCTGGTCGCCGCGCTGCGCGACGCCGGCGTCTACATAGGTGGCGGCCAGGGCGATCTCAAGGAGCGCATCATCAGGCCCTCGCTGCTGGGCTACGCCGACGAGCACGATCTCATGACCCTCGCCGCTGCCCTCGAGTCGGCCGCAGCCGAGGTCGGCCTGGGCACACGGCCGGGGGCCGCCGCCGCGGCCGCGGCCGAGAGCTGGGTCGGCTCGTCACCGGGGTGAACCGGGAGAGCGAGCATCAGGAGCTGGCGTCCGCCGACTTGCTGCTCGTGCGGCACGCGCGCCCCGAGCTGCGGGCGGGCGTCAAGGCCAGCGAGTGGCGCCTCGCCGCGGATGCCGAGGAGGCCACGACCGCCCTGGCTGCCGAGGTCGACAGGCTGCTCGAACCCACCGGCAGGCGTGTGACGCAGCTGTGGTCGAGCACCGAGCCGAAGGCGATCGGCACCGCCAGGGCGCTCGGGGCCGTGTGGGGGTTGGGCGTCGAGCAGCTCGAGGACCTGGGCGAGCACAGGCGTGGGCCGCTGCCCATCGTCGGCGACCTCGAGTGGCGCGAGACCATCGCCACGTTGTTCGCGAGGCCCGACGAGCTGGTCCTGGGCTCCGAGACCGCGACGGAGGCACGTCTGAGGTTCACCGCCGCGATAGGGGAGGTGCTGCGCTTCGGTGAGGCCGGCGACCTCAGCGCCGTGGCGACTCACGCGACCGTCATGACGTTGCTGCTCGCCGCGGCGAACGGCATCGCAGCGATGTCCCTGTGGGGCTCGCTCGGCATGCCCGACGCCCTCTTCGTCGATTCACGCCGCGGCTTCAGGCTCGTCGGGCGGGCCTGGCAACGCACACCATGAGCGTGCTCGCAGCCGAGTAACGGGACCGGTCGAAGTCGCCGTACAGGTCGAGGCGGAAGCCGGCTCCGCGACAGAGCCTCTCGACCTCGAACCGCGTGTAGTAGCGCTGCGTGAGCTCGCTGACGCGCCGCCTCACGGTGCCGTCGGCGCCGACCGCGTCGTGGTAGTAGGTCGTGGTGACGAGCTGGCCGGCCCGGTCTACCGCCTGTACGAGGAACACGTCCTCCCGCAAGACGTCGCTGGTCGGTTCCCGCCCGCCCAGCTCGGGCTCCCGCCTCATGACGCCCTCGGGACCGAAGCTAGGCACGTACAGGTCGAACGCGAACGCCCCACCGTCGTCGAGGTGGTCAGCCACGACGCCCACGGTCCTGTCCTGGTCGTCGAGCGTGTAGGCGTGCATGAGCGTGTTGAACGGGGCGATCACCAGCGGGAAGCGCTGGCGTAGGGAGAGGTCACGCATGTCGCCTGCGACGAGGCGAACCTGCTCGTGCAGACCCGCAGCGGCGAGCCTGGTCTCGGCGCGCCGGAGCATCGCGGCCGAACGCTCAACGGCCACGACGTTGTGGCCCGCTCGCGCCAGCGCCTCCGTGACGCGTCCCGTCCCGGCCCCCAGCTCGAGGACGGGGGAGCCGACGTCCGCGGCCAGCCGCGTGTAGAACGGCAGGTCATCGCGGTAGCTCAGGTAGTGGGCGTCGTAGAGGTCGGCGTCGTCGTAGATCACCCTGGATGCCTCACGCTTCGGCCACCCTGTCCTCGCCGGCCTGGGCGGGAGCGAGCTCCATGATCACGTCGGCTGCCGTAGCCAGTGCCGGCCGGTGGCTCACGGCGACGACCAGGCGCTCCGCCGCCAGCCCGGCGAGCAGGGCGACGACGCCGGCCTCGGCCGCCTCGTCGAGGTTCGAGGTGGGCTCGTCGAGCAGCAGCACCCGCGGGCGGCCGACCAGCGCCCTGGCGATGGCCAGGCGCTGACGTTGGCCGCCGGACAGCCCGCTGCCGTCTTCACCTAGCGTCGCCTCGAGCCCGCCCGCGAGGCCCGCCACGACCTCGTCGACACCGGCGGCCGCCAGAGCCGCCCACAGGTCCTTCTCCGGGGCGCCCCTGCCGAGATCCAACGTCTCCCGCACAGAGCCCGAGAGCAGGTCGTGCCCCTGAGGCACGTAGGCGACCTCGCGGCGCAGCTCCTCCTCCGGCAACTCCCGCAGGTCGCGCCCGCTCAGTGTCACCGTCCCGTGCACGGGCGGCAGGAGCCCGAGGAGCGTGCGCAGGAGCGTCGTCTTGCCGGCCCCGCTGGGCCCGGTCACGACGACGAGCCCGGTGGCCGGCAGTGACACGTCCAGTCCGGACACGACGGGCCGAGACGGGTCCACGCCGGCGGCGAGGCCTCGCGCGCCGAGCGCGCCTCCCGCCCCCAGAGGCCCCTTCACCCTCACCGCGGTCGACGCCATCGCGTTTGCCTCGGCATATCCCTCCTCCGCGGGCACCCCGGTGGCGGCGAGCGACTCGATGCGGCGCGCCGCGGCCTCCGCCTGCCGGTACATGGCGTAGGCGGCGGGCAGCAGTTGTGCCGGAGTGGCCGCCAGCGCGACGAGGGTAAGGAAGGTGACCAGCTCGCCGACGCTCAGCTCGCCGCGCTGCACCGATCCGGTGAGTACGACCACGAGCGCTCCCAGGGCACCGAACAGCAGGACCTGCGTGAGCGGCACTTGGACGGCGGCCAGCAGGCTGCGTCTCGTCGTGGTGTCGGCTGTGGCGCGGTTCGCCGCCTCGAAGCGTCGCAGCGCGAAGCGCCTGGCGCCGAACGCGGCGATCGTCTCGTGGTGGCGCACGCCTTCCTGCAGGTGGCGGCCGATGGACTCCGTACCTTCCATGGAGCCGGTGGACGCCCGTTGCAGCGCCAGTCCCACGCGGCGGAGCACGAGCGCGGCTGGGACCCCGAGCACCACCAGCAGGCCGGCGGCCGCGGGGTCGGCGCGAACCAGGGCGGCCAGGATGAGGAGGAGCGTCACGCCTTCGGCCACCAGCGACCCCAGGCCGTAACGGACGTACGTCTCGACCTCCTTGACGTCGGTCACGATGCGGCTGGCCAGCGCACCGCTCGAGCCAGGCAGCGTCCCTACCGGACGCCCCAGGAGCTCCTCGTACACGGCGCTGCGGGCACGGGCGGCACCGTGTGCGGCGGCCCGTCCCAGCAGCGCGTCCTGCGCGAGCAGCGCGAGGCTGCCGACGAGCACGACCGCACCCGCGACGAGCAGCAGGCCAGGCAGCTGGCTGGCATCCTGCAGCGCCCTGTCGATGAGGGGTGTCACGAAGACCGGGATCACGGCGACGCGGGCCACCGCGTTGACCACCGCGGCCAGCATCCCGAGGACGGCGTCCGGGCTCCTCGGCCACAGCAGCCGTGCGGCGGTGACGCGTTCAGGCGGCCGGGACAGCACGCAACCCCGCGCGCTCACTGACGGTGGTGACGAGCGCAGCCGCAGCGCCCGGCCGCGGCATCGTCTCGCGCAACCTGTGCCGGCGCCGCTCGAGGTCGGTGTCGTCCGCCAGCAGGGACAGGGCGGTCTCGGCTACCCCGTCCGGGTGCAGCCGGCCGGCTACCTCCACCATCAGGTCCTCGCCGGTGATGCGGTTGGGCAGCGAAACGGGCACCGCGAGCCCCTCCACGAACAGTTTCACCGCGTAGCGCTTGAGGTACCGGCCCACCAGCGGCACCAGCCCGAGCCAATGGCCGGCGCCTTCGAGGGGGATCAGCTCGGGCCGGTTCATGGGCAGCATCACCACCGCAGGCACGCCTGCGACGCCCAGCTCCAGCGTGTTGGTGCCCGGGATCGTGACGGCCAGGTCGGCGCTGCGCATGTGGGCGTATCGGTCCGCCTCGGGCACGAGCTCGATCCGCCCACCCGAAGGCGTATGCACAACGTCGCGCTCACGCCGGCCGGCCATGCCGTGCAGCGTGGCGGCCTCGGCCCCGGCGATCCCCGCGGCCACGGTTCCAGCCCCCAGCATGTTGCTGACCGGCCACACGAAGCGTGCCCCGGGCAGGGCTGCTGAGAGCTTGTCGACCAGCGCGATCATGAACGGGATCAGGTGCACGGCGAACTGGTCGCGGCTGCCGGCGAACAACAGGACGTGGGGTCGGCCGGGCGAGGTGGCCGGTTCGGACGACTCGACGGCGTCCGCGACGAGGTTGCCTACCACGCGCAGCGCCGCCTCCGGCGTGCCGCGCCTGATGGCGCGCTCCCTGACGCGCTCGTCCGGCAGGAGCAGGAGCTCGAGCCCCGCGTGCCAGTACGGTTCGAAGCTGTACCGGAAGGCGGGGAAGCCCAGACGCCTGGCGATAGCCACCGGCGCGCCCGCGCTGCCGCCGAGCCCGATGACGGCACCGCTCCCGGCGTCGGGATCGGCCAGCCCCTGAGGGGCCGACTTGCCTGCCAACGACCTCACGTACTCGGCCGGCGTGGAGACGTGGTGCGCCCCGAACGTCGCCGCTACCTCGGCCTCGTTGCCAGCCGCGAACTGGCAGGGCACCAGCGCCACGGACAGCCTCGCGTCCGGCAAGCTCCTCTTGAGCTCGTTCAGCACCGGCCGGACCCAGGTGTAGAGCTCGCCGGGGCCGTTGCTGACGAGGACGACCTGCGCCATCTAACTCCCCCCGACGAAGCGGGCGACACCGCGCCGCGTGGTGTCGAGGAAGTCGCGCAGCAGCCTGGCGTCCTCGCTGGCGGCAGCCAGCTCCTCCAGCTGGGCACGCTCACGCCGCCTGACGGCTCGCAGTGCGGACTCGATGAGGCGGTAGCGCTCACCTGCGATACCCGACCGTCTGAGGCCGACGGAGTTGAGGCGGTAGTGCTTCGCGGGGTTACCCCTCGCCATGGCGAACGGCAGCACGTCCTGGTTCGCCGCGCTCGCCGCGCCGAACATCGCGTACGGGCCCACGCGGCAGAACTGATGCAGCAGGCTCGAGGAGCCGACGTTCGCCCGGTCGCCGATCTCGCTGTGGCCGCCCAGCTGCACGTTGGTGGTGAGCACGCAGCGCCGGCCGACCACCGTGTTGTGGGAAACGTGCGCGTAGCTCATGAGCAGCGTGCCGGCGCCGACGCGCGTGAGGTTGCCCTCGCCCGTGGCGCGGTGGACCGTGACGAACTCCCTGATCACCACTTCGTCCTCGATCACGACACCGCTGGGCTCGCCGCGGAAGGCGGTGTCCATCGGCTCGCCCCCGATCACGGCGTACGGACCCACGGTGCATGAGGCTCCCAGTTGGGACCCGGCGTACAGCACGGTACCGGTCAGCAGCCGCGTGCCCGCGCCCACCCTGGCGCCTTCCTCCACGATCACGCCGGGACCGACGGTGACGTTGGAGCCCATCACCGAGCCGGCGGCGACGTAGGCACGGGCCTCGACCCGTGTACCCGGGCCGAGGGCTGCCGGGTCCTCCACGATCGCTGTCGGGTGAACGTAGGTCTCGCCGGCCTCGGAGACCGGGGCGCCTGGCGCCTGAGACCCTGAGACCGCCCCCGGCATCTCAGCCCGCGTAGACGAAGGAGAGCGTCGCCTCGGCAGCGACCTCTTCGCCCACCAGCGCCGTGGCTTCTACCTTGCACAGCCCCCGGCGGAACAGGACGATGCGGCCCTTGAGCCTCAGCACGTCGCCAGGCACGACCTTGCGCCTGAAGCGCGCGCTCTCGATGCCGGCCAGGTAGCCGATACCACCGGGGGCTCCACCCTCCCGCGCCGCCAGGGCGACACCGGCGGCTTGTGCCAGGGCCTCGACGATCAACACGCCCGGCATCACCGGCTCCTGGGGGAAGTGGCCGGCGAAGAAGGGCTCGTTGTGAGTCACGTTCTTGACGCACTCGAAGTCGTCTCCGTCCTGGGATACCAGGGCGTCCACGAACAGGAAGGGGAAGCGGTGCGGCAACACTTGGCGGACGTCGAGGGCCATGGAAACGAGTCTAGCGCGGCGTCTCTAGACCACCAGTGTGCCGTCCGGGGTCTTCAGCTCGGACAGCAGGAGCGAGGCGAGCGAGAGCGACCTGAGGTCGTCGGCCAGCGTGCCTATGGGCGCGGCGACGCCAGATTGCCTGGCGAGGAAGTGCTCGAGCTCCTTCTTGAGCGGGTTCTCCTCATGGATCACGTGGCGGTCGAGCTTCACGTGGCCGGGGCTGGTGGCCTCGCCTGGCGTCCGGTACACGGCCAGCTCGGCGTACGGCTCCCTGGCGAAGTCGACCCTGACGGTGCGCTCGCGCTCGGCAACCAGCAGGCTGCGCTCGGCGTCGGGCGCGACGCGGCTGGCCAGGAGCCTGGCGATGCACCCGTCCGCGAACACGACCTGCGCGGCGGCGACGTCCTCGTGCGGGCTGCCGTTGAGGCACCGGCCCACGGCGGAGGCCTTGACCACGTCACCGGTGACCAGCCCCAGCACGATGTCGATGTCGTGGATCATGAGGTCGAGGATGACGCCTACGTCCTTGACCCGGGTCGAGGGCACCAGGCGGCGCGCCTCGATCAGGTACGGGTGGTGGACCTCGGACTTGAGCTTCTCCACCGAGCCGTAGAACCGCGTGATGTGGCCCACCTGGAGGACCAGCCCGCTACGGCTCGAGATCTCGGCGAGCTCGCGCGCTTCTTCGACACGGGTAGCCACCGGCTTCTCGACGAGCACGTGGATCCCCGCTGCCAGCAGCTGCTTCGTTACGGGGTAGTGCAGGCTCGTGGGCGTCGCGACGCTGGCCGCGTCGACGCGTTGGCCGGCCAGGAGGGAGGCCACGCTCGAGTAGGCTGCGACCCCCAGCTCGATCTGAGCCGACAGGCGCCTGTCGGGGTCAGGGTCCACGACAGCCACCAGGTCAGCGCCGGGCAGGGAGGCGTAGTTCATGGCGTGGTAGCGGCCCATCACGCCGTAGCCCACCACCGCGATGCGGGAGCTCACGCTGTACTTGGTCCTTCCTGGATGCCGGCCGGCGCGCTGGCCGCGCGGCTCAGAAGGGCGAGCATGAGGGTGTGGTGGAGTGCGTGCGAGCCTCGCTCGATCGTGAGGCTGGCTTCGAGCGGGCGGGAGAGGAGGGCGAGGTCTCCGAGGGCGTCGAGCGCCTTGTGACGCACGGGTTCGTCCTCGAACCTGAGTGGGCGCAGCGGCCCGTCATCGCCGAAGACGATAGCATGCTCCAAGCTGGCGCCCCGAGCAAGCCCGCGCCCCACGAGAATCTCGGCCTCCGCCAGCAGGCCGAACGTGCGGGCTCCCAGCAGCTCCGCGTAATCCGTCTGGCCTCCGCTCCACGCCTGCCTCCCGATGGCAGGGTGGGCGAAGTCGATGTGGCATGAGAGGTGCTCCGGGCCCGGGGCGGCGCGCGCGACCGAGCTACCTCGCGTCACGCTCACCTCCTGGTCGAGCGTCAAGGGCTCCGGTGCGGGCGGCGGCGTCCCGAGCGCCTCGGCGTGCTCGAACCAGGGGCGGGCGGAGCCGTCGAGGATCGGCAGCTCCTCGGCGCTCGCCTCGATCACGACCCCCGAGTAGAAGCCCGCCACCCTCAGCGCCGCCAGCAGGTGCTCTACCAACGAGACCTTGGTGGCGCCCTCGGCCAGCGTCACCGCGCGGTCGGTGGACGCGACTCTGGAGACGTGCGCTGGGACGTAGGTACCGCCCCTTCTGAAGCGCAGCGGGCCGTTCTCCCTGTGCAGCCACACGGTGCACTCCGCGCCGCTGTGCAGGCCCACCCCGCGCACTCCGGCTGCCACGTCAGTCGCGTTCCATCCGCTTGACGGCCCGCCAGACGTCCTCGAGGCGCTCCAGTAGGTACAGCGAGCGGGCGTACTGCCGGTGTGGCCTGGCGGGGAAGCCGGCCCAGGTCTCTCCGGCGGGAACGTCCTTCGTCACGCCGCTGCGGCCAGCGATGCGCGCTCCGGAACCGATCGACACGTGGTCCGATACGGCGACGGCGCCGCCGATGATGACGCCCGCTCCCACGCGCGCGCTGCCCGCGATGCCCGTCATGCCGGCTATCAGGCAGTCGGAGCCGATGACCACGTTGTGCCCTACCTGGCACAGGTTGTCGATCTTCGTGCGGGCGCCAACGACGGTGTCGTCCAGCGTGCCGCGGTCGATAGCGGTGTTGGCGCCGATCTCCACGTCGTCTTCGAGCCTCACGCCGCCTAGCTGCCTGATCTTCACGGCCCCCGCGGGGGAAGGGGCGTAGCCGAAGCCGTCCGCGCCTATCACGGCGCCGGCGTGCAGCACCACGCGGTCGCCCAGCTTTACCCCGTCGTACACGGTGACGCCAGCGTGCAGCACGCAGTCCGCGCCGATGACGGCGCCGGCGCCCACGCTCGCGCCCGGCCCCAGGTAGCTGCCGTCGCCGACCGTGGCGTCTTGCCCGACGAAGCTGCCCGCCGCCAGCGTCACGCCGGTTCCCAGCCTGGCGTCTGGGTGCACGTGGGCTGCGGCGCTGATCTCGCCCGTGAACGGCCGCGGCCGCGTGTCCAGCACGGCGCTGAGTCGGGCCAGGGCGAGCCGGGGCTCGCCGACCCTGACCAGCGGCAGCTCGGCCAGGGGACCCTGCGGCTGGGCGTCCTCGCCGAGCACCAGGAGGCCGGGCAGTGCGGGCGCTGCGGCCAGACGGGAGAGCTCCTGGGCGCTTGGCACGACAACCACGGCGGAACCGGCTTCCGGGTAGCCGCGTGACAGCCTCTCCACCGACGCCAGGTGAGTGATGGTCACTGAGCCCGTGCCCGCGCTCAGATGGCCTCCGATGACGTCGGCGACCTCCCGGGGGGACAGCTCGGGAGCTCCGCCGGGCATCACTCGTCCTCCTCGTCGGCCGAACCTTCGGCTTCCTGAGGCCGTGTCTGCGCGTCGGTGCCAGGTGCCGCTTCCTCTTCCGCATCGCCCGCCCCACGGATCGTCACGTGCAGGTCCTGACTGCCGATCACGACCCAGGGTAGCGGCACGCGTGAGAGGCGCCTGACGTCACCGTGCTCGTCCACGGACTCGAACACTATCTCGCTGCCCTGCACCTGGTTGCGCAGGGCGTCGATGAGCTCGGCGAACGTGCCCGGCTCGTCCACCTCGCCGCCCTCCTCGGGTGCGCCCTCGATCTCCCTGGGCACGTCGCCACCGCGCACCAGTAGGGTGACGTCGCCGGTCAGGTCGTCCGGCAGGGGGACGCTGAACGTGCGCACCACCGCTTCCCGCCGGTACGGCTGCAGACGGACGTGAACGATGGCATGTCCTCCCGCCACCAGGTCCTCGGTCTCGAGCACGAGCTTGGCGACCTCGGCGCTGCCGGGGTCGCGGCCGATGTTGACGCTCAGGGACACCTGGCTCACCTCCGGCGCCGCGAACCGGTTGGTAGCCAGGATCGCCAGGGGTCCAGCCGCGAGCCGCGCGGCGTCGAGCGCGATGTCGGTCGTGCTCGAGACCTGCTCGACGACGTTGACGCGGTCCCCGCCGCTCAGCGTCACCTCCCAAGCGAGCTCGGCACGCCCTGGCCCCGTAGCGCGCAGCACGCGGTCCGCCGCCTCCAGCGTGGCGATGGCCACCAACTGCGGGTAGAGGCGCTCGTCGTCGGCCAGCCTTACGTCGAACCGCTCCTCCCGGTTGCCGGCCGTCACCGCGAGCTGCAGCTGGACCACGCGTGGCTCGACCCCGGAGGCGCCCGCGATGGCAGCGGGCGTATCCAGCGTCACCGCGCCCACCGTCGTCGCTGAGACGTTCGCGAGCTTGAACGGCACCACGGCGCTGGGCACGAAGGCGGTCACCCGCGCTGGCGCCAGCCCGTAGGAGATGGCACCGGCACCGAACAGCGCGTGCCCGAAACCGAGCAGTGAGCGCCCCTCGACCGCCGTCAAGGTGCCCAGCGCCGCCAGCTGCAGGTCACCGCTCATGAGCTGGACGGCGATCGCCGCGCCGGGCTCGAGCGTGTCAGCTTCCTCGGCAGGCTGCGGGCCCGCGTTGCCCTGGGCGGAGCGGGGCGAGAAGACGGGCCGCGTCGGGGCAGCGGCGAACAGTGCCTCGACGAGCTCGGCCGTCCGGTCGGACGCGCCGGCCATGAGCACGGGCGTGGTCACGGGCACGGCACTGCCCAGTCCTGGTACGACCACGTTCCCTGACGTTCCGGCTATGCGTCTGTCGCGCATCTCCGCTATCGGGGTGACGAGGGCCAGGTCGTGATCGGCCTCGGGGAAGACGTAGCCGATCGCGCCGAGCAGGGCGTCGCCGCCACCGCGCGGCAGGTAGACCGGGCTGCCGCTCATCCCGGCCGCCACCCCGCCCGAGGCCTGCATGAGCGCCCCGGACGCACGTATGAGGACCAGTGGGAAGCCGGGTCCCGCCTCGTACTGGACGGCGAGCACCTCGACGTCGAAGCGTCCGACCTCTCCACCCGGGCCCTCGGTGAGACCGTACCCGGTGAGGCCGGGCTCGACGAGCTCGAGAGGGAAGTCCGGCACGGCACCGATCCCCTGGGAGCGGGCCAGGCCGCCTGGGAACGCCGCGGCTAGCAGCAGGCAGGTGGCGACCGCCGTGAGGAGCGGCCGCACCCTCAGCGTCTCAGGAAGTTGTCTGAGATCAGGGCGTCCTGCAGGACGTGGATCATGTCGAGAGCCTGGCCGGTGCCGAGGGCGACGGAGTCGGTGGCGTTGTCGGCGACCATGACGGGGATGCCGGTCGTCTGCCTGAGCAGCTCGTCGAAGTTCCTGAGCAGCGAGCCGCCGCCGGTCATGATGATGCCGCGGTCGATGACGTCGCTGACCAGCTCGGGAGGAGCCTGCTCCAGCACGCGCCTGACGCCGTCCGCGATCTTCTGGATGGGCTCCTTGAGCGCCTCGACGATGTCGGAGGTCGTGACCCTGACGCTCTTGGGCAGGCCGTTGATGAGGTCGCGACCGCGCACCTCGATCTCCAGCTCGTCCGACTGGTTGCGCACGGTGGCCGCCCCGACCTGGCGCTTCACTGACTCGGCCGTGCGGTCCCCGATGAGCAGGTTCTCCTTCTGCCTGATGTAGCGGATTATCGACTCGTCGAACTCGTTGCCGGCGATGCGCAGGCTCTCCGAGACGACGATGCCACCCAGGCTGATGATCGCGATGTCGGTGGTGCCGCCGCCGATGTCCACGATCATGCTGCCCGTGGGCTCGGCGATCTGGACGCCGGCGCCGATGGCGGCCGCGAGGGGCTCCTCGATGAGGAACGCCTTGCGCGCACCCACCTCGCGCGTGGCCTGCAGGACCGCGCGCCGCTCCACCTCCGTCACCCCCGAGGGGACGCACACCATGACCTGCGGCTTGAACAGGCGGCTTGGTCCTCTGAGGACCTTGCGCACGAAAGCCTGCAGCATCTTCTCGGTCAGGTCGTAATCGGCGATCACGCCGTCGCGCATGGGCCTGACGGCGACGATGTTCCCTGGCGTGCGGCCGAGCATGCGGTAGGCCTCCTCGCCGACGGCCTTCACCTCGCCGGTGTCACGCACCATGGCGATGACCGAAGGCTCGCGCAGCAGGATGCCCTGGCCTTTCACGTAGATCAGGACCGTGGCCGTGCCCAAGTCGACCCCGATCTCTTGTCCGAACTTGAAGAACATGCTCAACTCCCACCCCGGCGGGATTCCGCGGCAGTATAACTTGGGCTTTCCGAGCGGTAGAGCGCGGTATGGATCGCCCGCGGTGTGCGTCGTGTCACAGGTACACGGCGACCGGCGGGCCGGCCTGCTCGCTGACGGCCAACGCCGCCGCGTCCGGGGTGCCCGCCTCCCGGACGCGCACCCCCGCGCCCAGCTGAGAAGCCTGCGCGGCCGCCACCTTCTTGGGCCCGGTGACGATCACGACCACCGGAGCGCGGGAGGGGTCAGCCGCGGCCCGCGTGCAGCGCGCCGCGTAGACGTTGCCCCGCCGCGCATCGACGGTGACGACAGCCTCCTCGCCCGGAGCCAGGACGCCCGCCGCCAGAGCGGCGAAACTGGGCGCGCCGCGAAACTCGGCCCCCAGCGCCCGCGCCAGCCCGGAGGCCGTGGCCAGGGCTACGCGCAGCCCCGTGTACGAGCCTGGACCCGTGCCAGCCACCACGCGACCGATCCTGGCGCGACCGCCGGGCACGGCGTCCACCAGACGCGCCACCTCGCCCACCGCTCGGGCGGCGTGGTCCCTGCCGACGTCCTCGGCGAATCGTCCCAACACCCGGCCGGCGCCGTCGACCACGGCGATGGCGAGGTACGGGGTCGAGCAGTCGAGAGCCAGGCACAGATCAGCGGCTGTACGTTCCGCGGGCGGGCGACCCGCCTGGTCGAACTGCGTCACTGGCGCGGCCGGCGCCACGTCACGGTCCTCGTGCTCTTCGCTCCAGGCACCGGGTCCAACGCCAGGTGGTGAGCGGCAGGGTAGAGCTCCAGCAGCGGCCCGCCCCACTCCACGGCCACGAGCCGGGCCCTGTCCAAGTAGTCCTCGAGGCCCAGCGCCTCCAGCGGGGCGTCAGCGCCGAGCCGGTAGAGGTCCACGTGAACGAGCGTTCCGCCGGGGCTCGGGTACTCGTGCACCAGGGTGTACGTGGGGCTGTTGACGGGCGCGTCGGAGCCCAAAGCCGCAGCCAAGCGCTGCACGAACGTCGTCTTGCCGGCGCCGAGGGGTCCGGTCAGGATCAGCAGGTCGCCAGGCACGGTCGCCCCGGCGACCCGGGCAGCCAGCAAGTCGAGGTCGGCGAGGCCACGGACCAGCAGGTTCTCCTCCAGGTCGCGGGGCTGAGCCTCATCAGTCACCGGCGAGGTCGCGCCTGAGCCGTCCCGAGACGACGGGAGCGAGCGTAGGGGAGTCGACAATCAACGCGACGGCCACCTCGTCCGCGTAGGCGACGACCAGGTGAGCCCCTGGACCTCCCGCGGTGACGATCAGCGGACCCGCGCCGGCTGGCCCACCCACGCTCGCGTCGAAGTACCCGGCGGCGGCGTCCTTGAGGGCCGTGACGACAGACCAGCCGGCGGGTGACGCGCCCTCGGAGGCCGCCAGCCGCTCGCCCGCGGTCGAGAACACGACTACCGAGGTGACGCCGGGCGTGTCGCTGTAGCGCTCGACGATCTCGGCGGGAGAGACGCCGCCTGGTGCAGACCTGGCTTCCGTGCCGCCCAGGTCGAGCGCGCCCAGCACGTCGTCAAGCAGCCCCTCCGAGACGAGTTGGTCGGCGATCAGCCGTGTGGCCTCGTACTCCTCCTCGAGGCTGCCAAGCAGGGTCTCGGCCTGCGTCAGGGAGGCCTCCAGCTGCTGCCTGAGCCCTATCGAGACACGGCCGAGGGCCCCGCGTTGGGAGTCGAGGTGCGTGAGTATGCGCCGCACCGTGGCGACGTCGTCGCTGTTGAGCTTGGCGACGTTCTCGAAACGCTCCAGGGCAGCGTCGATACGTCCGGGGACGCTGGCGACGCGCTGTTCGAACCTGGCCTCGATGCCGTCGAGCAGGATGGCGGCCTCGCCCAGGCGCCGCGCGTGCCCGCCCTCGTTGAGGCGCTCCCGCTCCGAGTCCAGCAGCGCGGTCAGCTCGGGAACCTTCGCGTCGTCCAAGCCGGCGAAGTTCTGGGCCTCGCGGCTCAGGCGGTGCAGTTCGCCCATCTGCTCGATGCGGGCGGTCTCGCTGGCTCGGCTGAGGTCGGCTTCGAGGCTGGGAAGATCGGGGAAGACCCCGCGCTCCAAGTCGGCCACGGCCTGGGACAGGCGCTCCGCGAACCGCAGGCTGCCAACCTCCGCGGCCTCCTCGCCCAGGCGCTCGAGCCTGCGCCGTGCGCTGTCCGCCGCCTCGACCTTGAGCGTCGCGACGAGCGCCTCGACGGCCTCGACGTCGTCCAGACCGCCGTCCTGCGGCAGGTGCGGGATCGGGTCATCGAGCAGCAGCGCGCTCGCGGCCTCGGTCCCAGCCTGGTCCTCGAGGAGCAGCGCGATCTCGCGGTATGCCGCCTCGAGCCTGTCGGTGAGGGTCTGCGTGACGGGGAAGGAGAGGAGCTGAGCGCGGACCGCCTCGAGCCGTGCCCGCCGCCGTTCGGACGCTTCGGTGGCGCGCTCCGCCAGCTCGCGCACCATGCGCTCCTCGGCCTGCCTGACGGAAGCCATCACCTCGGGCACGAGCGTGCGCGTGGCCTGCGCCAGGCGCAGCGATTCCAGCTCGGACCGGAGGCGCTCGACGTCCTCGGACGGGCTGTATGACTCGTAGCGCACGAGCGTCGCCTCGAGCCGCTGGACCAGCTCCTCCTGGCCGCGCAACTGGGCAGCGAGCGCCTCCTCGCTGCGGCGCTGCGCCTCGGCCTGCTCCTCGAGGAGGTGATGGAGCTGACGCACGTGCTCCACGTCCGCGACAGCGGGCAGGCCCGTTGTCAGTATCCCCAGCGCCACGGTCACAGCCTGCCTCAGCTCCGAGACATCGACGCCCGGAGGCAACTCTCCCAGAGAGGCGTTCAGGCCGTCGAGCTCGGCGCGCAGGGTCTGCTGAACGTCGGTCACCGCCGCCGCGAGATCTTCCCTGAGGCCGGGCAGGTCCTGAGCGATCGAACGCCCCGCCGCTGCCTCCGCCTCCAGGTTCGCCACTCGCTCGGCCAGGTCGGGCCTGTGG
This sequence comes from Trueperaceae bacterium, assembly GCA_036381675.1. Lineage (GTDB taxonomy): Bacteria > Deinococcota > Deinococci > Deinococcales > Trueperaceae > DASRWD01. The sequence continues at coordinate 13,705 of DASVCK010000127.1, read as the reverse complement.
TCGAGCAGGTCGGCGTTGTCGCCTTTGAGGGCGGCCAGGTCCTGGGCCTCGGCGGCGAGATCGATGAGGCGCAAGCGCTCACTTGCCTCCGGCGTCAGGTTCTGGACGTCGATGGCCAGGATCTCCTCGTCTTCGGTCTCGACGTCGTAGACGCCGTCCTCGGGAGCCGCCGGCGCTGGTCCCTCGACGGCAGCGGACACCGGTTCCGGAGCGCCCTCCGACTGGATGGGCGGCTCTTCCGTCTCGGAGTAGACGCTCGACTCCATCAGCTTCCTGAGGTCGCGGGCCAGCTTGCGGGCTCGCTCCAACTCGGCCGGCGCCAGTTGTCTCGACTCCTGGGCCGAGCGCATGTGGTTCACGAGCGACTCGAGGCGACGGACCTTGGGTCCGCCCAGCGACCGCACGGCCTCGAGCGCATCGGCCAGCTCGCCGATCTCACGCGCCTGCAGCACGAGTTGGTCCTCGAGCTTCTGGACCACGACCTCGAGCTGCGCCTCGGCGTCCGAGACCAGGCCGGGCGCCTCCCGTTCAGCCTCGTGCTCGGACTCGAGCAGCTGGAGCTGCGCCCTGAGCTTCTGAACCTCGGGCCACTCGAAGTAAAGGTTGAACGGCCTGAGGGACTGCTGCAGGGTGGACAGGCGCTCGGCCTGGGACTGCAGTGCCGAGCCCGGCTCGGCCGTGGCGCCGTCCTCGCCCACCTCGTGCAGCTTGCCGACGATGTTCTCGACCGTCGACTTCGCCTCGGTCACCGGCATCGTCACCTGCAGCTGCCGGTAGACCTGCGCCTTGAGGATCTGCTCGAGGGTCGCGACGTCCACGGAGTCCGGTGACCTACCGTGCTGCCTCAACCCCTCCTTGAGGGAGCGCGACACCACGCGCGGCGACAGCACGGACTCCAGCTCCTCGACGGCCGTCTGGTAGACCAGGTTCGTCATGGCTGCGTGCCCGGCTCACCCCCCGTTGCGATCGGGGTGAAGACGTTACCGGTGGGCAGAGAGACCGCCAGCGACATCCTCAGAACTCGTCGTCCCAGTCCACAGCGGAGCCCTGTCTGACCCCGCTGCTCTCCACGAGGGTAGGCGAGTTGCCGACCGGTCCGGCGCCCCTACCGCCGAGCAGGCCGAACTGGGCCGCGATGCCGCGCAAGCCCGCCGTGGCGAACAGCAGCGCGATCAGCCCCAGACCTGCCCACACGATGTGGCCCAGCGTGCTCGTGAACATCGACCAGCGTGAGAGCACGTCCAGGTCGGGGGTGTCGGTCAGGTCGGCGAGCACCGAGCCCAAGGCCGCGAGCGCCTCGTACATGAACGGCAGCAGCAGCAGGAAGAGAGCCCAGGCGACCATGCGCCAGTTGGCGTTGCCGCCCCCGAACGCGAGGTTCAGGTAGCGCAACGGCACGAACGCCAGGAGGCCGAGGACGAACACGACGACGAGCCGTGGCCAACCGGACCAGAAAGCGTCCACGTTGCGCTCGACCTCGAGGCCGACGCCACCGTTGGCAGTCACCGAGGGTCTAGTGGCCTCAACCTGAGCGGCCAGGAGCGTGAGGTCGTGTACGCGCAGCGCGGGTCGGTCCAGCACGGCTGCGAATAGGTCGCGGGTCGCCGCGGCCAGGTCTGAATCACGAGCGCCGAGCACGCCGTCCAGCGCGCCGAAGGCGCGTTGAGCGTCCGCGACCGCGGCCTCGGCGGCCAGCCTGTCGCCGTTGCGAAGCGCGCCGACCGCTTCGTTGACCTTCGCGGCGACGTCGTCGTGGGCCTCGGCGAGGGTCTCGAACCCGCCGTTCAGCAGGTTCTGGGCTTGCGTGCGGGCGAGCCCGCCGGGGAGCCCGGCAGTCTCCAGCTCGGTGACGAGCGCCGCCAGCCGAGCGTCGCGCTGCTCCTGCTCGAACTGCGCTCGCGCCAGGGCGAGGGCCGCTTCACCCAGCGGCTCCGGTTCGCCCTCGCCGGACTCCTCGGCCGCGCCCGGCCCGCCCAACGACGGCAGGCCGGCGGCGGGCGTCTCGTCCGGCTCCGGTGGGCTCGAGAGCGGCAGCGACTGCTGAGCGGGCTCCTCCGCCTGCTCGGGCCCCGGTGTGGCCGGGGCCGCCGCAGCGTCCTCGCCGGCCGGGGCGGCCGGCTGTTCGGCGGCCGCGGCCTGCTCTCCGCCGGGCTGCTGGTCGGCCGGCGCAGGGGTCGCCGGTCCGGCCTCTTCCTCCGGCGTGGCGGGTCGGGAGACTCCGGGGTCACCGGCCCGCGCCGCGGAGGCGAGCCGCGACAGCTGCGCGGAGGCCTCGGTGGTGGCGGGGGCGAACGCTTCGTCGTCGCCGCTGACCAAGGCCTGGGCGGCGTTCAGGAGGGACTGGTTCAGGCCGGGGTCGGCCCGCGGCGAGTCCTGGATGAGCAGAGAGTCGCCGTACGCCGTGGCCAGAGCCTCGTACGCCGCCGCCCTGTCGCTGCTCAGGAGGCGGCCGGAGACCTCGAGCTCGGCGGCGATGGAGCCGGCTGTGCCCGCCTCGAAGGCCAGGCGGAGCGACTCGACGGACGCGCCCGCTGCCTGCAGGGCCGACAGGTCCTCGCTGGAGAAACCCATGTCCTCGGCCAGGTGGTTCAGGCGGGCTCCCGCCGTCGTCAGGTCGCCCTCCGCCCCGGCCGTGTAAGCCGAGTCGGCGACGAGGCGGCGGAAGCCGCCCCTCAGGACGGCGGCCTGCACGGCCAGGTCGGCCTTGCTCTGGTTGTCTACCGCCAACCGCGCGCTCTCGAACGTCCGCTGCATCGCGTCGACCAGCGTGGCGCTGGTGGTGTCGCGCGAGAGGGTGAGCAACGCGTTGACGGCGCGCTCGAGCTCGTCGCGAGCCTGGAGCGCGTCGCCGGGGACGGACTGAACCGCGAACTCGAGGTTCTCCACCGCCAGGTCGTAGCGCTGCAGCACGCTGTCCTCTTGGGCGAGCGCCGGGGCACCGCCAAGCGCGAACAGCGCGGCCACGACGGCTATGGGTCTAAGACGAGCGATCATGCTGCCTCCTCGAGTGCGGCGCGGGCGGCCAGCACCGCGCCGAAGTTCACCTTCGGTTTCGTGAGTATGACTAGCTCCCCGCCGGTGAAGGGGAACAGGAACATCGCTCCCGTGGGGCGCTCCAGTGCGAAGACGTTGAGTCGGCCGGCCCTGCCCAAGAGCCGCCTGGTGGCGTGGGCCAAAGGCGGCAGCCGTTGCGGGTCCACGCCCTCGCCGCTGGAGCTGAGAAGCTCGCCGCCACTGATCGCGACGACCTGCTGGACCGTCTCGAGCTCGCCGAACGCCTTGAGCGCCCTCGCGAGGAGAGCCTCGTCCAGCCTCGGCAGTGGTGACCTCGCGCGGCGCGGGGCTCTCCCGGCGGTCGTCTGGGCCGACTCACCGGCGACGCCGACAACGTGGGGACCGGCCTCCGCGACCGCCGCCTCGATCGCCGCCCGCTCGGACGCCGGCACCTTGGCGATCATGCTGGACTTGACGGTCGTAGCCGGCCCGGAGGTCGCAACCGCCTTGGAAGCCGCCGCGAGGGCCGGCAGAGGCACGCTCACGGCCGATCGGGGCTCGTCCGCGGACGCGTCGCCCTCTTCGTCGCTCGGCGACCCTGGGCTGCGGTGCTCCGTCTCGCCAGCGCGCCCGCGGCGCCACCAGCGGCGCCGTTCCGGCGCTTCCGAGTGCAGCTCCGCAGCGATCTTCTTGAGACCCGCGCCTATCGCCGAGGGCGGCAGCACACCGGCCAGCTCGTGCCGGATGGGACCGAGCAGCAGGCGCCGCATCGCCGCCACGCTCACGTCGTCGGCCGTGCGTCTGGTCGCGCGCAGGGAGTCGTCGACGAGCCGCCTGGCGGCCTTGGGCGGCACGAGGGCCGTCAGGCCGTCGACGGCGGCGCGGTAGACGTCGTTAGGCACGTGACTTGCCCCCTGTCGGCACGTCAACGAGCATAGGGCCGACAGGCATCGCAAAGTTGTGAGATATCACGTAGGGATGCGGCCTTCTGGCCCCCGCCACGACGCTTGGGAGAGCCGCCCCGACGGGCAGGTTACCGCTCGTCCTCGTGACCCTCGGAGCCGGCTTCCGGCCCGGGGCTGAGCGCCCGGCCGAACTCGCTGGCGACCGACAGCGCACGCGGGTAACGCATCCGCGCCGGCCCCACCAACGTGAGGGCGCCTCGGCCGCCACCGAAGGCGAAAGAAGCGCTCACCAGCGCGATCTTGTCGTCCAACTCCAGGTCGAGCTCACCGCTCGGCGAGTCGGAACCGCCGCTCTCGCTTTCGACGTGCTCCACCACCAGCTTCACGAAGCTGGGGTCTTCGCCCTCAGGTTCGCCCAACAGCAGCTTCAGGCCGTCCCTGAACCGCTTGGGCGCCCGCAGCCCGTTCCAGGCGTCGCTCAACGCCTCGAGCGTCCTGGCCAGGTCCTCGTCGTCCGCCGTCGCGGCGACGGCCCTGAGCGCTCGGGGCACCTCGCCGATGCTCAGTCCCAGTTGCCTGAGGTTGCGCTCCGCGTCGTCGATGACGCTCTCGCTGGGCATGGGGTCGATGTCGACGCCGATCTGCCTGACGAGGCCGTTCTCGAGCACGACGACGGCGAGCAACCGGCGAGACGACACCAGGGAGAGATGGATCTCGTGGATCGTCAGCTGGTCGTCGGCAGGCAACCTGATGAGCACGGCGTAGCCGGAGAGCTTCGCGGCCAATCGGGAGGCCTCTACGAAGACGTCGTCGCCCTCGGCGCTGGCCAGCCGCTGCATGATCGTGCGCCTGGCGTCCTTGGGCAGCCGCCTGGGCGGTAGGTAGGACGCGGCGTAGTAGCGGAAGCCGGCCGGCGTCGGGATGCGGCCGGCCGACGTATGCGGCTGTTGCAGTAGCCCGCCCTGCTCGAGCATCCCGAAGTCGTTCCTCACGGTGGCGCTCGAGACGTCAAGACGCGAGGCGACGGCCTGGGACGGCACCGGATGCGCGGTTCGTATGTAGTCCTCGGCGACCGCGTGCAGCACGCGCACGTGGCGGTCCGGCATGGGCCCGATCCCGTCTCTCATCGCCGTGACCGCCAGAAGGAGTGGCTCATGTCCGCGAGAGCTCCACGATGCGGGCGAAGTGCTCCGGCTCGATAGGCATGACGCTCAGGCGGTTGCCGCGCTGCAACAGCCTCATGCCCTCGAGCTGCGGGTCCTGCTTCATCTCGGCGAGCGTGACCGGCCGCGCCAGCGCCTCAACGGGCTCGAAGTCGACGAGATGCCAGCGGGGCTCCTCCGGGGTCGCCTTGGGGTCGTAGTACTCGTCTGCCGGGTCGAACTGCGTGGGGTCTGGGTAGGGCTGGGACGCGACCTTCGCGATGCCCACCACGGCGGGCTCCGCGATCGACGAGTGGTAGTAGAGCACCGCGTCGCCGGGTCGCATCTCGTCGCGCATGAAGTTGCGCGCCTGGTAGTTGCGGACGCCGTCCCAGGGCACGCGCCCGTCCCGCTCGAGGTCTTGGAAGGAGTAGCAGTCGGGCTCGTTCTTGATGAGCCAGGCCTTAGCCATGCCGGATGATACCAGCGCTCACTCCCACTCGATGGTGCCGGGCGGTTTGCTGGTGATGTCGTACACCACGCGGTTCACCTCCGCCACCGAGTTGACGATCCGGCTCGACACGGTGGCCAGGAACTCGTGAGGCAGCCGCGCCCAGTCCGCCGTCATGCCGTCCTCGCTGGTAACGGCCCTCAGCGCCACCATGTACCCGTACGAACGACCGTCCCCCATGACGCCGACGGAGCGCACCGGCGTGAGGACCGCGAGCGCCTGCCAGGTCTCCTGGTAGAGACCGAACTCGCGCAGCGCGGAGACGAACACGTCGTCCACCCTGGCGAGCACCTCGAGCCGCTCCTCCGTCACCTCGCCGATCACGCGGATCGCCAGGCCCGGGCCCGGGAACGGGTGCCTGTCGCGCAGGTGGGGCGGCAGACCCAGCGTCTCCGCGATCTCCCTGACCTCGTCCTTGAACAGCATGCGGAAGGGCTCGATGAGCTCGAAGCCCAGCTGCTCCGGCAGTCCGCCCACGTTGTGATGCGACTTGATGACGGCGGCACCGTGCGAGCCGGCGGATGACTCGATGACGTCGGGGTAGAGCGTGCCCTGCGCGAGGTACCTGATGCGCCCGCCCGCCGCCAGTGCTCGCGCCTCCGCCTCGAACACCGCGATGAACTCCTTGCCGATCGCCTTGCGTTTCGCCTCCGGGTCCGTGACGCCACGCAGGGCCCGAAGGAAGCGGTCCTTGGCGTTCACCACCCGCAGTGGCACGCCGAGCGCGGTCAGCGCCCGTTCGACCTCGTCAGCCTCGCCCAGGCGCAGCAGCCCGTGGTCCACGAAGACGGGCACGAGCCGTTCGCCTATCGCCTTCGTCAGCAGCAGGGCCAGGGTGGAGGAGTCGACGCCGCCGGAGACGGCGAGCAGCACGCGTTCGTCTCTCACGCGTTCCCTGACGTCCTCGACGGCTCGGCTGACGATGCTGTCCGCGTTCCAGTCGCGGGCCACGCCGGCGCGCTCTACGAACCGTTCGAGCAGGACGGCCCCCTTGGGCGTGTGACGCACCTCGGGGTGGAACTGCAGGCCGTAGACGCCGCGGCCCTCGTCCTCCATGGCTGCGATGACGCCGTCGCCGGTGACGGCCGAGACCCTGAAGCCAGGCGGCGGCTCGACGACGCTGTCGCCGTGGCTCATCCAGGCGACGAAGTCGCCCTCGACGCCGTCGAACAGGCGGCCACCGTACTCGGCCAGCTCGGTCTTGCCGTACTCGCCGCGGCCACCGGCCGCCACCCTGCCGCCCAGCTCGCGGGTGACGAGCTGCATCCCGTAGCAGATCGCCAGCACGGGGAGGCCGCGGTCCAGAACGCCTTCAGGCAGGTCGGGCGCCCCTGCGGCCGTGACGCTGTTGGGCCCACCCGAGAGGATGAGCCCGGCCGGCGCGAGTTCGGTCAGCTCGGCCTCGCTCACGTGCGGGCCCACCACGACCGAGTAGACGCCCAGTTCCCGCAGCCGGCGCGCGATCAGGCGCGTGTACTGCGACCCGTAATCGATGACGACGATGCTCTGCAAACCCGACTGCCTACTGGTCCTGCGCCGGGAAGCTCAGCGTGATGGCCGTGTCGCGCGGGACCTCCAGGGTCACGGGCGGTGTCTCGCGGCCCTGGAACCGGCCGTGGACGACCCAGCGCCCGGCGGCGTCGAACGTCACGGAGCGGGGCACTGCCGCCATCACCGTGCCGGGCCTGCTGTTCGAGCCCGGCGGGCTCTGGTCGACGACGAGCTGGACTGGGGGCAGGTTCGCGGGCGCGACGGTCACCTCAACGAGGTAGCTCTCGAAGGCGCCGGTGAGGGGGTCCTCGGCGGGGCCCTTGTTGATGAGCGCGAGGTAGGCGGCGAAGCCCGCGACCAGCAACATCAGGAGCAGCAGGGCCGGCCCCCGCCAGGCGCGCCGCGACGCCCGGCCGAAGGCCTCCTGGCCGTCCATCCGGATGGGCGCCGGCCGCGGGCCCTCGTCGAGGTTGCCATGCCTGTACGTGGCCCCCGGCGGCAGCGCCTTGACGAAGCCGGGGGAGCTGTCCTTGGGCGATGGCTGCCGCGGCGGCGTCAGGCCCGGGTCGCTCACGAGCGTGATGGGCTCGGGGTCCAGCGGCGTGGGCTTGGGACCGTTGGGCGCCGGCGGGCGGGGCTTCGGCCCGGGTGCCGTGGTGCCCGTCGCCGGTCGCTCCTCGGCCCGTTCCGGCCGCGGGGCCGCCTGGGCTTTGGGCGTAGGCGAGGTGGGCAGGGTGAGCTCAGTGAAGCCCGATGCCGGCACCTTCACGGCTCCGCCCGCGAGCCGCTTCACGATGCCGTACAGGCGCTCGGCCGTCATGGGCGGGCTGGTAGACGGCGCGACGGCGGACTTGAGCGCAGCGGCGACCTCGACGCTGAGATCGGTCCCGGCGAGGCCGAGTAGCGCCCCCGCGAGGCCGATGACGTCGGCATGCGCGAGCGCCCTGGCGTCGCCGCGGGCCCCCTTAACCTCGTGCCACGGCACGCCGTAGCCTTCGATGGCGACGTCACCGAACGTGTACAGGAGGCGCGACCGCGTCAGGTCACCGTGGATGAGGCCGCGGGCCTGGGCGTCGCGCAGGCCCTCCAGGGATCGCAGCACGAACCTGTCGTCGACAACGCTCTCGCCGGGCGCCAGGAGGGTGGCCCCCGAGGGGAAGGCGACGACGAGCCGTCCGCGCACCTCGTTCCCCTCCCTGAAGGTCTCGGACTCGAGGACCTTGAGCACGTGGTCGGAGACGGCAGGGCCGGCCTGCATGGTGGGCTCGCCGGGGAAGTCGTAGATGAGGACGTCGAGGCCGGTGATGGGGTCGACGCCCCTGTAGGTGACGACACCAACGGCGGCGGAGTACTGTTCGCCGCGCTCGAAACGTCCGGCGTCGGTCACGCCGCGAGTATAGCCCTGGCCGGGTGTGCCGGGTCCCGTCCCCCGCGAGCCAGGGCACCGTGGGCAGCGCTGGTACGCTCGCCTGGCTATGGACCTGACACGCGAACAAGCCCTGGCGGCGCTCGGCCAGGTGAAGGACCCCGTGCTGGGGGCAGACCTCGTCGACTTGGGGATGGTGGGCGGCGTCGAGCTGGACGGCTCACGCGTCGACGTCGTGCTGAACATGCCCGGGGGCGAGGCGGGGGACGCACTGCGCGACGCCGTCGTCGACGCCCTGAGGTCGGCCGGCGCGTCGCACGTCGGCGTGGCCGTGGCGGAGGCGCTCAGGCTGCCGTCGCAGGCGCCTCTCCCGGGGGTCTCCGGCATCGTCGCCGTGGGCTCGGGGAAGGGCGGCGTCGGCAAGTCGACCGTGGCGGCCAACCTGGCGGCGGCGCTGGCCGCGGAGGGCCTCAGCATCGGGATGCTCGACGCAGACATCTACGGCCCGTCGCAGGGGAAGATGTTCGGGGTCGAGGGACGCCGGCTCATGGCGGACGACCAGAAGAACATCGTGCCGCTCAAGAACCACGGCGTGAAGGTGATCTCGATCGCGAACCTCGTCGAGGACGGCCAGGCCCTGACGTGGCGCGGGCCCATCCTGCACGGCACGCTCACGCAGCTGCTCAAGCAGACCGTGTGGGGCGAGCTGGACCTGCTGATCGTCGACCTGCCACCCGGCACCGGCGACGTGCAGCTCTCCCTGGCCCAGCTGGTGAGCGTGACCGGCATGGTGCTCGTGACCACGCCACAGGACGTGGCCCTCGCCGACGTGCGGCGCGCCTACACCATGGCTCGCAAGACACACGTGCCGCTCCTTGGTGTCGTCGAGAACATGAGTTACTACCCGCTGCCGGGCGGCGAGCGCGACTACATCTTCGGCGAGGGCGGCGCGGACAGGTTCGCGGCCGAGGTGGACCTGCCGGTGGTCGCGCGGGTGCCCATCACGCGGGCACTGCGCGAGAGCGGCGACGCTGGCGCGCCGCTGGTCGCCTCGGCGCCCGGAGACGAGGCGTCGCTGGAGCTGAGGAGGGCCGCCAGGCGGCTGCTGAGCCTGCTGGCGCGGGAGTCGATGAGCTCCCTGCCGATGGCCTAGCCTCTGCTATCATCGCGGTCAAGCGGGAAGAGTAGCGGCCCCGCAGACGCCAGAGATCTCCGGTCGTGGGCTGAGAGCCGGGGTCGTCCTTGGGAGGCCGCGAACGTCGCCCGCCACGCCAGCGCGCAGGAACGCGCGTTGCGACAGGGAAGAAAGCCCGCCCGGCGGGCCGGTAGAACCCCCGTCAGCCGCACGGTGAAGCGGCGCAAGAAGCGCCCCGGCCGGCAATGCCGGTGAGGGGAAGAGCGGTGGTACCGCGGGGATAAGCCTCGTCCGCTCAGTCTGAGCGACGGGGTCGTTTCTGTCAGGAGCAAGCGAGCGGCACCCGTCGACGAAAGGTGCCTATGGAGGCGACCACGTCGAGAGGCGGCAAGGCCCCCGAGCTGGCCACGCGCTACGACCCGGCTGACGTCGAGGGCCGCTGGGCAGCGCGTTGGGCCTCGGAGCCCTTCACTGCCGACCCGCATAGCGGCAAACAGGCGTTCACGATCGTCATCCCCCCACCGAACGTGACCGGCGCCTTGCACCTGGGCCATGCGTTCGACAACACGATCATCGACGTCCTGATCCGCTACAAGCGCATGCAGGGGTACGAGGCGCTCTTCCAGCCCGGGACGGACCACGCCGGCATCGCCACTCAGGTGCAGGTGGAGAGGCAGCTGAAGCTCGAGGGAACGAACCGCCACGAGCTGGGCCGCGAGGGCTTCGTCGAGCGGGTGTGGGAGTGGAAACGTCAGTACGGCGGCGTCATCATCGGCCAACTACAGCGCCTCGGCATCAGCGCCGCGTGGGACCGGCTCCGCTTCACGATGGACGAGGGCCTCTCGGAGGCCGTTAGGCGCCAGTTCGTGGCGCTCTACCACCAGGGCAAGGTCTACCGCGCCGAGCGCATCGTCAACTGGGACCCCGCTAGCCAGACCGTTCTGTCTGACATGGAGGTCGACCGCGAGGAGCGCCCGGCCGAGATATACGAGCTGGCCTACGAGCTCGCGGGCGGCGGCGCCTTGACGATCGCTACGGTGAGGCCCGAGACGATCTTCGCCGACGTGGCGGTCGCGGTTCACCCAGAGGACGAGCGCTACGCAGGGCTGGTGGGATCGCAGGTGCGCGTGCCGCTCACGGACCGTTGGGTACCCGTCATCGCCGACGAGGCCGTGGAGCGGGACTTCGGCACGGGGGCGCTCAAGATCACGCCGGCGCACGACCCCACCGACTTCGAGATCGGCGCCAGGCACGGCCTCGAGCGACCGAGCATCATAGACGAGGACGCCAAGCTCACCGGCGACAACGTGCCCACGGGCTTCAGGGGCCTGGACCGCTTCGAAGCGCGCACGCTCGTGGTGGCGGCCCTGGCAGAGTCCGGTGAGCTGGTGGGCCGCAAGGAGCACATGGTCCCGCTCGGCCTGTCGCAGCGCACGGGGGAGCCGGTGGAACCGCTGCTGTCGTTGCAGTGGTTCTACGACACGGACGAGGCCGCCGCGACCGCGCTAGGCCGTGTCGAATCGGGCGAGGTTCGGTTCGTTCCCGAGCGCTACACGAAGGTCGACGCCGACTGGCTGCGGAACCTGCGGCACTGGTGCATATCGCGCCAGCTGTGGTGGGGCCACCGCATCCCGGCCTGGTACGACGCCGAGGGGAACGTGTACGTGTCGCCGGCGGACGACCCGCTCCTGGACCCGACCGACGACCCGCGGTGGAGCGGCATCGAGCTACGGCAGGACCCGGACGTGTTCGACACGTGGTTCAGCTCCAACCTCTGGCCCTTCAGCACGCTTGGGTGGCCCGACGTCGCAGACCCGTACTTCCGCAGGTTCTACCCGACCGACGTCCTGGTGACCGGCTACGACATCATCTCGTTCTGGGTGTCGCGGATGCAGATCGCCGGCGAGGAGTTCACCGGCCGGCCACCGTTCCATACCGTGGTGCTGCACGGCCTCGTGCTCGATGCGCAGGGCCGGAAGATGTCCAAGTCGAAGGGCAACGGGGTCGACCCGCTGGAGACCATCGATCGCTACGGAGCCGACGCCCTGCGCTTCGCGGTGAGCCGAGCGTCGACCGGCGGCCAGGACGTGCGCTGGGACGACCGCCTCGTGGAGATGGGGCGCAACTTCGCCACCAAGCTGTGGAACGCCGCGCGCCTCGTGATGATGCAGGAGGGGACGCCGCACGCCGGGCCGCTGGCCGGCAGCCCGAACCTCGCCGACAGGTGGCTCCTCTCGCGCCTCCAACGGGCCATACGGGACGTCACCGCCAGCCTCGAGGAGTACGACCTCGGGGCTGCGAACCGCGCCGCCTACGAGTTCGTCTGGTCCGAGCTGTGCGACTGGTACCTGGAGGCTGCGAAGGCTCCGCTGAGGGCCGGAGACGGCCACGCGCTCGCCACCGCCAGGCACGCGCTCGAGGTCGTGCTGAAGCTCCTGCACCCCATGATGCCCTTCGTCACCTCCGAGCTCTACCAGGCGTTGGGCCACGCCGACCAGGTAGCACTCGCCGCGTGGCCGGAAGTGGACGACGAGCTCGACGACCCGGCGGCCGAGGCGGAGTTCGAGCGCATGAAGGCCGCGGTGAGCGCCGTGAGGTCGCTGCGGGCCGAGGCGGAGCTGCCGCCGTCTCAGGCGGTGCAGGTCTGGGCCTCCGGGCCGGGAACCGCGGGCCTTGTCGCGACTCGCGATCTCTTCGAGTCGCTCGCGCGCGCCGAGCTCAGCGAGGGCAGGCCCGACGGCGCCTCGCTGGTCGGCGCCCTTCCCGACGTCGAGCTGAGGCTGCCGTTGGCTGGTCAGGTGGACGTCGCGGCCTACGAGAAGAGGCAACGGAACAGGCTGGACAAGGCCCGTGCCGAGGCGCAGCGGTCCGCCGGGAAGCTCGCCAACGAGAGGTTCGTGAGCGGCGCTCCGGATGAGGTGGTCGCCGAGGAGCGCCGGCGGCTGGCCGAAGCGGAGGCGTTGGTGGAGAGGCTGGAACGAGTCCTAGCCGATCTGGCGGCGTGAACGCAGCGGCGCTGGCGATCGGCGGACCGCTCACCCGGGCGGACGTCCTGGACGTCGCGCACGGTCGGCGCGCAGCCGTCCTGGCACCCGACGTGCGCGAGCGCGTGGCCAGCGGCAGGGCTTACGTCGACGAGCTGGTGGCGGCCGGCGAGGTCGTCTACGGCGTCACCACGGGCTTCGGTAAGTTCGCGACCACGACCATCGCCCCGCAGGACGTCGTGGCGCTGCAGCGCAACCTGCTCAGGTCGCACGCGGTCGGAGTAGGAGAGCCCTTGGCGCCTGAGTTGGTCAGGGCGATGCTCCTGCTCAGGGCCCACTCCCTGGCGCTGGGGGCGTCCGGCGTGCGGCCGGAGCTCATCGCTGCGCTTCTCGACCTGCTTCGCGCAGGCGTCGTCCCGGAGGTGCCCGCCAAGGGATCGGTAGGCGCCTCGGGTGACCTCGCGCCGTTGGCACACATGGCGCTCCCGCTGATCGGTGAGGGTTTCGCCACGTTGGAAGGGGAACGGCTGCCGGGGGCGGAGGCGCTCAGGCGAGCCGGGCTGGCGCCGCTGGAGCTGGCCGCCAAGGAGGGCCTGGCCCTCATCAACGGGACGCAGTTCATGGCGGCTCACCTGACGTTCGCCCTCGCGAGGGCCGAGCGCGTGGCCGACGCCGCCGACGTGGCAGCGGCGATGACCGTCGAGGGCCTGATGGGCAGCCACAGGCCGTTCGCCGAGGCCGTCACCCGCCTCAGGCCGCACGCGGGCGCTGAGCGCGTGGCCCGGCGCATGCGGGCGCTGCTGGCAGGGTCCGGGATCGCGCCCTCACACGCCGAATGCGGGCGCGTCCAGGACGCGTACTCGCTCAGAGCCGTGCCTCAGGTACACGGCGCCAGCCGCGACGCGCTGGCGCACGCTGAGTCCGTCCTCGACGTCGAGCTTTCCTCCGTCACCGACAACCCGCTCGTCCTGCCGGACGAGCGCGCGGTCCTCTCCGCCGGCAACTTCCACGGTCAGCCCCTCGCCCTCGTGGCGGACTACGCCGCGATAGCCGTGGCGGAGCTGGCCAGCGTCAGCGAACGCAGGATCGAACAGCTCGTCAACCCCGCGCTCTCGGGGTTGCCCGCGTTCCTGACCCCACGGGGAGGCCTCAACTCCGGCTACATGGTCGCCCAGTA
>DASVCK010000126.1:0-19250 GCA_036381675.1 Trueperaceae bacterium | reverse complement strand
GCTCGTCGCCGTGAGCACGGTGATCTCGCCCGCGCGGAAGCCCGCCTCGAGCTCGCGTCTGTCCTCGGCGGTGTAGCCGGCACGGTAAGACCTGATCTTCTCGGCGAGCTCCGGCTCGAGCTGCTGCGCGGCGTAGCGCCTCACCAGCTCGGCGCCCTTGCGAGAGTTGCAGAAGAAGATGCTCTTGACGCCGCGCTGGGCGAAGGCGGCGGCCAGCCCCGCGGCCTCCGTGTTCGCGCTGCGCCTCCTGCCGTCGGCCGTCGCCGGGGGTCGCCACAGCACGAACTCCCTGGCGCCGGCGGGAGCGTCGTCCTCTTCGATCACCGTGAACGCCCGGCCGGTGAGCCTGGTCGCATGCTCGCCCGGGTTGCCTATCGTCGCCGACGCGCACACGACCCTCGGCCTCGCCCCGTAGCGCTCCGCCACGCGCAGCAGCCGCATGATCACGTTAGCGACATGGGTGCCAAGCACGCCTCTGTAGGCATGCAGCTCGTCCAGCACGATGAGCTCGAGCGAGCCCAGGAACGGCGCCCAGCGCTCGTGGTACGGCAGGATGCCGTAGTGGAGCATGTCCGGGTTGGTCAGGGCGCAGCGCACGTTGTCCCGCACGTTCGCCCGACGCTCGGCCGCAGTGTCGCCGTCGTAGGTGGCGATGGCGTCGCCCGGCTCGGGCTCGCGCTGGCCCCTCAGCGCACCGTAGATGTGACGCAGCCTGCCGAGCTGATCATGCGCGAGCGCCTTCGTCGGGTACAGCACGATGCCGGTGCCGCCGCGCTTCACGGCAGCGGCGAGCGGCACCTGGAACACCAGCGACTTCCCGGAGGCCGTCGGCGTGGCGATGACCACGTCCTCGCCACTGCCCAACGCGCTCAGCGCCGCGGCCTGGTGGCCGTGCGGCGCGATGTCGAGGCGACGCAGCTCCTCCGCGTATGGCCCTGCGTAGGCCTGCTCCCTGCGTCCGGAGCGGGGCGGGAAGAAGTGGTACGAGGCCACCTGGTCCTCGTAGCCGGGCAGCTGAGTGAGGAGCGCGTGGAAGCTCGCGTGGGCGTCAAGCCCGGGCCGGCCGGCCGGCCCCTTGGGTTCACCACTCTCGTCAGGCACGAAGTCGGCAGCTTGCTCCAGCACGCGGTCTTCCAAGACGTCGTCGAGCGTACCGCGGCCTCTGGGCCTCTGTTACACTCGCCGCGACCGCTCGTCCCGGCCGGCAACCGCCCATGTCTCAGCTACTGGCAGTCATCCTCGTCGTTCTGGCCGTGCCGCTCGTCGCGGCCCAGGCCTGGGTCATCTACGGCATGTTCCTGCCCGACAAGCGCCGCGGTGCGCACGCCTCCGAGAAACTGTGGCGCCTCGCAGACGACCTGCCGTCCGTCTCGGTGGTGTTGCCTGCACACGACGAGGCGGCCAGGCTGCCGCGAGCCCTGAAGGGCCTCGCTGGCCAGGACTACCCCGGTGATATCGAGTTCGTCATCGTCGATGACCGGTCGACGGACGGCACCTCCGAGGTCATCGATCACTTCGCCGCGGGCGACCCGCGCTTCCGCCTGGTGCGCATCGAGGAGCCCAGCCGCCGTTACGCACCGAAGGTGAACGCGGTCAAGGCGGGCATCGCGGCCTCGCGGGGCGCGGTGATCCTCACCACCGATGCGGATTGCGCCCCTCAGCCCGGCTGGGTGCGCGCGCTCCTGTCTGCGTTCACGCCCGGCGTCGTCATGGTGTGCGGCTACGTGGAGACACTGCCGCCGGCGGAACGCAGGGCCGGCGTGCCACTCTGGCGGCTGTTCGAGGCCGCCGACTGGTTCTCGCTCATGCTCGTGTCGCGGTCGATGCTGCGCCACGGCCATGCGTACGCTTCCTCGGCGAACAACCAGGCCTACTTGCGCTCTGCGCTGGAGGCCGCCGGCGGCTTCGGTGCCAGCGCCAGGGCTCCGTCCGGCGACGAGGACCTGCTCGCGCAGCGCCTCGCGGCCCTGCCCGGCGCTCGGGTCGCGTTCACCGCCCTGCCCGAGGCTCGCGTCGTCACGGCGACGGCCGGCTCGCCGCTCGCGTTCGTCAGGCAGCGCAGCCGCTGGGTGTCGCGCTACCGCCACGTGATCCACTACCGGCCGGAGTTCATCGCCGGCCTGAGCGTGCTGGGTTTCGAGAGTATCTTTCTGTGCCTGGCGTTGCTGGCCGCGCCGTTCGTCCCCCACCTGGCCCCCGTTGTCCTGGCCTGCTACGCCGTCCAGACCGCAGCCATGGTGGTGGGCATGACGATCGGTGCCAGGCAGCTGGGACGCCCCTACCTGGGCGGCGTCACCGCGCTGTTCTGGGCGCTGCTGCACCCCTGGCTCATCGCGACGGCCGTGTCTTGGTCGTGGGCCAAGCCACTGGACTGGCGGGCGGGCGCGGTAGGCTACAGGCGCAGCCTGGTGAGGCGCCGCTGGCGTCTCCTGGTGCGCGCGCTCAACGCACGCCCACAGTGAGGGCATCGCCGCGGGTGAAGCGTCGCGGCGGGCGCTCCCAGGACTACGTATGGAGGCAGCAGATGAAGGTATTCGTACTGGGCGGTGACGGGTTCTGCGGCTGGCCCACCAGCCTGCACCTGAGCAACCTCGGGCACGACGTCGTGATCCTCGACAACCTCTCCCGCCGCAACATCGACAACGAGCTGGAGGCCGGCAGCCTCACCCCCATCCGGCCGATGGGCGAGCGCCTACGCGCCTGGGAGGAGCTCACGGGCAGGAAGATCCGGTTCCAACTCCTCGACATCGCCCAGAACTACCACCGCCTGCTCTCCCTGATCCGCGACGAGAAGCCCGACGCCATCGTGCACTTCGCCGAGCAGCGCGCCGCGCCGTACTCCATGAAGTCCAGCCGTCACAAACGCTACACGGTGGACAACAACGTCAACGCCACGCACAACCTGCTCGCCGCCGTCGTGGAGTCCGGCGTGGACACCCACATCGCCCACCTCGGCACCATGGGCGTCTACGGCTACGGCACCGCCGGCATGAAGATCCCAGAGGGGTACCTCGACGTCACCGTCAAGACCGACGACGGCCGCGAGGTCGAGCAGCAGATCCTCTACCCCACGAACCCCGGCAGCGTCTACCACATGACGAAGACGCTGGACCAGCTGCTCTTCGCCTACTACGCCAAGAACGACCAGGTACGCGTCACCGACCTCCACCAGGGCATCGTCTGGGGCACCAACACGCCCGAGACCAACCTCGACGAGCGCCTCATCAACCGCTTCGACTACGACGGCGACTACGGCACCGTGCTCAACCGCTTCCTCATGCAAGCCGCCGTCGGCTTCCCACTCACCGTCCACGGCACCGGCGGCCAGACCCGCGCCTTCATCCACATCCGCGACACCGTCCGCTGCGTTCAGCTCGCGCTGGAGAACCCGCCGGCCAAGGGCGAGAGGGTGCGCATCATCAACCAGATGACCGAGACCCACCGCGTCCGCGACCTGGCGAAGATCATCAGCCGCCTCACCGGGGTCGAGATCGCCTACGTGCCCAACCCCCGCAAGGAAGACGCCGAGAACGACCTCCACGTCAAGAACGACTCGTTCCTCAGCATGGGCCTCAACCCCACCACCCTCGAGGACGGCCTGCTGACCGAGGTCACCGACATCGCCAAGCGCTACGCAGACCGCGCCGACCTGAGCAAGGTCCCCTGCACCAGCACGTGGACGCGCGACCAGAAGCCCGGCGACCCCAAGCTCGCCGAGCGCCGGGAGTCAGTGACAGCAGCCTGAGGGAGGCCACAGCGGAGGCGCCGTGCGCGTAGCGTTCTTCACCGAGACCTTCCTGCCCAAGATCGACGGGATCGTCACGCGGCTGGCCAGGACGCTAGAGCAGCTGGCGCTGCTGGGCCATGAGGCGCTCGTCTTCGCGCCCCACGACCCGCCCGAAGACTACGCGGGGCACAGGGTCGTGCGCGTGCCGGCCCTTTCGTTCCGGCCCTGGTACCCCGAGCTGTTCCTGGGTCTGCCCCGCCCTCGGCTGGGGCGGGAGATCGACAGGTTCGAGCCCGACATCGTGCACGTGGTGAACCCCGTGGTGCTCGGCCTGTGGGGCACGACGCTGGCCAAGCAGCGGAACCTGCCGCTATTGGCCTCGTACCACACGGACCTGACGCAGTACGCCCGCCACCTCAGGCTGCCGTTCCTCGTGCGCCCCGGGTCCCGCTTCCTACGCGACGTGCACAACCAGGCGCACGTGAACCTGGTGACGAGCAAGCCGATGATGGCGTCGGCCCGCGGCCTGGGCATCGAGCGGGTGCGGCTGTGGCCCAAGGCCGTCGACACGGACCTGTTCAGGCCCGAGCGCCGGACCCGTGCGATGCGCGAGCGGCTGACGGACGGCAACCCAGAGGACAAGCTGATGGTGTGCGTGGGACGGCTGTCCTACGAGAAGCGCATCGACTGGCTGTACGCGCCCGTCACGCAGATCCCGGGCGTGCGGCTGGCCCTGGTGGGATCGGGTCCGGCCGAGGAGGAGCTCAAGCGCCGCTTCGCCGGCACGCGCACCGTGTTCACCGGGTACATGGAGGGCGCCGAGCTGGCCGCCGCCTACGCCAGCGCCGACGTCTTCGTCTTCCCGTCGGACACCGAGACGCTGGGCTTCGTGGCCATGGAGGCCATGGCCTCAGGCGTGCCGGCCGTGGGCGCGAGGGCGGGGGGCATCCCCGACGTCATAGAGGACGGGGTCAACGGCCTCATGTTCACCCCCCTGGACTTGGGCGACCTCACGAAGAAGGTGCGAAGCCTGCTGCGGGACGACGAGTTGCGGACGCGGATGGGCAGGCAGGCGCGACTCGACATGGAACAGCACTCTTGGCACGCAGCGACGGAGGGCCTGGTGGAGCACTACCGGAACGCCATCCGCGTTCACAGGCGCTTCGACCCACCGAGCCGCTACTAGCCACCACGTCCCCGCTATCCACGCCCGGGTAGCCTCGAACGGGCCACCCGCTACCCGAACCGCGGCACTATCAGCGGCCCTCCCGCCGTGGACAACGCCTCCACCTGCGTGCCGAACGTGGCACTCAACAGCGCCGCGTCGAGCACCTCGGCGGGCGGGCCCTCCGCCACGACCCGGCCGGCGGCGAGCAGCACGAGCCGGTCGCAGCTCCTGGCGGCCAGGTTCAGGTCGTGAAGCACGGCCAGCACTCCCGTACCCTGCGCGGCCTGTCGGCGCGCGTACGTAAGTAGCTCGACCTGGTAGCGCAGGTCGAGGTGGTTCGTGGGCTCGTCGAGGAGCAGGAACGAGGGCTCCTGTGCCAGGGCGCGGGCGAACACGGCCCTCTGGCGCTCCCCGCCCGAGAGCGTCTCGATGCGCCGGTGCGCGAACGCCAGCGTGCCCGTGGCCGCCATGGCCTCTGCCACGACGCGGTCGTCCTCGGAAGTCGGTGAGCCCAGCAGCCCCACATGTGGCGCCCTGCCCATGGCGACCGCCTCGCGCACGGTGAAACCGGTGGGGACCTCCGGTTCCTGTGAGACGAGGGCCACGCGTCGCGCCAGGGCGAAGCGCCCGTAGCCGCCTATGTCGCGGCCCTCCAGGAGCACCTGGCCCGCGGCCGGCGCCAGTTGACGGGTGAGCAGCCTGAGCAGCGTGCTCTTGCCCGAGCCGTTCGGACCGATCAGCCCGACTACCTCACCGGGCTCGAGCCGGAACGTCACGCCGGCGAGGGCGGCCCTGTGCCCGTTGCCGTCGCGCGCCGGGTAGCGCGCCGTGACGTCCCTGACCTCCAGCGTCACGGCGTCCCCGCCGCGGGGCCGCGCCGCGAGCGTCTCAGCAGCCACAGGAAGAACGGCCCGCCGGTGAGTGCGGTGACTATGCCCACGGGGACCTCGACTGGGGCTATCACGGTGCGCGCCAACAGGTCGGCCAGCACCATGAACACGGCCCCCCACACGACGGCGACGGGCAGCAGCCGCGAGTGTGCCGGACCGGTAACGAGCCTGGCCGAGTGCGGCACCATGAGGCCGACGAAGCCGATGATCCCGGCTACGCTCACCGACGCGGCCGTCACCAGCGAGGCCACGCCCAACAGCAGCACCTTGACGGTCTCGACGGGCAGACCGAGGAGCGCAGCGCCCCTCTCCCCGAGCTGGAAGAGGTCGAGCGCGCGGGCGAACGCGCCGGCCAGCAGGAACGCCGGCAGCGTGAACGCCGTGAGCGCGACCACGTCGGCCCAGGAGGCGAACCCGAAGCCGCCCAGCAGTCGACTGAGGATGCCGGCGCTCTGCTCCCGCGCGGCGACGAGCAGGAACGAGGTCGCGGCCGTGAAGATCGAGCCGACGACCACGCCCGCCAGGATGAGGCGCGCCGTCGGTAGGCCGCCCAGGTCGGAGGCCAGGCCGGTGACGAGCAGGACCGTGATGAGGGCGAACGCGAAGGCCACTAATGGCGCTCCGATGGCGGCCAGCGGCGGGAACGAGGCACCCAGCACGAACACGAGCACCGCGCCGAAGCCGGCGCCGCTGGCCGTGCCGATGAGGTAGGGCTCGGCCAGCGGGTTGCGGAACACGCCTTGGAACAGCACGCCTGCCAACGAGAGCCCGGCTCCCGTGAGCCCGGCCAGCAGCACGCGCGGCAGTCGGATGCGCCAGGCGATGGTCTCGAGCGTCGTGAGGTCCTCGCCCCTGAGGCTCTTGGCGATCCCGCTTACCAGGTGACCGGGGTTGAGGGCGGCGCTGCCCACGCCGCCTGCCACCAGCAGCACCACGCACAGCGCCACCAGCGACAGCGGGAGCAGCAAGCCCACGCCGCGCCGTTCCCGCTGCTGCGACCCTTCGGCGACCCGACCTACCACACGCCCCCCGGGCCTAGAAGAGATCGGGATGCAGGAGCCCTGCGAGGATGCGCACGGCCTCGGCCAGGCGCGGTCCGGCACGGCTGAGAGCGTCGGTCGCGTCCTCGGAGAGCGCGATGACCGCGTCGTCTCTCACCGCGGCGATGCCGTCCCAACCCGGGCGCGCGCGCACGTCCGCGGCGGTGACGCCGAACGGGGCATCCAACAGCAGGATCACCTGAGGGTCTGCGGCGACGACGAACTCAGGGTCCACTTGCGGGAACTGGCCCAGGCTAGCCGGGACGACGTTCTCGCCACCCGCGGCGACCAGCAGCTCGTGGATGTACGAGCCCGGCCCGGCCGTGAAGGGTGTCGGGTCGATCTCGACGAAGACGGTTGGCCGCTCGGCACCCTCGAGTACCGCGCTCACCTCGGCGACCTCGGACTGCAAGCGGGACACGAGCTCGTCGGCCTCGGCCGCCCGCCCCAGCAACGTGCCGATCGTGGCGATGTAGGCGTACGTCTCCTCTACCGTCTGCGGCGAGCCGGCGTACACGGTGAGGCCCAGGTTCGCCAGCGTCTCGTGCAGCCCGCTGTACTCGTCGACGAGCACGAGGTCCGGCTCGAGCGCCACGATCGCCTCCACGTCGGGCGCGTAGGGGTCGCCGAGCGTGGGCAGGTCATCAGTGCCTTCGACGTCGCTGTGGCGGTCGATGCCGACCAGCAGCTCGCAAGCGCCCAAAGCGCAGACGGTTTCCGTGTGGCTGGGGAGCAGCGACACCACGGCGGTGGGGGGAGCCGCGAGCGTCACCTCGCGTCCCAGGTCGTCGGTGACCGTCTGGGCCGACGCGAAGGCGGCGGCCAGGGCCAGGACGGCCGTGGTCAGGTACAGGCGCAGAGTCATGCAAACCCTCCTGCCTGCGGGGTTGGAGTTGGGGTTCGGGGCCGCCGGCGCGAACGAGAAGCCGCTCTCCGGCCTGGCCTGCCCGTCCTCGTCCTCGCAAGGGGTGCAGTAATGGCCTTCGCGCGGTACTCGGACTTCGGCGCCGCACCGCTACTGGTGCGTTCGCCGTTACCGTTGCGGGACAGTGCCGGACTCTCACCGGCTTCCCCACGCAAGCGACCTGAGCGGAGTCTAACCGAAGTCCAACCTGGTCTGTACCTCGGGATGCGCGGAGGCGGGGAACCAGCGGCGCTCGTGGTCGAGCAGCCACTGCTTGCGCGGCACGCCGCCGCCGTAGCCCCCCAGCTCGCCGTTGGCGTTCACGACCCGGTGGCATGGGATCACCAGGGCCAACTGGTTGGCGCCGTTGGCCTGCGCCACGGCCCTGAAGGCGGTGGGCCGGCCGATCCTCTCGGCCAGCTCCCCGTAGGAGATCGTCGTCCCGGGCGGTATCCGGCCCAGCTCGCTCCATACGTTGCGCTGGAACTCGCTCCCGATGGGTTCGAGCGGCGTCTCGAAGGTAGAGCGCTCGCCGGCGAAGTACTCTGCCAGCTCCCTCTCGATGTGCTCCGTGACGGCTGTCCGTCCGGGCACGATGGCGGCTCTGGCCTGCAGCCGCCGGAGCTCGGTCTCGAGCCCGCGCCGCTCAACGAACTCCAGCAGCAGCAACGCGTCGTCGTCGGCGATGGCCAACATGGGGCCGAGCGGCGAGTCCAGCCATGCAGCGTGGAGGGCGCGCGCGTTCGGCGCGCTGGGCGCTGTCCCGATGATCCGGTTGAAGGCTGACCTGAAGCCGCTGTCCGACTCGTACCCGGTGTCCATCTGCGCGTCGATCACGCTGCCTCCGTTGCGGATGCTCTCCAGGGCCATGCCCATCCGACGCGCCCTGGCGTACTCCATGAACGTCATGTTGAAGCGGCGCTTGAACTGCCTGCGGGCTGTGGAGACGTCAACGCCCAGCGCCCGGAAGTCACGGTCGCGCCAGCGGCGTTCCGGCTCCTGCTCCACGGCCTGCACCAGGCGCGCGACCACCTCCGGCATGTCGTTGGGATGCGAGAGCGGCCGGCAACGCTTGCAGGGCCTGAAGGACGCGTGCAGCGCCTCCTTGGCCGTCCGGAAGAACTCGCAGTGCTCGTAGCGCGGCTTGCGGGCTGGACAGGTGGGCCGGCAGAAGACGCCTGTGGTGGTCACGCCCACGTAGAAGACCCCGTCGTACTCGGCGTCACGCTCGAGCAGGGCGCGGTAATAGCGCCTGCCCGCGCCTGCGCCGATAGGTCTGCCTACCTTGACGCCTGGCACCTGGGCCGCGTCTCCACTGAGCTTCGCTTCGACTTGCGGACGCCTGTCAGGTACCGCGCGCTTCGTCGCGCGCGCGGCCTCGGCCGCAGCTCTCGTCACGCCTTCGATCATCGCTCACCTCACCGGTCGAGGAGCGTACATGGCACCCCTTGAGCGCCGCCGACGATTCCCGGGCACGTATTCCCCGCGCTGGGTCATCCCAGGTTCACCTCCACTGGCGTGTCCCCCGCCCCCGGCCACGTCATGGACGGGTGTTACGCTCGTTCGAGTGCCGCGAACCCTCTCCGTGAGCGACCTGCAGGCACCGGCGGCGCCCTCGGCGCGCGACCTCAGGCCACCCAAGCGCTTCGCCAACGCCAGCTTCGAGAACTATCTGCCGCAGCACCCGACGCAGAGTCAGGCGCGCGAGCGGGTGAGGGAGTTCGTCGCGGCCAGGCGGCGTACCAGCGGTAGATCCAACCCCCTGTTCGGCTGGTTCGGGAGACGGCATGACCCGGGCAGCGGCCTGTACCTCGACGGCGGTTTTGGAGTCGGCAAGACGCACCTGTTGGCGGCCGCCTACGCGGAGGCCGACACGCCGGAGAAGCGGTACCTGAGCTTCCAGCAGCTCGTGTACGTGATCGGCGCGATGGGCATGGCGGCTGCCAAGGAGGAGTTCGCCTCCACCGAGATCCTCTGCATCGACGAGTTCGAGCTCGACGACCCTGGCAACACACTCATCGTCAAGACCTTCCTGGCCGCGGCGTTCGAGCGCGGCACGCGCGTCGTGACCACGTCGAACACCCCACCGGAGGCCCAGGGCCAGGGGCGCTTCAACGCCGAGGACTTCAGGCGCGAGATCCAGTCTCTGAGCGAGGGCTTCGAGGTCGTCCCCGTAGACGGGCCGGACTTCAGGGCCAGGCATGCCGGCGGTGAGTGGCTGACTCAGAGGCAGCTGCTCGATCTGGAGGCTTCGGAGCCCTCCCCCGCGCCGCGACTCTCCCTGACCTGGGACGAGCTGTTCGTGGCGCTCAGGGCGCATCACCCCAGCCGCATCGGCGGACTCTTGGAACAGGTGGGATCGGTGTACCTGCACGGCGCGCGCACGATCCCCGATCAGAACGACGCGCTCAGGTTCGTGCACTTCGTGGACCAGCTCTACGACCGCGCGCTCCTGCTCAGGGTGTCCGGTGACGGGCCCATCGTGGAGGTGTTCGACCCCAGCTATAGGGAGAGCGCCTACGCCAAGAAGCACCACCGCTGTGCCTCGCGCCTCACAGAGCTCCTGGCCGAAGCCGCCCAGCCTGGACAGGACGTAGAGGCGGTGGCGCTGGCGAGCTAGCCGGCCCGCAGCCAAGCAGCCAGGTCCCGGGCCAGCGCCTCGCTCGCTCCCGGGCCTCCCATGCGCTCCTCGCCCGTCTGCCTGGCCCTCTCCCTGACATCTGCGTCCGTCAGGGTGAGCCTCAACATGGCGGCTATCCGCTCCGGCCTGGCCTCGGTGGTCAGGAGCGCTCCCTCCAGCAGCCTCTTCTGGTTCCGCATGTAGGGCTCGCCGTAGAAGGGTGGCACCGGGAACGCGACGACCGGCAAGCCCAGGCCGACCGCCTGCTCGTTCGCTGTGCCCGCCGTGCCGATGACAGCGTCGGCCGATGCGAGCACGGAGGGGAACCGGTCACGGGTCCACCACAGGCGCACCTCGCCCCGGCGCCAGCCTGCCAGCACGCCCGGCACCCCGACGGCCTCCATCTCCCACCCCTCCGGCACCGTAGGCAGACGCGCACCCGTCCAGGCGACGAGCCCCACGACTGGCGCGGACAGCTCCAGAGCCCGGCGCATCAGGTCGACGCTCGCCTCCGCCTGGCCCCTGGAGCCGGGCAGCAGGGCCACCACGGGCGCCCGTATGCCCTCGTGGGTCGCGAGGGGCGGCGCGTCCAGACCGTCCATCATCGGGTTACCGAGGTGAGCCGAGCTCACACCCGCGCGCGCCAGCAGGTGAGCGGTGGCCACGTCCCTGGCGTAAACCTTGTCCGCCCTGCGCAACAGCCACAGCTCCGGCGCCCTGAAGCCTTCCATGAAGTAGCGCAGAACCGCGGGTCCGCCGCCCGAGTGGTGGGCAGACACCAGCGTCTGGAGCACGCGCCTGGGCGCCGGCACCAGCGCAGCGTGCGCCTGGGCGTACACGTCCCCGACGACGAACACGGCTTCGGGTCTCTGCCGCCTCAGGAACGCTGCCTGGCTGATCGTCAGGTCGAGCAGCCCCGCCCTGAGGTCACGCCACAGCACGCCAGGGGAGTGCATCGTGAAGCCGCCCGAGGGCATGTCGCGGCGGGGTCCTACCACTTCGACGCCCGCCCCCGTCAACTGCTCGCCGGTTCCCACGAGCGGGAAGGCGCTCGCGGTCACCTCCGGGGCTATCGCCGCCAGACGCTCGAGGACGCGCGCGGCGATGTAGTCCTCGCCGCGGCCGTTGCTGACGACGAGCAGGCGCGGCACGCCGACTGCTACTTCTCCTCCGTGAACAGCCTCGGGCCGGCGCCCCAGCCGAGCTTGAGCCGCAGCACGTCGAACGCGCTGCGAGCGCCGGTGGACACGAGCGTCAGACCTCGTGGCGCCGCCGTGACGATGATCTCGTCGCCCACGCCCACGGGCACGTGCTCCTGGCCGTCGACGACGAGGGCGATCTCGTCGGTGCGGGTGAGTATCTCGAGGCCGATCACCCGGTCGCCCGCCAGCACGATCGGGCGGTTGGTGAACGAGTGCGGCGCCACGGGCGTGACGACGAGCGCGTGCAGGCCATGGTCGAGGATCGGGCCGCCCAGCGAGAGCGAGTAGGCCGTGGAACCGACGGGGGTGCTCACGACGACGCCGTCCGCCCGGTACTCGGTGGCGGGCTTGCCGTCCACGCGCATCCGCACGCTGACCAGCCTGGTCATGACACCCTGCGAGAGCATGACGTCGTTGAGCGCGTGGTACACGCCCGGCCGGCCGTCGACGCGCACCTCGAGCATCGTCTTCTCCTGCACGGGCCAGTCAGGCTCCGCCTCACCTGCCGTGTAAGCCAGCGCCTCCTCGGCTCCGAACTCCGCCAGGAAGCCCAGCTTGCCGAGGTTCACGCCCATGACGGGGACGCCGGACCCGACCGTGCGGCGGGCGGCGGCGAGCAGCGTGCCGTCACCACCCACGGACAGGACGAGCTGGGCTCCCCGCAAAGCCTCGTGGAGCGGCGCCTCACCGGACAGGTCGAGGGTGACGTCCACCCCGTGGGCCGCCAACTGGTCGGCGAGCTTGGTGGCGAGCGGGTGAGCCTCCGGCTTGTGGCGCGTGCTGGTCACCACCGCGGCCGTGAGCGCCTCGGCGGGCAGCGTGAACCTGCGGGCCGGCGAGCGGTCGCGGGGCGCCATCAAGCCGTGGCGGCGCTCAACCGTTCCGGCCAGCGGGCGGCTACCTTGAAGTAGACGAAGTCCACGACGGCCTCGAGCGACAACGGACCGGTGTCGAGGTGGATCGCGTCGGGCGCGGGCGCCGACTGCCTCTCGTCGCGCTCGTCGCGCAGCCTGATCGCCTCGGCCACGCTCCGTAGGTCGCTGGCGCGCTCACCCACGCGGCGTTTCGCCCTGACCTCGGCTGAGGCCGTCAGGTAGAACTTCCAGCGGGCGTTCGGGAACACGGCCGTCCCCATGTCGCGGCCGTCGATCACGAACGGGCCTTTGAGCTCCTGCAGCCTTTCGGTGACCCAGTCCCGCACGCCGGGCTGGCGGGCTACCTCCGAGACGCGTTCGTCGATCTGGTCAGTGTGCAAAAGGTGCGCGACCTCGACGCCGTCCACGGTGAGCCGGTCGCGCTGCGCGTCGGGCAGCAGTCTGACGTCGTGTCTCTCGAGCATCGCCAGGAGGGAGGCCTCGTCGCCGAGCGGAACCCCCTCATCTAGTGCGATGAGCGCGGCGGCGCGGTACAGCAGGCCGCTCGATACGTAGGCGATGCCCAGGCGCGCCGCGACAGCCTTGGCCGCGCTGGACTTGCCTGAGGCGGCGGGACCGTCGATCGTGACGATGGGCAGGGTCCCGTCCTCCATGAGGGTCATGATAGCCCCGCCCCCAGGACACCGAAGAGGTCGTCGAAGAAGCCGGGGTAGGTCTTGGCCACGCAGCCGGGGTCTTCGATCACGACGCCCGGCAGGCGGGTGCCCGCCACGGCCAGAGCCATCGCCATGCGGTGGTCCCCATAGGTCCTCAACAGCGTCTGAGAGCCAGGTGCTGCGCCCAGCGGCCAGACCGTGAGCGAGTCCGCACCTTCCTCCACCCTCGCACCCAGGCGGGTCAGCTCCCGCGTCATCGCGCTCAACCTGTCTGTCTCCTTGACCCGCATGTTCGCCACGTTGGTGATCCTCACGGGCTCCGCAGCGAACAGGCCGACCACCGCCAGCGTCTGGGCCTGATCGGGCATGTCGTTGAGGTCGAACTCGCCGCCGCACAGCCCTCCAGGCTCGGGCCCGGTCACTGTCACCGAGCCCGGCTGCCAGGTCACCCGGCAGCCCATCCGCTCGAGGACTGCAGCCAGCCTGGCGTCGCCCTGCCGCGTGCCCGCGCCCAGGTTCGTGACGGTCACGTCTCCGCCGGTCACTGCCGCCGCGGCCCAGAAGTAGCCGGCCGCCATGGCGTCACCCTCGACGGCGTAGTCCCGTGCCACGTAAGTGGTCGGCTGAAGCTCGAAGCGCCGGTAGCCGTCGCGCCGCGCGGTCACGCCGAAGTGACCCATGACGTCTAGCGTCATGTCGACGAACGGCTTGGAGAGCAGCTCGCCGTCGACGTTCACGACCAGAGGTCCATGGGCAAGTGGAGCCGCCATGAGGAGCCCGGAGAGGAACTGCGAGCTGACGTCGCCACGCACCGCCATCTCGCCGCCGCTCAGCCCACGCGCCGTCAACGTGACGGGGGGCCGGCCGTCCACGCCGCCGGCGTGTGCTCCCAGTCCGATCAGCGCGTCCAGCAGATCCTGCACCGGCCGCTCTCGCATGCGGGCGTTGCCGTCCAATACGTACTCGCCTTGCCCGGCCGCGAGGATGGCCGTGAGGAACCGCAGGCTGGTGCCGGACAACCGCAGGTCCAGACGCGCGGCCTGCGCCGGCAGTGGGCCCCCGACCCCTTCTACGATCACGGTAGTGCCGTCCACGCGCAGGGTCACGCCCAGGTCGCGCAGCGCCCGGATCATGACCTCGGAGTCCTCCGCCACCAGTGCGCCGGTCACCCTGGTGGTGCCCGAGGCGAGGGCGGCCAGCGGCAACGCCCTGTTCGTGAGGCTCTTGGAGCCTGGCACCGCGAGTCGGCCGGACACCTTTCCTTGCGGTCCGATGGGCAGGTTGTCTGGCAGGACCGCGTGCACCCGGAGAGGATACGACGCTGCCTCCAGGCGGGCCGCGTTAGCCTGAGGACGTGAGCGATACGCCCACCCTTACACCGCGCCTATCCAAGGTCGTCGAGGAGTTCTCCGGCGCCCCCAAGTCCTTGCGCCTCCCGTTGCTGCTGGAGTACGCCGGCAAGCTGCCTTCGCCCCCAGAAGACATGGGCGAGCTCGAGCAGGTGCACGAGTGCCAGACGCCTCTCTTCCTCAAGGCGATCGTGGAAGGGGACGGGACGGTAAGGCTGCATTTCGCGGCGCCGGAGGAGGCGCCCACCACGCGCGGCTTCGCGTCCGTGGTCCACGCGGCCCTGGACGGGGCGCCCACCCAAGAGGTCCTGAGCACCCCCGAGGACTTCTACACGCAGATGGGGCTGGCCGAGCTCATCTCTCCTCTGCGCCTCAGGGGCATGTCGGCCATCGTCACGAGGGTCAAGCGCCAGGTCCGGGAGCAGTCGGCCGCCTAGTCGGCTGCGTACGGGTCGCGGCACTTGTGGCCCGGGGCCACGCCGGCGTGCTAACATCTCGCGGGCCCAGCGGCGCCAGGCGCTCGCCAGTGGCCGGTCTAGGCCGCGAGCCAGGCCCACGAGACAAGCCCAGAGAAGTTGACGCCCCAGCGCGACCGCGAACGGTCAGGGGCGCGCGAGGGAGCGAGGCAGATGAAGAAGGGCATACACCCCAAGATGGTCCCCACCAAGGTGATCTGCGACGGCGAGGTCGTCATGGAGACGTACTCCACGAAGCCCGAGCTGCACGTTGACGTCTGGTCGGGCAACCACCCGTTCTACACGGGTGAGCAGCGGTTCATCGACACCGAGGGCCGCGTCGAGAAGTTCCAGAAGCGCTTCGGCGACAGCTACCGCAGGCAGGCGAAGAAGTAACCCCAGGCGCCCCTTACGGGCGCACAGATCGTGAACCAAAGGGCCCGGCGCACGCGTTGGGCCCTTCTCGTATCGGCTCAGACGGGCACGGCGGCGTAGATGAGGGTCCCGCCTCCGGGCGAGGACTCCACGCGGAAGCGGCCCCCACGAGCCTCAACCCGCTCGCGCATCTGACGTAGCCCCAGCCCGCCGGCGCTGGTGACGCGGTCGCCCACGTCACCGAGGTCGAAGCCCAGCCCGTCGTCGCCCACGCTCACGTACGCCATGCCGCCGGGCTCGGTGCCCAGCTTGACCTCGACGTTCTGCGCCCGGGCGTGCTTGGCGACGTTGTGCATGCTCTCCTGGAAGATCCTGAACAGGACGGCCTCGGACTTGAGGGATAGGGGCGGCAGCGCTTCGAACGCCACCTCGACCTTGACGTCGTTCTGCTGCCCGAAGTCCAGGGCGTAGCGTCGCACGGTCTCGGCGAAACCGAAGCGCTCGAGGTCCACCGGCCGGAGGGCGAAGATCGAGCGCCTGACCTCCCGGATCGACTCCCTGACCGTCTCGGTGGCCTGCGTCAGCTCCGACGCCGCCTTGTCCGGGTCCTTGGCCATCAGCCGCTCTACGAGATCCAGCTTCAGAGCGGCGAACGCCAGCATCTGGGCCACGCCGTCGTGGATCTCGCGGGCGATGCGGGCCCGCTCCTCGGAGATCGCCAGCTCCTCCGACTGCATGTAGGCGCTGGCGTTGCGTATCGCCAGCGATACCTGACCGGCGACCAGGCCGACGAAGGGCAGCATCCTGGCCTCGAAGTGCTCCTCGTCCGGGTGGGCGAGGACGAGCACCCCCAGCAGCTCCTCGCCCGCCAGGAGTGGTGCGGCCAGCGCGCTGCCGGCGCCCTGCAGCAACGGCCCGAAGACGTCGCCTGCGGTGGCGTCGATGCGGTCCAGGATCCTGGGCTCGCGCCTGGAGGCCACCTCGCCGACGAACCCCTCCCCCACCCGCCAGGCGCGCGCGGCGCCGTCGAGCTGGCGTCCCACGGTGGAGCTCAGCCGCATCAGCCCCTCCCCGTCCGACAGGAAGATGCCGCCAACGGGAGCCGAGGCGAACGACAGCATCTGCGTGAGCACGCTATGCAGCAACCTGTCGAGGTTGCCCTCGGCCCGGATCGACCTGTCCACCTCCACGAGGGTCATGACGTCGCGGGTGCGGAGCCGCGTGGCCTCGGCGGCGGCGGACAGCTGCGAGCTGACGATCGCGAACGACTCCAGGGCCCTGGCGTCCGGCGGCGCCGGCAGGTACGCCGTGACGGAGCCCTCCGGCGAGCCTCCCCAGACCATCGGCGCGGTTAGCGCCGTCGTGCCGCCTGTATCGGGCAGCTCCTCGACCCTCACGTCGGTCTCCGCGCTCATGGCTCGCGAGCGCGCCGCGCTGTCGCGCCGTAGGGTGTCGGCGCGCAGCCGCTCGTCGAGCCCGATCCCGTCGGTGACGCCCAGGCCCTCCGGTCCGACCACGATGCCCACGGCCGCGGCTCCCGTGACGTCGGAGATGCCGTCGGCGGCGGCCCGCAACGTGGCCTCCAGCGTAGGCGCCGCGGCGAAACGCGCCGTCACCGCCTGGATGCGACCTAGGAGCTCGTGGCTCGCCTGCAGCTCGCGGTAGAGCTTGGCCAGCTCGGCCTCGGAGCGCTCCTTGTCCCGTACCTCGCCGGCGATCCAGTTGAGGGTCACGTACGTGGCGATGGGGCCGAGAATCGCGTAGAAGAGCAGCTGCGCCCAGAACTGGCCGCTGGGCGGCAGCAGCGGGACGATGAGCAGCTGGTGGACCAGCACGACGCCGACGATCGCCAGCGGCAACCACAGCCGCGCCAGGCGCACCTGCTCGAACAGCTCGCCGTTGCCGGGCCAGCGCGCGCCGGCGCCGGGTCCGTTCGGTCGGATCATGCGGCGATTCTATGCAGGTACACTCCCCGCATGACCGACGCTTCCGTCGCGCTGCCAGACTCCGCCCCCGGCCAGCCGGTCGAGGTCGTCGAGGTGGGCGGCGCGCGCGTGACTCTCCTGGGAACCGCCCACGTCTCCAAGGCCTCGGCGGAGGCCGTGGAGCGCATGATCGCGACGGGCGACTACGACGCGGTCGCGATCGAGCTCGACGCCGGCCGCCTGGCGGCCATCACCGACAAGGCCGCCCACGCCAAGACCGACCTGCTGCAGGTCCTGCGCGAGGGCAAGGCCGGCGTGCTGGCGGTGAACCTCGCCCTCGGGGCGTTCCAGCAACGTCTGGCCGACCAGTTCGGCATCGAGCCGGGCGCCGAGATGCGGGCCGCCGTCAGGGGCGCCAAGGAGCGCGGCCTGCCGCTGCTGCTCATCGACCGCGACATCGGCGTGACCCTCAGACGGCTCTACGGAGCGGTGGGCTGGTGGCGCCGGCTCACCCTGGTCGCCGGCATCGTCGCCTCTGCGTTCAGCAGCGACGAGGTGGGCGAGGACGAGATCGAGAAGCTCAAGGAGGGCGACGTCCTGGAGGCGACGTTCGCGGAGTTCGCGGAGAGCAGGGCCGACCTCTACGGTCCGCTCATCGCGGAGCGCGACGAGTACATGGCGAACAAGCTGCTCCTCACCGTGCAGGGGGCGAACGGCCCACGGCACGAGAACGTGCTGGCCGTCGTGGGCGCCGGCCACCTGAAAGGCATCAAGACGGCGTTGGAGGCGGCCTCCGAACGCGACCTCGACCGTGCCGCCCTCAGGGCCCGCCTGACCGAGCTGCAGACCACGCCTCCGCCCAGCCGCCTCACGAAGCTGATCCCGTGGGCGATCCTGGTGCTGGTGCTGGCGGGCTTCGCCGTCGGTTTCCTGCGCAGCCCCGAGCAGGGTTTCCAGCTGCTGGCTGATTGGACGCTCATCACGGCCGGCCTGGCGGGAGTGGGCACGCTGTTGGCGCTGGCGCATCCGTTGACGATCGTGGCGAC
Source organism: Trueperaceae bacterium (assembly GCA_036381675.1). GTDB lineage: Bacteria > Deinococcota > Deinococci > Deinococcales > Trueperaceae > DASRWD01. Next base: position 1,018 of record DASVCK010000126.1, on the reverse strand, counting down.
GGCGATAGCCGCCCCGTTCACGACGCTGAACCCGCTGCTGGGCGCTGGGTTCGTGGCCGCGGGGGTGGAGTTGTGGCTGCGGAAGCCCAACGTGGGTGACTTCGAGAGGCTGCGCAAGGACGTCACGACGCTGCGCGGCTGGTGGACGAACCGGGCCGCGCGGGTGCTGCTGGTGTTCGTGCTGGCCACGCTGGGCGCCTCGGCGGGGACGTTCCTGGCCAGCGCCAGGATCTTCGGGCGCCTCGTCGGGTCTTAGGACTCGCTTCCCTGAGCAGTTGCCAGGCGCCCCGCCTGGCCCCGCGTGGAGCCATGACGAGGCGCCCGTTCCGGCGCTAGGGCTCGGCCGGAGCAGCGGGTGCACCGTCTATCGCCCACTGCGCGTAGGCATCGACGAACGCGAACCTGGCGGCCTGCGAGTCGCTGGCCAGGATGTAGTCGAGGAAGTCCGTGACGTCCTGTGGGGTGGATTCCCTGAACAGCTCGCCGCCGCTCATGCCCTCGAAGCGGCCTCCCTCGATCGCCGGCAGCGCCTCTTCGGCCGCTTCGGCCGAGGACTCCAGCTCGGCGAGGAGTAGGTCGACAAGCCCGACCGATCTATCTAGGTCTGCCGCCGAGTAGAGCGGCTGGCCGGAGCGCAGACCCGTCATGACCAGGCCGCGTCCCACCAGCTGCCTGAGAGGATCTGGGCCGCCCGTGACCTCGAAGGTCGCGGTCGCCGCGGCCTGCTGCTCCTCGCCGCCGGTCGCCGTGACCTCCACCGTGTAGGTGCCGGCCTCGAGGTCATCCGGCAGGGCCAGGCGGACCTGATCGACAACGAAGCCCACGGCCCCGTCCGGCACCTGCACGGTCTCCTCGACCGCCTGGATGGGCTCGCCCTGGCCGCCCTCGCGCCGCAGCTCGGCCGTGACGTCCACCCTGGTGGGCAGCGAGTCGCCCTGGGTGCTCAGCTCGAACGTCGGGTGGACGGGGTCGCCGGGGTGGTAAGGACCCGACTGGGGGCCGCGTTGGCCCAGGGTGA
>DASVCK010000125.1:0-2977 GCA_036381675.1 Trueperaceae bacterium | reverse complement strand
CTCGTACCTGCCGGCCGCGCCGTACATCTCGCCCAGCTCCAGGTGAACGTGCGCCTGCCAGATCGGGTTTCCGACGTCGGAGGCGATGGCGAGGGCACGCTGCTTCGCCTCCAGGGCAGCGTCGCCGTTGCCCGCCATGCGCTCGAGGTTCCCCAGGTTCAGGGTCGCGAAGTAGCGACGCTTGACGACCTCGAACGGGTGGACGACCCCCAGCGCCTCGGGCTGCTCGATCACCTGGATCGACCGCACGTACTGCTCCCTTGCCCCTTCCGTGTCTCCGCCGACCGCCATGGTGTAGGCGTGGTGCTCGAGGACCGTCGACAGCGACAGCGGATCCGCGCTCTCGGTCGCCAACTCCATGGCAGCGTCGAGCTGGTCTTGGGCGCCCTCGGCATCGAGCGCCAGGGCGGCTGCGCCACACAGGCTGCTCAGCACGGCCTCGCGCGCCCGGTTTCCGCTTCGGTGCGCGAGGTCTATGGCCTTGCGGTACTCGGTCAGGGCCCGCTGCGGGTCGCCGCGATGGAGCCAGTAGGAGTCGCCGACTCGACCCCGTAAGTCGCGCGCGCTGTCCAACTCTCCTGCCGCCTCTGCGGCCAGTGCGGCAGACTCGAGCAGCCCTAACGTCTCGTCGTCGTGACCGTGCGCCTGGAAGTACCCGAGTTCGAGCTCGAGAAGCTCCATGAAGCGCACGAGATCTTCCTTCGGTTCGCGCTCCGCGGCGCGCCTCATCGCGACCTTCAGCTCCGGCAACTCGCTTCTCAGCTCCTGCTGAACCGAGGCGGTACGCGAGCCCTTCGCACGGTCCGTGCGCTCCCTGAGGAAGCGAAGGTAGTAAGCAGCGTGCCTCGTCCAGACTCCCTGTTGCTCGGCGGCGTCTACTGCGAGCTTCTCGCTCGTCAGCGCCCTCACGAGCGGGTGCCGGGCGTAGCGACCGTCCTCCCCTAGCCTCAACAGCGACTTGTCGACGAGCGAGCCCAGCACAGCTCGGTTGGCGCCGGCGACATACGCCGCCGCCTCCGGCGACACGTTGGCGGCGAAAGCGGCCAGGCGCCGCATGACCGCCTGCTCTGAGTCGGTGAGCCTGGCCCAAGACTGCTCGAACACCGCTCGGATGCTCTCGTGCCTGGTCGTCTTGTCGGCGTCGGCCGTGGTCAGAGACCCTGGATCCTCCTCCAGCTCGGTGACGAGGGACGCGAGCGGCACCGCTCTCAGCCACACCGCCGTCAGCTCGATGGCGAGGGGCATGCCGGCCGTCAGCTCGAACAGCCGCATGAGGGTGGGCAGCTCCTCGTTCTCCAACCGGAAGCCCGGGCGCACGCGCCCCGCCCGCTCCAGCAAGAGCCGAGCGGTACCGAACGCCGGCAGCTCCTCGTGCGCCACGGTGTCGGTGGGGTAGTCAAGGCCGTCGACCGTGAAGGTCCACTCGGCTTCGAGGCCGATGCGCTCCCTGCTCGTCACCAGCAGCTTCAGGCCCGGCGCCGCAGCCAAGAGCCCGGGCAGCAGGCTGGCCGCATCCAAGACGTGCTCGAAGTTGTCGAGGACCATCAAAACCTGAGCTCCGGCCAGGGTCTGCTCGACGGACTGCAGGGGGTCCGAGCCAGGCGCCTGGGTCAGTCCCAGCGCCCCCGCGATCGCTGGCCCCACCTCCTGAGCCGAGGCCAACGTCTCCAACCCGACGTATACGACTCCTTCGGCGAACTCGTCCTTAAGCCTCTCGGCGGCAGCCAACGCCAGCCGCGTCTTGCCTACCCCGCCCGGCCCCAGGAGGGTGAGGAAGCGGCAACTGGGGTCGAGCAGCCTCTTTGCGATGTTGGCTAGTTCGGCCTCCCGACCCACGAAGCTCGACTTCGGGGTCGGCGGCCGCCTGAAGCCCCGGCTCGTGGGCGTCCCCGCGGTACCGGTCGCCGTCTCGGTGGTGAACCTCGAGGGCGGGTCGTCCGATGTTTCCGTCACGGCAGGCTGCGTCGCCAGCGGCTCCGTCGCTGCTGCCGCCTCGGCGTTCGCAGCCGCTTTGGCGGTATCCGACGTGGGCTCCAGGCCCAGATCGCGGTCGAGCCGCGACTTCAGGTCTCGGTACGCCCTCAACGCCTCGGTCGGCCGGCCCAGGCGCGTCATCGCGTGCATGTAGACGCGCACGGCTTCCTCGTCCAGAGGATCGGCACCGACCAGCCTCTCGAACAGGCGCGTGGCTTCGGAGCCGTCCCTTAGCCCGGGCTCCAACAGGGCGCCCAGCACGAGCCCCCGCCATCGCGAGTGGAGCTGCTCCCTCTCGATCGTCAGCCACTCGGCGTACTCGTCTTCCTCGTCGCCTTCCAGACCATCGAGCAGAGGCCCCCGGTAGGCCGCCATCGCACGCGCCGCATCGCCGGCGGCGATCGCCTGCTTCAACTCCTCAACGTCCGTGGGCACGCGCCAGCGCAGTTGATGCGGCGTGACCTCGATCTCCGGTGGGAACGGCAGGCCGCGGACTCGCTTCAGGAGGCCCCTCAGGTTCTGCCTCGACGTAGACGTGTCCGAGTCGGGCCAGAACAAGAACGCGGCACGCTCCCGCCCGACCCAGCCCGCGTCGTAGGCAAGATAGGCGAGGAGCTGAAAGCGCTTGTCCGGCAGGAACGAAGTCTCGTCCAGTCCTGTCGACGCCGCGGGCCGACCGGTGAGCCTGACGAACTCTACCGAGCATGCCCCAGGCATTGATTCCCGAATCATAGGCCGGGCACGCGCGAAAGGCACCTCGCACGCCGCTCGGCTCCCGAAGCGCCACTCACTTGACAGTTCTCTACTTCTGTGGTTCATTAGTCAACTAATGAACCCATCGATCCCCATCACGCCTGGCGTGTCAGTCATGACCCGGCACTAACAGATGTTCGACGGCCGCGATCCCATCTACAGGCAGATCGCCGATCAGATCCGCCAGGACGTTGTGGAGGGCAACCTCCGAGAGGACGAGCAAGTCATGTCAACTACTCAGTACGCCACG
>DASVCK010000124.1:0-2477 GCA_036381675.1 Trueperaceae bacterium | reverse complement strand
ACGCTCGGCGAGCAGTCTGAGGATGCCGGCCTCGCGCTCGGTGAGCCGGACCTCCTGGCCGCTCGCCAGCTTGGCCGTCCAGGACCGGAAGTCGACGACGTGCCCGCCGAAGCGGAGGCTGTCCACCGAGGGCGCCGTGCGCTTGAGCAGCGCTCTGACGCGCAGCAGGAACTCCGGCAGGTGGAAGGGCTTGGTCAGGTAGTCGTCGCCGCCCGCCTCCAGACCGGTGACGCGGTCTCCCGCCTGGCCCCGCGCACTGAGGAAGATGACCGGCGTGGAGTCGCCCTCGGCCCGCCGCGCGCGGCACAGCTCGAAGCCGTCGAGGCTGGGGAGCATGACGTCGAGCACGACAAGGTCGGGCGCGCTGGTCCGCCACCGCTCCAAGGCGACCGCGCCGTCCCCGACTGCCTCGACGTCGTAGCCCTCGTCCACGAGGTTCTCGCACAGCACCTGCGCCAGGCTCGGCTCGTCCTCGACGACGAGGATGTTGGGCCCGGCGCGAGTCACCTCCCGCACCGCCATCAGACCGAACCCCCGGCGGGCCGACGCGCGGCGGGGGCGGCCTGAGCGGCTGGCGCCGCGGCCTGCTCGAGAGGCAGGCTGACGACGAACCTGGTGCCTGGCAGTCCGTCCGCCCGCGGCTCGCACGTGACGCGACCGCGCATCAATTCGACGTTCGTCCTCACCAGGTAGAGACCCAGTCCCACTCCTTGACTCCTCCTAGTCATCTCGCTGCCAGGGCGGTAGAAGCGCTCGAAGATGCGCCCTCGTTCGGCCGGCTCGACCCCGACGCCCTCGTCCTCGACCACGATCCGCGCCTCGTCGCCGCTCCTGAGCACGCGCACCCTCACGGGCTTCTCCGGCCCGGGGCTGTACTTGATGGCGTTGTCGAGGAGGTTGGTTACGACGAGCTCGAGCGCCTGCGGCTGCACTTGGGCGACCAGTGGCTCGCCGGCGTACTCGACGTCGAGGCGTGCACCGCGCGTCTCCATTCCGCTCCGATGCTTCTCCACGATGGTCTCGACCGCGCGGCTGACGTCGGCGGGCGCCAGGTCCCTCGGGGCGCTCATCTGCTCAAGCCTGGCGGTCGCCAACACCTGGTCGCTGGAGCGTTCCAGGCGCGAGAGCTCGCTCTCCATCCGCCCCAGGTAGTCGGACACCTTCTCCGGCGAGGGGCGTCTCAACTGCAGGGTCTGGATCAACAGTCGCAGCGTGCTGATAGGCGTGCGGAACTCGTGGGTGACTGCCAGCAGGAAGTTGTGCTGCCGGCGCTCCAGCTCTCGGGCCACGGCGAGGCTCCGGGCGAGGATCCACAGCCCGACGAGCACCACTATCACGAAGAAGACGCCCTCGAACCGGAACATCCGCAGTGCACTGTTCTGTTCGTGCACGAACGCGCGCAGGTGGGCCTCGTCGACGACGAACAGCCCGGACCGGAGCCGGAGATGGGGGTGCGCCGCCAGCATGTCGTCGATGACACCGGGGTCCGACGCCGCCAGCTGGTTGGCGAGCCTGGCGTCGTCCTGCCAGGCGGCCTCCGTTGAGGCGGTGACGCCGCCTATGTAGTGGGCCTGGAACCACAGCCACCATGCCACCTGAGCGACGAGGAACGCGATGATCACGCCGAAGGCGATCTTCGTGAGCCTGGGGTTGCGCCTGATGGGCCGTGGGGTCACGCCAGCCATCCTCGCGCCGCTGCCTCCACGGCGTGGTAGCTGATGATGAGATCCGCTCCGGCGCGGCGCATGCACAGTAGCGCCTCCCGCACCGCGCGAGGCTCGTCAAGCGCGCCCGCAGCAGCGGCGTGCTTGACCATGGCGTACTCCCCGGAGACGTTGTACGCGACCAAGGGCAGATGGGTAGTCGCCCTAACTGCCGCCATCACGTCCAAGTACGCCAGGGCCGGCTTGACCATGAGGGCGTCAGCCCCCTGCTCCACGTCCAGCAGCGCCTCGCGCAGCGCCTCGCGCCTGTTGCGCGGGTCCATCTGGTAGCTGGACCTATCGCCGTGACCCGGCGAGGAGCCGGCGGCTTCGCGGAAGGGCCCGTAGAACGCCGACGCGTACTTGACCGCGTACGACAGGATGCCGACGTTCTGGTGGCCGCCGGCATCCAGCCGCTGGCGTAAGTGCCCTACTCGTCCGTCCATCATGTCGGAGGGCGCGACCAGGTCCGCTCCGGCCTCGGCATGTGCCGTCGCCATCCGGGCCAGCAGCGGGAGAGTGGCGTCGTTGTCGATAGCGAAGCGCTCCCCGCCCGCCGGCACGCCGCAGTGGCCGTGGTCCGTGTATCCGCACAGGCAGACGTCGGTGATGAGCACCAGGTCGTCGCCGAACTCCGGTCGCGCCAGCCTCAGGGCGCGCGCCACGGGGCCCTGCTCGTCGGCAGCAGCGGTGCCGGTGAGGTCCTTGACGTCGTCAGGCACGACCCCGAAGAGGAGCGCGGCACGCACCCCGGCTTGTAGAGCGCCGTCCAAC
>DASVCK010000123.1:0-12093 GCA_036381675.1 Trueperaceae bacterium | reverse complement strand
TGTGGCTGGGAGGAACCACCTGGAGGGGCGAACGTCTCCTGCGGTTCGCGGTGTCCAACTGGTCCACTGGCGAGGAGGACATAGACGCTGCGATCGACAGCATCGCCCGGGCCGTCGCCGACGCACGTGCCTGAGTGCCTCAAACCCTTCGAGGGTTGCGTCCGTCCCAACCGGCATACGTGTAGAACCGGCCGGACACGTTGTCAGACAGGTAGGCGACAAGCGGGTCGCGAAGTGGCGGGATGGGCACCTTGGCCTTCACCTCGTCGAGGGGGAAGAAGCGTGCCTCGACGATGAACCCGTCCGGGTCGCGGGGGTTGAGCAGGCCGCTGTAGCTCGCCTTGAACGCGAACGACAACGCGCGATCGTTCCGACGCCGGTCCTCCACGTGCACGGAGTAAGCCAGGTGCTCGACCCCCTCGATCTCGAGCCCTGTCTCCTCGAGGACCTCCCGTCTCAGAGCGTCGAGGGTCGACTCGCCTCTCTCAACCACGCCGCCGGGGAGCGTGTATCTGACACGTCCGTGTCCCTGCCAGTCGTTGCCAACGAGTAGGACGCGCCCCTGCGCGTCGAGGAGGATAGCCGCGGCAACGACGAACTCACGCCGAGCCACCGTGTCCCGCCATCATCCTGGTCGCCTCGGTCGCTCCGCCATACTCCGCCAGAGCCCGAGTCTGCTCCTCGGTCTGCAACGCTGCTGTCAGCTCGCCAAGGTCTCCGCTCAGCACGCCGACGAGGTCCTTGGTCGTGAAGCCGATGCGGTGGTCGGTGACCCTCGACTGAGGGAAGTTGTACGTGCGGATCCGCTCGCTGCGCTCGCCGGAGCCGATCTGCACGAGCCTTGCCTCCCTGGCCTCCGACTGAGCCTTGGCGCGCTCGCGTTCGAGGAGCCTGGCCCGCAACACTGAGAGCGCCTTCTCCTTGTTCTTTATCTGCGATTTGCCGTCCTGGCACGTGACGACGATCTCGTCAGGGGTGCCGGCCTTGTACGTGACCCGCACCGCGGAGTCCGTCGTGTTGACGGACTGACCGCCCGGGCCGCTCGACCTGTAGACATCGACCCTGTAGTCCGCAGGCGAAAGGTCGACGTCGACGTCGTCAGCCTCTGGCAACACCGCGACGGTGATCGTGCTCGTGTGTATGCGGCCCTGCGATTCGGTCTCCGGTACGCGTTGAACGCGGTGAACCCCGGACTCGTACTTGAAGTGGCTGTACGCACCATCGCCGCGAACCTCGAACGACACCTTGGCGAGCCCGCCTACCTCGGTCGGGGTCGAATCGACGACCTCCGTCTTGTATCCGAGGGACTCTGCGTAGCGCAGGTACATGTCAAGCACCTCGCGCACGAAGAGCGACGCCTCGCCGCCGCCGGCCGCCGCCCGCAGCTCCACGATGACGCTCTTCTCGTCGAACGGGTCCTTGGGCAGCAGCAGGCGGTCGATCTCGGCGTCCAGCTCCTCGAGCCGTTCGTTCAGGCTTTCAACCTCGGCGGCGGCCTCCTCCCCGAGGTCCGGGTCATCGACCAGGCCCTGCGCGTCCGCGGCCTGCGCCTCTAGTCGCGTTCGCTCCCGGTGGAGGTCGACGACCTCCTTGAGCTCCGCGTGGCGCTTCGTCGCCTGCCGGTAGCGCGGCGGGTCCGACAGCAGAGCCGGATCGGACAGGCTGCGCTCCAGGGCGTCGAGCTCCTGGCTTAGGTTCTCAAGCTCTTGTCTCATTGCCTTAGATTGTACTGCCGAGCCGACCTCGCCCCGGATCGTGGCCTGGTCCGCTACGGCAGGCGCAGGTCGCCTGACCGAGATAGCTCGGGTGCCAACAGGGAAGACGGCGTCACCGCGCTGCGCCGGCCCTCCTGCAGGTCCAGAAGGCCGCCGGCGGCGCACCGTGGTGCCAGCCCCACGGCGGCGTCTCGCAACGCCTGCCGCATGACCGGCACCGACGCGTCGGGCGGCAACTGCAGCAGGAACAGCTGTTCGAGCGCTGCCGCGAAGAGGTCCAGGGCGTCGACCACGAGAGCGGCCGCGGGGAGATCGGGCACGCCGCCGTAGAGCTGGTCGATACGCTCCGTCGCCGAGGCGATCTCGGCCGCGCACGCGTGTGTAGGTGGGATCGGGCCGGCGTACGCCGGCGGCAGCGGGAACCTGACGCCCTCGTACGTCGCCGCCGGCAGGCGCCTGCCCGGACCGGTTGCGACGAGGGCCGCGCGGGCGTACACGATGCCTTCGTAGCCACGTGCGCGCAGGGCGGATACGGCGACCTGCGTGTCGGGCCCGCTGCCCCAGACCACCACGGCGCCCGGCTGTCGACTGGCCGTGACGAGCGCCTCCGGCCTCAACTCGCGGGTGCCCGCCGCGTACCGCACCACGTGCACCAGTCGCATGCCGGCGTAGCCGAGCAGCGACTCGAGCGTCTCTTGCGCGCGGTCCCCGAACGCGTCATCGGACGTCATGAGCGCCACGGAACCTCTGCCCGACGTCAGGGCGTCGGCCACGAGCGCCGACAGTTGGTCGGTCTCACTGGGCCATAGGCCGAACGACCAGTACTGGTTCCCCGCTGCATCGAACTCGGCTCCCGCGGTCCCCGAGACGGCCAGGTGGAGCAGGCCCAGCGACTCGGCAGCCTGGGCCACCGCGGCCGAGGCCGCGGGCGTGGTGCAGCACACGACGACCAGGGCACCATCCTCTGCCAGCTCCGAGGCCACCTCCACCGCCCGCGCCGCCGAACCGCCATCGTCTACGACCCGCACGTCAACGCGCAGCCCGAATACCCCGCCCGCCGCGTCCGCTGAGTTCTCCCAGCCCTCGGCTGCCAGAGCCTCCGAGGCCCCGGCGCCGCGGGCCTCCCCTGTGAGCGAGGCGATGACGCCGACGAGGACCTCCGGCGCCGGCCCTTGTGCTGTAGCTGTTGAGATCACCGTGGCGACCACGAGCAGGATCACGACGCGCACGGCGTCCCTTCTAACCAGGAGCGCTGTGAGCGCCGTGAGAGCGGCGGCCTGCCCGGGACGACGGACGTCGCGGGCGCCGGCAGACAAGACAGGTCCCCGACGAGCGCGGCGATGCGGCGCAGTCGGGGACCGTGGGTGCCTTACGTCGACTTAGTTGACGAGCGACCGCATGAAGAAGCTCCTCTGCACCGTGGTCGAGGAGTTTCCGTCGCTCACCACCGCCGTGACGACGATGGTGTGGCCGGGGAAGTAGGGGCTGCACCGGAAGGAGCCGTCGCCGTTGTCGGTCACGAGCGCCGAGTTCGTACCGCCGGTGCAGGACCAGGTCACGGTCACGGGTGCGCCGCGATCGTCGGTGGCCTCCACGTAGAGGTCGAGGGGTAGGACGTAGTCGCTCACGTCACGCTCCTGGCCGTTCCACAGGGCCGCACCCTGCGGCACCGGGCAGTAGAAGCCCGTCGGGCAGACGTACTGACCGCCCGGTCCGCCGCCGAAACCCTTGGGACCTTCGGCTGCGAAGATCTCGAAGTAGGTGACGACGGGCGGCTTGTTCTCCGGCTCGGGACCCACTGCGAACGTCAGCGTCTCGGTGCTGCTGCTGCCGTGCTGGTTGGTGGCGGTGACGCTCACCTGGCGCTGGCCCTCCGCCTTGAAGGTGATCGTCGCTTCGCATCCGCCTCCCGCCTTCGTATCGGGTGCGGTGACCGTCCAGGTGAGCGCGGTGCAGAACAGTTGACCTCCCACGGGATCGATCGCGCTGGCGCCGATGACGAAGGGCACGTTCACAAGCGGCTGACCCCCGTAGGTGGTCGTGATGATGGGCGGTGGGCTCTTCGCCTCCACGGTCAGCTTGGCGGTCGCCGTGGCGCCATGCGCGTCGGTGGCCGTGATGGTTATCGTCCGCGTGCCCGTCGTCTTGAACGTGTACGTGAGCGGGATGCTCCCGTCGATGCTGGAGACGGCCCTCACCGTCAGATCCCCGCCTTCCGGGTCGCTCACGTCGAAGTAGCCCTGCAGCCCGCCGTTGCGGGGTCCCAACACTACGGGGCTCCCGATGTCCGCTTGGATGGGGTCCGTCTTGACGCCGCTGAACTTGGGCGGCTGGTTGGGTGATGTGGCCAGGTCGAAGCTCTCGTTGAAGAGCGTGGTCTTGTACTCGGCCAACGTGCCGAGGACAGGCAGATCGACCAGGAACGCGACGTAGCCCTCGATGTTGCCGCGCACGACCAGGAGCGGGTCACGCGGGACCTGAGCGTCGAACTCCACGCCCAGCTTGAGGCCCAGAGCCGGACCCGCCACGTCGTAGAACTTCAGGCTGGCGACGGCGCGGGCGTAGGCTCGGGCTTTCATCGTGGCTTCGATGTCGAACGAGTCCTGCGCGGCCAGATCGATCCCGAAGTCCGTGATGTCTTGCCAGCCGCCATCGTCGGTCCACTTCGCCCCCATCACGGCGCTGGCGGTCTCGGTGAGCCCGTAGCTGAAACGGAGGCTGACGGAACCCTCGGCGCCGACGAACACCTCGATGCTCGGTACGACCACGACCGGAACCGGTCCGATGAAGAAGACCAGCGGCTTGAAGTAGTAGGTGGCAACGCTGATCTCTTTCGTCAGCGACGCCCTGGCCTCACCGGCGATCGAGACCTTCAAGCGTTCCTCGATGCCGACCTTCGCTTCGAAACGATCTACGCACACGGGCGGGATCTCGAGGCAAGGCTCGATGCCGAGATCGATGCTCCAACCAGCGTTGAAGTACACCTCACCGTTCAGGACGATCTTGATCTGGACGTCACCTTCGCCGATGTCCAGAGCCACCTCGTCGAACCCCAAGTGGAAGTTGTACCCATCACCTACGCCGACCTCGGGCAGGTCGTCTGTCGCCCTGCGCACGCCGGCCGTGACGCCGGGCAGGTGCGCCGCGGTGTCCAGCACCTGCTCGGGCTCGAAATCTCCTGACGCCTTGATCTCGCCCTGCGTGACGGCATCGGTGAGGTTGGCCTGCGTGGTCTCGATGACGATCTGGCCGCCCTCGGCCTCGACGGCCTGGACCTTCCTCAGGTAACCGGCGGGCGCGGCCTCCGTGGGTTGGCTAACCAGTACGTCGCCAACCTCCACGCGCTCGAGGAGGGGCGTGGTTGCCGCGAAGCGAAGGACGCCAGTGTTCGGATCGAAGCTCTCGAGCGCGTCGCGCGTGACGGCGTCCACCACGTTCGTCGTGCTGGGGATGATCGGTTCTCTACCCGGCGGGCTGACAGTGCAGGCGCTGAGGGCGAGACCAGTCAAGAGTGCCAGCAACGCCGGTGGCAGGCGGAGCGTGTGTCTGCGTCTAGGGTTCATCCTCTTCCTTCCGGTTCGGGCTTCCGCACCCTCAGCTCTCGGCCGCAACGGGTGCAGAAGAGGCTGAATGGCGAGGTGATAGGGGCGTCACAGGCGGGACATGAGGCGATCAGCCGGCTCCCGTCGTTGGGACAGAAGGTCTCTCCGGCTGACGCCGGGGTCGCCCGCCCACAGCGTTGGCACAGGTGGTAGCTGGCCGCCGTCAACGTAAGACCGCCTTTGCGAGTCGGCTTGGCGGATGACGAGCCGCCTCGTCGTTGTGACCATGACGGGGCTTGGCAGCGCACCGCATCGCTTCACTCAGCCGTGTTGAGGTGCACCGAACCTACTCGTTCCCCGCCCTGGCTCAGGGTTCCGTGGATCACCGGGTCGCATGGACGCTGGATCGTGCACCCGTAGAAGACGTGAGCCGAGATGACGTACTGTGCATCGCGCTCCTCTCCGAACAAGCTCGCTTCTACGTACCCGGTCGGATCGGGCAGCGCCTGATAGCTGAGCCGCTCGTCATCCGTCCACTCCTCACCCTCCACTCGGTACTCGACGCCGCCGAGCGTGGCGGTTCCGGTGAAGGTGATGCGCTGGGCTGCCAGCGTCTCCCTTTGGGTCGCTAGGTGCAGGCCGAGGACCGTGCCTTCGTCAAGCTCGACGAACCCGACCAGCTCACCCAAGAACACGCCTCGCTCCACGAAGAACTCCTGCATGAAGCAGCCGGCGAGGAGGAAGGAGGCGAGGAGCGGAGCGACGATACTAAGTACGCGCCCAATCGCGGCCTTACTCATGACCCAGCACGACGGGGTTCACGAGGTACCACTCGGCGCCGGCTGGGATGGCCGTAGTCGTGAACTCGATGCCGCCCTCGAGGGCCAAGAACACGGCGTTCCAACCGGTACGCAGGTCGAGGTCGATGGTGACGGACACGCCTTCGTCGTTGCACGTGCCCTTGACGGTGCCGTCAGCACTGGCGTGGACGAAACTGAACCGGTCGATTAGGAACGCCGCCGTCGGAGGCTCCTCCCGGATGAGGATGCCGCCGATGGGCCTGGCATGCTGTCCCTCGACGAAGAGAGCCGGCACCTCGAGCTGGTTCACGACGACGAGCTTCTGCTGAGGGTTGGACACCGAGAGGTTGGCGGTCGCCAGCCCTGGGCAGAGCGCGTCCAGCGGCACGCTTCCGCCGCCTGGCAGGGTGGTGCCCTTCTGTAGCCCGAAGTTGAAGGTGCCATCGGTCGCTACCGAGCCGAACCCGACTTCGGTCTCCTCGGCGCCGCCCAGGAAGGCCAGCGCGTAGATACCTCCAGTGCCCGCCGCGATAGCGTCGCCGTCTACCCAGTTCGGGATGGTACCGGTGAAGTTCGGCTGCTCTCCCAGCGCCCAGGCAGGCGGGACCGGATCGTCTCCGTCAGGCGTGGAGCATGCGCTGATAACCAGTACCAGCGCGACCGACGCGTACAGCCACTTGCCGATCTGCCAACTTGCTCCCATGTGTTGCCTCCTCAGCGGAACGATGGAGGAGGGTCGGTGAGCTTCCGGTCAGCTTTCCAGGAACGTGGCAGCGGCTTCGGGCAACTCCTCGCCTACCTCCGCGAAGAGCGATCTGGATCGCAGGTACTCGTCCTCCAGCGCCCTGGGGAGGGCAGCGCGCGAGAGAGCCTGCAGCTGCAACCGCAGGTACTCGGCGTCGTAGGGGTCGTGGTCACGGAGCAGCGCGGCAAGGCGGGCCGCCTCGGAGGGCTCCGAGTCTAGAAGGGGCGCCGTGGCAGCGACCAGCGTCGCGTGAAGGCGGTCGCTGACGGCCCCGCTCAGCTCCCACGCGACGCCCGCGCCGACGGCTCCCCTCCACAGCCGCGTGTCGCCCGTCGCCAAGAACTCCTCTGCGTCCGTCGCGACGTCGCCTAGCGCGTAACCGGTGGCGGTGGTACCGACGATCGTCGTCCCGAGATCCTTGCGAAGGTCGCTGATGAGCTGCTTGAGGCTCGCTGACGCCTTGATCTCATCGCCGCTCGGATAGAGCGTCTCGATGAGCGTGAGCCTGTCGACGTCGGGCCGGCCGGACAAGCGGGCGTCGACCAGGGCGAGGAGGAGCGCCTGACGTAGACGGCCCCGCACCTGAGCCGCGCCGTGGCCTGTAACTAGACGCATCGGGCCCAGCACTTCGAGGCGCGCGATTTCGGTGGATGTCCGCCCCGTGACGCCGGCGGCGGTCACGGGCGGGAAGTAACGCTCGACGAGGTTGACGCCGTGCTGCAGCCCGCGGGCGGCGAACCACTCCCTGCGTTCCGCCGCCCTGGCGCTGTCCCCCGCCAGGCGGTCTGCCTCGAGGCCGTAGCGGTGGTGGTGCAACGGCAAGCGCAGCTCCTGGGCTCGGTTACTGGCCGTCTGGAACGCCAACTCCGCATCGTCTCGGCGCCCCAGGGCCTCCAGAGCGAGCCCCTTGGCGAACCAGGCGGCCAGGATGGCTTCAGCGATCTGGGCTTCGGTTGCCCTTGCCACGGTCCTTTCGGCCAGCTCGAGCCCTTCGGTAGCCCTACCCGTCGCCGTCCGGGCCCGGGAGAGAAGGTACCTGGCGGTGAGACCTTCGACCCCGTCCGGTTGTGAGGCGGTTGCCTCCGAGGCCTGCAGCGCGTACCTGAGGGCCAGCGTCGCGTGCGCGCGGCCGGGCCATTCGAGGTACAGGTCGGCCAGCTGGGCCAGTACCCCTCCCATGAAGTGGAGGATGCCCGACCGGCTCACCGTCTCCAGGGCGCTGGTCAGCGCCTCCTCCGCTCGTTCGTAAGCCCCGAGCTCCTCGTACGCGTAGCTCAGCATCACCAGGGTCCCGGCATGGTGTAGGCCGTGGCCCACCTCCTCGAAGATGCGCAGCGCCGCCTCGAGGTCAGGCAGGCAAGCGAGGTAGTTGGCCTGCTGCATCCGGGCCACCGCGCGGTTGCGGAGCAGGTTGGCCACGTTGGGCGGCGAGAGCTGTGCCGCGATACCGGTGCTCTCGAGTAGCTCGGTGAACGCCTTCTCGGCAGCTGAGTTGTCGCCGGTGTAGAACGCGACGCTCGCCTGCAGTTCTTTCAGATCTGCCGAGATCGGTTCGCCGTTCGCGACCGTCAGCAGGCGACGATCGATGAGGTCGGCCGCCGCGCGGGGCGAACCGGCATGCAGGTAGGCCCAGCCGACGAAGAAGACGGTCGCGTCGTCGCACTCGTCCTGGTGCGGGGAAGCCTCCCAGGCGGCGATGAGCTCCTCACGTCTGCCAGCCTGGTGGAGCAGACGCACCTGTCGCTGCAACCAGGCGACCCCATGCTTGAGCTCTGGTGGCAACCGGTCCAAGACCTCTCGCATCCGCTCGTGGTCGCCGCGGATGGACAGGCCTCCCGCCTGCAAGAGCAAGGCCTCCGACGGATCGGCGAGGAGGGCGGCGGCTTTCTCGGCGAGAGCGAGCATGCGTGGGTAGTCCCGGCCCGACAGGAGACTGGCGGCTTCCAGAGCCAACGCACCGCTCTGCTCACCGGTCGCGTGGTCGCTGGCGAGGGCGAGCAGACGCGCAGCGGTCTTCGCGTCGTTCGCGTTCCTGGCCGTGCCGGCGGCGCGGCTGAGCACTTGCACGCTCGACGCGGCCGGCAGCTCGGCCGCCGCAACCAGCGCCTCCGCATAGGCCGGCTTCAGGTCCGCCCCTTCCAGCGCACGCCGGGCTATCTGTCTGCGCAGGTCTGGGGGTGCGTGCCCGGCGACCTCCTCGCGGTACAAGGGGTGGACGAACGCCCCACCCGACAGCACCCCGCGACGCTCGAGCTCGCGCGTGGCAGCCCGGACTGCTTCCGGTGCGAGCCCGGCTGCCTGAGCCGTGGCGTGCGACCCTGCCTCTGACGGCAGCAGCGCCTTGGTGACGGCGACGCACGCCGTGGCGGGCTCCGCGAGGACGTCGCCCAGGAAGTGTTCGATGAGCGCCTCGATCGTGGGTGGTTGGGCGCCTGGTTCGGGCCGGCGCCAATGCCAGGCCCTGCCGTCGCTCCAGAGGTTGCCCTGCCGGCCCAGGTACCTGAGGTACTCCAGCGCGAACAACGGGTTGCCTGCCGACCATGAGGCTATCCAGTCGCTCGCCTCCGGCGGCAGGTCGGAGCCCATGGCGCCGGCGAGAAGCCCGATGATCTGGGCCTGGCTCTGAGGCTCCAGCCTGACGCTCTGGAAGGGCTCCGGCGGCTCGGTACGGCTGGTGACCAGCAGCCCGACGCCCTTCGTGCGCCGCACCGTAGCCGCCAGCTCGAGGAGCAACTGCCCACGTTCCTCGTCGGCCTCATGCAGGTCCTCCGCCAGGAGCACGAACGGTGCCGATGTGGCGAGCGCGGCCGCGATCGCCTCGGTCACCCTGGGCCGGTCCAGTGCGGCTCCAGCGGCCAGCGAGTCCAGCGTCGTGGTCGCCCAACCGGGCAAGCGGCTGACCCTCGGCAGCAAGCCCGCGAGGGTCGACATCGGGACCGTCGCCGGTACGCTCGCGTGTCGGCAGGGGAGTTCGGACAGTAACGCCGCGGCCGTGTGGCTCTTCCCGATCCCGGGCTCCCCCCATATGGCCAGGGCGACGCCGACCCTCCTGCTGAGAACCGGTTGGAGGCGGTGGCGCAACATTCGCCGTAGGTTAGGGTCCCAGTTCGTTCGGTGCTACGACCTTCCTCCTGCTGTTCAACCCGACGAACGTGACTCGGTAGCCTGACGCTTCACGCCAACGACCTCGTCCAGGCTGCGCCGGGCTCGTTCGGCTTCGAGAAGCGCAGCGCCGTGCCTCTCCGTCAACGTGTTCGCGACGCGATCGGCGTACTCCCGTGACCATGCGGGGGTGGCAGGGTGCTGCGCGAGGTGCCAAGCCAGCTCGAACGCTCTCGCTTCCTCGCCACGTGCGAGGTAGGCGTCCAAGAGCCGCGGCAGTGACCACACCATGATGAGGATGTTCCCGGCCAGACTGGCGACCAGGTAGGACTCGCGAGCCTTCGCGACGGCAAGTTGAAGGTCGCCGTCACTGTAAGCAAGCGCGGACTCGACGCCGTGAAGCAAGCTCGTCGCCATGCCCTCGCGACTGCGCTCCACCATCAGCAGAGCGTCGGCTACCAGGCCCCGAGCCTCTTCGAGCATGGGACCGCTCGCCTCCGCTTCGGCCAGCTCGAACACAGCCGCGGCGAGAAGCGCCTTCAGGACGGGAACAGGCCCAACGTACTCCAGGGACTCCGCCAGCGAGATGGCCCTCCTGAATACATCGGACGCTCCCGAGTAGTCGCCGGCACACCAGCACGTCACGCCGCTCGCCAGGAGCGTCGCCACGGTGTCCAGGCCGACCGGCAAGGCACCGTCGTCGAAAGGGGCCATAGCGTCTCGGAGCATCTGTGCCGCGGCATCGGTGTCGCCGCTCAGGGCTTCGACCAAGGCCAAGTTCGTCCTGATGCGGGTCAGCCTCAGATCATCTCCCAGGCCGATTGCGATGCCCACTCCTTCTGCCAGCAGGGACCTCGCCTCGGACAGCTGACCGTCGTAGGTGAGAGCCTGTCCCCTCAGGTCTAGCGCCCGCACCTGTTGTAGGTCCGAGCCGGCTGACCTGGCGAACCTCTCGCCTTCGGCGGCCAGACCAAGGGCCTCATCCAAGCTTCCCGCGTACCGGGCGAGCCAGGCTCTCCCGAGCAACAGGCTGGCGATGGCTTCGTGTTGGGTCTCGTCGTCCTCGTCCAGCTGGGACAGGGTCCTACCGAACACGTCGCTGCCGTAGCGGAAGCGGCCGCTCATCGGGAAGTACCACAGCAGCGGCTCGGCCAGTTCAAGGAGGATGTCGGTTCGACCGTACGACGCAGTCCATTGGAGGCAGGCCAGGATGTTCGACTCCTCTTCCTGCAACACACGGAACGCCGCGTGCAGGTCCTCAGCGGCGGAGGTCCCACTTGCCCTCTTCAGGAGGCCTGAGAAGTAGATGGCGTGGGCGAGCCCGGCCGCGTCTGCCGCTTCGCCGTCCTCCCGCAACTTGTCGCGCACGAAATGCTTGGACAACGCGTGCTGGCTGTAACGACCGTTGAGACTCATCCGGATGAAAGATGCGTCCGCGAGCTCCATCAGTAGCGGGATGTTGGCTCCGGCGACCACCGTGGCTGCCTCTCGCCTGAACCCGCCGCGGAACACGGACAGCTTCGCCAATGTCTTCTGGACGTCATCAGGCAGTAGCTTCCATGAGTGCTCCAGAGCGGCCCACAGACTGGGGTGCCTGCTGCCGACGTCGAGCTCGTGTCCCGCGATGGAGGAGAGGTCGGTCTCGAGGCTGACGGCCAACTCCTCCAGCCCGAGGATCCGCGTCCAAGCAGCGGCCAGCTCTATCCCCAGCGGAAGCCCTTCTACCGCGCTGCAGATGCGCCTCACCAGTGGAAGCTCGTCGGATGTCAGTTGGAACGTCACGTTCGCGGCCTGCGCCCGCCGTTCGAACAGCTGTAGCGCCTCGGTCAGGCGCGCTTCTTCCCAGCCGAGCTCGTCGTTCGGCAGGCGCAGCCCGGCGAGCGGCATCAACCACTCCTCGGCGAGGCCCACGCGAGCCCGTGATGTCACGAGGAGCTTCAGCTGGCGGCATGACTGGATTAGGTGCCGTAGCTCGGATGCCGCGCTGACGAGGTGCTCGAAGCTGTCGAGGATGACGAGGACGTCGAGGGTGCCGATCGCGTCCTTCAGGTCACGCCAACCTCCCCCTTCGCTTCCGACGGGCCCAGCGCCCATGGCGGTGAGGATGGCGGTCGGTAGCTGGTCGACCTCCGTGAGGTCCTCTGTGGCGACGAAGACGATGCCGTCCGGGAAGACGGACGACTGCGCCA
>DASVCK010000122.1:0-4760 GCA_036381675.1 Trueperaceae bacterium | reverse complement strand
ACCCCAGGAGGCTGCGTCCGAACCGCGCCCCCTCCTCGTCCGCCCAGTCGACGAGCCTGACCGTGACAGGTGGCCTGCCGCCGTACTCCTCTTCGATGCGCCTGATCACCTCGAGACCGGCCAGCACATTGAGGCATCCGTCCAGCCAGCCCCCGCCGGGGACGGAGTCCATGTGACCACCGATCAGCAGCTCCGTGTCGGACTCTCCGCGCAGCGTCGACCAGACGTTGCCAGCCGCGTCTGTGGTCGTCTCGAGGCCGAGGGCGTCGAGCTTCTCCCGCAACCAGGCGCGCGCCTCCAGCCAGGTGTCGGTCCAGGCCACTCGCCAGGCGCCGTTCTCATCGCCGGTGCGGGAGCGGAGGTCCTTGAGCTCGAGGACCGTGCGTTTCGGGTCGAGAGGAGACATGCTGGCCCCTTCCCAGGGACGCGGCGCCACCACCCCTCGCGTTGGCGCTCACGGCCCGCTGGATCGTCGGTGACGCGATCCTAACGCCGGGGCCGCGCCGCGCGCGACCCTTGAGCGGTCAGCCGCCCGCCGACACCCGGTCCCTCCCGCTGCGCTTGGCCTCGTAGAGCCGACGGTCTGCCAGCTTGAGCAGCTCGAGGGCCTGGGGCGCGCCTTCGAGCTCGCTGAACGCCGCGATGCCGGCCGACACCGTCACCTCGAGGTCGTCGGCGATCTCGGCCCACGGGGCCGCCTTGATGGCCTCGCGCGCCTTCTCGGTCACCGGTCCCGCGGCTGGCTTGCCCGTACCCACCAACAGGACGGCGAACTCCTCACCGCCCCACCGCGCCACGACGTCGGTGCGCCTGAAGGTCCGGTCCAGCACCTGGGCGGCGACCTTGAGCACCTCGTCGCCGACGATGTGGGAGTAGCGATCGTTGATGGCCTTGAAGTTGTCGATGTCGAAGAGGACCAGGCAGAGGTCCGTGCCCTTGTCCTGTCGGCATCTGCCGACCTCGTCTTCCAGACGCCCGTTCAGGAAGCGCCGGTTGTGTACCTGTGTGAGCTCGTCGGTGGCGCTCATGCGCTCGAGCCGCTCGGCCTGCGCCCGCAGCGCGCGGTTCGCCTCGGCGAGGACCCTGCCCGTAACGATGGGCAGCTCGTTGTCCTGGGCCAGGCCGGCCTCCAGCTCCACCAGGAGCACGCCCACCAGCACCTCGCCGTGCTGCCGCTGCAACGCCTCGCTGGCCTCGAGGTGCCGCTCGAGCCTGTCGTAAGCCTCTTCGTACCTACCCATGAGCGACAGTGCGCGCGCCTGCTCGCGCAGCATGTCGGCGGCCGCCCTCTCCGCGCCGCCTTGCGGGTGGAGGTCAGCGGCGAGTTCCAGCTCGGGCAGCGCTTCCGCGTAACGACCCGCCTCCAGCAGGACGCGGCCCAGACCCTCGGCCACCTCACCCCGGAACGGCAGGCTCTCGTCGGCGGACAGGCCCTTGGCCTCTTCGTACAGACGCAGCGCCACGCGCAGGTCGCCCGTGGCCGCGTGGGCCGTGCCCAGCTTCGCCAGCGTGGCGGCCACGTAGGCCTTGCGCCCCAGGCTCCGGAACATGCCCAGCGCGCTCTCGAGGCTCTCGATGGCCGCGGCGTGGCGCCTGAGCGCGCCCAACGCGCGACCACGGTTCGCCAACGCGATCGCGCTCCTGAAGACGTCCTCACGTTCCGCGGAGTCCTTCACGGCGCGGTCGAAACAGGCCAGCGCCTCCTCGACCCTGTCGGATTCCATGTAGACGTTGCCGAGGTTGTTCACCAGCGCCGGCAGCACCGGCTCGCCCGCCCGCTCCAGCTCCTCGATGCCGGAGCGGAGGTGGTGGATGGCGCGCTCGTGGAAGTCGCGCACGCCGTAGACGGTGGCCAGGTCGTTGTGCGCCTGCGCCGCCAGCACCGGCAGACCCAGATGATCGGCGAAGCGCAGCGCCGCCCGCCCGAACGGCAAGGCGGTAGCTACGTCGTTGGCCTGCATGGCGCTGCGGAGCCCCAGCCGCAGCGTCTGAGCGATCACCTCGCCGGCCTCGGCCGTGACGCTGGCTGGGTCGAGCCCGCCGAGCCGCTCCGCCAGGCGCATGCCGCTGGTGTCGAGCGGATCCCTGCCGCAGAGGACCTCGACGTCGTCGAGGCATTGGATCACCTGAGCGCGGGCACCGTGGGCGTCGTCCATCTCGATGAGCGCCTTCGCGCCCTCCAGCGAGGCGCGCAGATCGCTAACCGGGTCGCCGCCTCCGGCCGGGATAGTCATGTAGCATATTGTCGCGCCCGGGACGAAGTTCGTACAAGTACGCGGCAATGTCACGCAGCCTCCCTCAACGCGGCGACGAGCCTCCTCTCGAGCGGCGCGAGGTCGGGCTCCACGCCTAGCCGACGGAACGATGTCGCCAGCGAAGCGAGGTCGCGTCGCAGCAGCGTCACGGCCTCAGGTGAGCCGTGTGCCTCTACCGTCTGGGGCACGTCGATCAGCCAGACCCTGTCGCGATGCCACAAGAGGTTGTAGGTGGAGAAGTCCCCGTGCACCAGCCCCATATGGGCCAAGCTCAGCATGATCGCGTACGACTGGTCCCAGGCCGACCTGGCGTCGCCGGGCTCGAGGCGCACGTCGGAGAGCCGTGGCGCCGGCTCGTCGCCGTCCCCGATCAGCTCCATGAGCACGACGCTGCCCGACTTGCTCAGCTCGCTGGCCTCCGGACCCACGGCGGGCTTCGGCACCGGCAGCCCTGCCTCGTACAGGCGCCACAGCGTCGTGTACTCGCGCATGACCCAGATGGCCTGCCTCGCCTCGTTGCCGGCTCGCGAACCCTTGCGCATCGCCTTGGCGGTTCGAGCGTCCCCTATCCAGAAGCCGCTCCAGTAGGAGGCGTCGTCCTTGAACGAGCGCACCGACCTATCGGTGTAGAGCTTCGCCACCAGCCACTGCTCACCGCGCCTGACGGTATAGACGGTGGCCTCCTTGCCCCCGCGCAGCCGGCTGCCCAGCCCGTCCAGGTAGCCGCGGTCGTAGAGCTCCTGCAGGTCGGGGTCGCTGAACAGTGTGTCGGTCGTCGGGCGCGGAGACGCATCCTCGTCCCAGACGAGGTCAGATACCACGCCCCGCTTCTTGAGCCGCTTCCCGCGGCGCCTGATCTTGGCCGCGTTGCGAGCGGCCCTGTTGTCGTGGAAGGCGCCCTCCGGGGCGCCGTCGTCTTCGTACCTTGGCAAGCTGCCGTCCTCCATAACGCGTGTGGTGACCGTGTTGTCGCTGTGGCCGACTCCGCTGGTCGGCGCCGCACGGCTGGAGGACGTGTCAGGGGACGCTCCCGACTGGAGCGTCGCCGTCACGCCGGTTCGTACTTGGGTCGGGGGTCCACCAGGTTCAGGCCCGTGGTGGCCGTTGACCTCGCACGAGGCAGCGCGGCGCCGGGAAGGTGTTCATCGTTCCTCTGTTCATACGCGCTCACCACCTCTCCTGGTAGGTCGGTCGGCATCCTAGCGCACCTTGAGGAGATGAGTGCGCGGCTTAGCATCGCTGGCGCGGCAGCCGACCTGGGCCGCTGGTCCGTTCGGTCGCCGCAGAGGCGCTCGCGCGCTACCCCATGGAGGTTCGATGAGACGTACCCTGCTGCTTCTCGCCCTGCTCTTCTCCCCGCTGGCCGCCGCCCAGACGCTCACGACGGCTACGGGGTCGAACCCGCCAACCCTCGACCCACAGAAGACGTTCAACGGCTTCTCGTTCGCCATAACCACGCACATCTACGAGACGCTCTTCACGGTCACGACCGACGGTGAGATCGTCGGACTGCTGGCCGAGGACTGGGAGTTCGTCGAGCCCAGCCGGCTCCGCGTGACGCTGCGCGAAGGCGTGACGTTCTCGAACGGCGAGCCGCTCGATGCGGCAGCCGTCAAAGCCTCCCTCGAACGGCTGCTGGCACCCGAGACGGCCGCCCCCGGCAGGTTCGTCGTCTCGGCCATCGACACCGTCGAGGTCGTCGACGACCGGACGGTGGACATCGTCACCGGCGAGCCGTTCGCGCCCTTGCTGGCCCACCTCGCTCATCCGGTCACGGCGGTCGTCCCGGCCGGGCTCGGCGACTCGTTGGCACGCGAGCCGGTCGGCTCCGGCCCCTACACGCTGGCGTCCTGGACGCAGGGTGACTCGCTCGTCCTGCGCGCCAACGAGGCCTACTGGGGCGGCGCTCCGGCCATCGCCGAGGTCGTCTACCGCGTCATACCCGAGGTAAGCACCCAGATCGTCGAGCTTCGCAGCGGCGGCATCGACGTCCTGTACAACATCCCTGCGGACAACTTCCTCCAGCTGGAGCAGGACGACAGCCTCGTCACGAACTCCTTCCTCGGCTGGGGCAGCGTCCACGTCGGCTTCAACGTCGCGAACCCCAAACTGCAGGACGTGAGGGTCAGGCGGGCGCTCGCCCACGCCATCGACAAGCAGCTGATCGTCGACGAGTTCCTCGGCGGCCTGGCCGAGGTCGGCGTGGCACCCATCCCGCCCACCGTGCGCTTCGCTGCCTCGGACCTCACGGAGCCGTACCCGTACGATCCGGACCGCGCCAGGGAGCTACTGGCGGAGGCCGGAGCCGAGGGGCTCACGCTGACTCTCGACGTCTTCCAGAACCCGGACCTCGAGGCCGTCGCCCAGGTGCTGCAGGCGATGCTCGCCGACGTGGGCGTGAACCTCGAGGTTCGGGTGCAGGAGTACGCCGCCTACGCCGAGACGGTGCAACAGGACACGGTCGAGATGTACGGCACGACCTGGGGCACCGTGACGCTCGACGCC
>DASVCK010000121.1:0-3909 GCA_036381675.1 Trueperaceae bacterium | reverse complement strand
ACGGCCGAGGGCGGACTGGATGGCCGCGTTCCAGGAAGAGCTCGATGACCTTCTGTCGCGGCTGACCGGGGCGCCGTATTCGGGTACTAGTAGGTCTCG
This sequence comes from Trueperaceae bacterium, assembly GCA_036381675.1. GTDB lineage: Bacteria > Deinococcota > Deinococci > Deinococcales > Trueperaceae > DASRWD01. Next base: position 3,810 of record DASVCK010000121.1, on the reverse strand, counting down.
ATGACTCCAGACGTGACAGCGAAACCGCGGGTACTCATGGTGGTCGAGAACCTGCCAGTCCCGTTCGACAGGCGCGTTTGGCTCGAGGCGACGACCCTGAGTTCGGCCGGCTACCACGTCAGCGTCATATGCCCCAAGGGCAAGGGCCACGACGCCGCGTACGAGGTCATAGATGGCGTGCACGTCTACCGCCACGACCTGCCCACCGAGGGCCGCGGCTTGTGGGGCTACTTTCGCGAGTACACGGCCGCCTTGTTCTGGGAGTTCAGGCTAGCCGCGCGCGTGTGGCGCGAGCAGGGGTTCGACATCATCCACATCTGCAACCCCCCTGACCTCCTCTTCCTGCTGGCCGGTTGGTACAAGCTCCGCCGGTCGGTGAAGGTCGTGTTCGACCACCACGACGCCAGCCCCGAGCTCTACGTGGAGAAGTTCCGTCGCCAGGGTATCGCCCACCGCGTCCTGCTGACCCTGGAGAGGCTGACCATGCGAACGGCCGACGTCGTCATCTCCACTAACGAGTCGTACCGCCGTATCGCGCTGGAGAGAGGCGGGAAGTCCAGCTCCGAGGTCTTCGTCGTGAGGAGCGCCCCGGCGCTCGACAGGTTCCGCCGATTACCCCTGAACCTGGCCCACAAGTTCGGTCACGAGTACCTGGTGGGGTACGTGGGGATCATGGCGGAGCAGGACGGCGTGGACTACTTCCTGCGCGCCGCGCACGACCTGGTGCACGGCCACGGGATGAAGGACGTTGGCTTCCTGCTCATCGGCGGCGGTACGTCCATAGCCAACCTGCGGGCCCTGGCCAGCGAGCTGGGTCTAGACGACCACGTGCGATTCGCGGGCTTCCAGACCGGCGATCCGTTGCTGGAGATGCTGTCGGCGATGGACGTGGCCGTGGCGCCGGACCCCATAAGCCCCTACAACGACATCTGCACCATGAACAAGGTGCTCGAGTACATGGCCCTGGGGATCCCCATCGTCCAGTTCGACCTCAGGGAAGGGCGGGAATCCGCGGGCGATGCCGCCTTGTACGTACCCGAGAACGACCATCGGCTCTTGGCCCGCGAGATCGCGCGGCTCCTGTCGGACGCGGGTCTTCGGGAGAGGATGGGGCGGGTGGGGAGGGAGAGGATGGAGCACCAGCTCGCCTGGGAGCACCAAGCCCCGCGGCTCCTCGAGGCCTATGACTCCCTGGCCAGTAGGGCATGAACCTGGGTGGGCGCGCACTAGGAGCGTTGGCAGCGCTGTACCCACCCGGCGCGGCGCTCCTGGGCTCGCTGCCGGCACTACGGGGAGTGCGGCCGAGGCTGGGCGAGAGTGCTCTGTTGGGAGTAGGGATCGTGCTCCTGGCGGCTCCCGCCGGTGCCGACGTGTTCACCGGGGACTCCGGGTGGGCGTCCTTGGTCGAGGTGCTGGACGCGCTCGTCTTGGCCGTTTGCGCGATCGCTGGGTCGCTCATGGCGAGGTCGGGCCACACGTTGCGAAGCCTGGCGCCCGGCGTGGCCGTGGGCCTCATCCTCAGCGGAGTGGTGTCGACGGGGCTGTGGCTCGTCCAAGGCGGGCGCGTCTCTGGCTGGACCTCGCACCCGAACATCTGGGGAGCCACCGTGGTGCTCCCTTTGGCCCTCGTTGCGGCAGGGACCGTCTCTCGACCCCTGGCCGTCGGTTCGTTCCTAGCGGCGTACGCGGTGAGCATCACGTCCGGAAGCAGGGCCTCGCTCATTGGGGTCTCGCTGGTTCTCGCGGGAGGGGTCCTAGGCACGCTCCTTAGCGGCACGGCGCCAGCTGCTGAGCGCAGACGAGGCGGGTTCCTGCTCGCTATCGCCGGCGGCGTGGCCCTGCTCGTGGTCCTCGCGGTCATGCAGCCTCGCCTGTGGCGCAGCGCGCTGGAGGTCCTCCGGGTCCCACCGAGCTTGGAGTCAGGGCAACGCGTTCTCGGTCCGCCCCAGGCGCTAGGCGTGGCGGTCGAGGCGGCGGACGACGGCACCCTCCTCGTAGAGAGGACCCGCGGCGTCACGTGGGCGCGCTATCAGTTCCCCATGATCCTGTTCCCAGGGGAGGTGTACTCGACGTACTGGGAACTGAAGAGCGAGACGTCGTCGTCGGCCCCAGGCGTGCTCGGCGTGGTGAGCGGTGACGACACGATCGAGCTGCGGGTGGCCGGGGAGGGGTGGGGTACCGCGGCGGGTGGCCGCATCGAGCTCGTGGCCGCGGACGTCCGACGTGCGGACGACGGCTGGCTGAGCATCGCCCTCTCCTTCAGGTCCAACGCGGACGTTCCCCTGCGCTTGTGGATCGGGCCGGCGCCCGACCTGGGGAGCGCCGAGCCCTACGCTGCGGTGCGGATCAGAGAGGCCGCTGGCGTCGTGGGCGGACCGGAGCGGTTGGTTCCGGGCTCGCGTCCACCGGCGCTCTCTACCGAGACCATAGGGGTCCTCGCCAGGTTCTCCGCCTACAGGGCCGCTTGGCGGGCGTTCCTCGCCCGGCCCCTCCTCGGTCACAGGGGTACGAGCTTCGCCGCCTACTACCGTGCCAACCCCCCCGACCAAGGCACGGCCGTGCCGGCACATGCGCACAACGCTCTGCTGCAGTCCCTCTTCCAGCGAGGTCTGGTAGGAACGGCCGGCCTCGTCCTGGTCCTGGTCTGGTACGCGCGCGCCATGGCGCGGGGCGGGCTGCGAGGCGCGGCCTGGCTGTCTCTTGCCAGCGCAGGAGTCATGAACTCGGTTGATACCTTCCTGTGGAGTGCCTGGATGCTGGCGTTCCTCGTCCTGACTGGGGCCCTAGCCGGTAGCGGGGCGCGGCCACCCGGTGAGGTCTAGCGTTGGCCCCGAGGTCGCCGGCCATACGGCGTCATGCACCACGCGGTCGGGGACGGGGTCGAAGTGTTGAAGTCGCGATGGTATGCACCTCGAACGATGGTGGCCGCTTCGCGCCCGAGCGGGCGGACCGGGTCAGGGTCCGGCGGCTGGTGGTGGGTAGGTAGGTGACGACGAGCTTGCGAGGGTTCCTGAAGGGCGTGAGGTCGGGTTCGCTCGATCACCCCGTGCTCTTCAAGCTCCGACAGCGCCGGGAGGCAGAAGCCTTCGCGGACGTGATGGCGGGCCTCGAGCGGAGGCCCCGCTATCACGTGCTTCTACCTTCGAGCAACGAGGTCAGAGGAAGCGTCGGCGACCAGGCGATGGTAGAGGCGTTCGTCGAGAACGTGGCAGGACCGATCGTCGTCGTCCAGCTCAGCGAGGATGACGACGTGGTGCCCGCGAACTGGGCAGACGAGGTCACGGCGGCGCCGATCCCCGGCCTCGTCGACGGCAAGGCCGTGCGCAGGCGCTCGGTGCTGTCTGAGTACGGGCGGCTGCTGGAGGGCGCCATCAGCTTCTCGGTCATCGGAGCCGATGTCATGGACGGCGCCTACTCGTACCGTCGCTCCGTCCAGCGCTTCACGGCGGCCACGTACGCCGCGCGCGCAGGGGTCGACGCGAGGATCCTCGGGTTCAGCTGGAACGCCGAGCCTGACCCGCGTGCGATCGACGCCCTCAGGGAGGCCGCTGCGGCAGGCGTGCAGATCATCTCGCGTGACCCTGTCTCGACGCGACGCCTCCGGGCCGCCATCGGCGAGCGCATCAAGCCCGCCGCTGACCTGGTGTTCAGCGCCCGGTCCGTCGACGAGAGCACCAGGGTCGAGCTCGTACCGGAAGTGTCGGAGCCTTTCGTCGTCGTCAACGCGAACGGGCTGCTAGGCGCTGGCTTCGATCAGGTGCCCGACTACCTGAAGCTCATAGATTGGCTGGTCTCGCGAGGGCGCCAGGT
>DASVCK010000120.1:0-3941 GCA_036381675.1 Trueperaceae bacterium | reverse complement strand
GGGGTCGCCGAAGTCATCGCACGTGAACAGCCGCTCGTAGTTCTCGGCGCCGACGTACGGCCGGTCCAGGGGGACGAGCTCCGTGCCGCCCGTCAGGGAGACGTAGACGTTGAGGAACACGGGGAAGAGGATGAACAGTCCGAAGATCAGCAGGTTGGGCAGCAGGAACACCCACGGCATCCGGCGGACGCCGAGGAGGCGCTGCAGCGGCTCGAAGACGACGCCGAGCAGCGACATGGCCCCCGCGTAGACCGCCGAGGCTCCACGCGCCAGCGGTCCCTCGGTACGGTTGCTCCGCTCGCTGTCCATCAGAGATGTGACCGCGACCGGCCGAGCGCCCTAGCGGGCGCCCGGCCGCATCGCCGCACCGCCGGCGCTCCGGGCCGGTCCTATGTCTACTGCTGCGACTCCGCGATGCCCGCGTCTATGTCCGACTGCATGCGGGCCATGGCTTCGTCCAACGTCAGCTCGCCGACGAACACCTGCGTGAGCCTGTCGCGCATGGCGTCGAAGACGAAGCGGTTGAACGGGTAAGCCTGGAGGTCGTAGGCGATGGGGTCGAGCCTGCCTACCTGGGCCGCGAACACGTTGAGGGCTGCGACCGCGCTCTCCGAGTCGCTGACGTACTCGACGCCCCGATCCGCCAGCCCGAGGTGCCCCGGGATGAAGAGGGTGCGCGCGTAGAACTCGGCCAGCACATCCTCGCTGGCGAGGAACTCCATCAGCCGGGCGACCTCTTCGGGATGCTCGGTGTCGGCGATGCCGACAACGGCGGCACCTCCTGGCATGCCCGTGCACGCGGCGGGGCCGCACGGGTTGGGCACTACCTGCCAGTCGAAGGCGTCGCCGATGAGGTCGTCGAACTGACCCACCTGCCAGCTGCCCGACATGTACAGCACGACCTGGCCGTTGACGAAGAACTCGTTCCCGGCCGCGTAAGTGCCCTGCGAGCCGATCCACACGTCGGGGTTCATCGTGCCGTCGGCGTGCCAGTCCACCATCAGCTGCATCATCGACCGCATGCCCTCGTCGTCGATGACCGGGTTGCCTTCCTGATCGAACAGTTGCGCCCCCATGCTGATGGCGGGGCCCGCCAGGCGGTGACCAGTGCGGTCCATGACCATCGCGTAGGGGGTGCCGGTGGCCTCGGCCACCTGGCGCGTCAGCTCGGCCCAGTGCTCCCACGTGGTGTCGCCCGAGGGGATCTCGACCCCCGCCTGCTCGAAGAGGGTGGCGTTGACGAAGGGGCCCGTGACCGTCAGTTGCGTCATGAAGCCTGGGATCGCGTCTGACCCAGCCGGCCGCATCCAATCCAGGAACGGGCCGAAGTTGGTCTCCCAATAACCTGGGTCGCTGAGGTAGGGCCGTAGGTCGAGGAAGTACTCGGCCAGGCCGCCCAGGTCGGTGACGCGGGCGATGTCCGGCCCTTCCCCCGAGGCCAGTTGGAGCGGCAGCGACTGCAGGATCCCCGTCGCGTACGGCACGGTGTCCACGACGACCGTGATGTCCGGGTTCTCCGCCTCGAAACGGTCCAGCAGTTCCCGGAGGACCTGGCCCTCGTTGCCGTCGTCGTACCAGGTGATGCGCAGCTCGGTCTGGGCAGCGGCGGTCGCCATCAACAGGCCTGCCGCCACGGCGAGAAGCAGCCTCGGCCAGCGCCGGGGCGTGCGAGTGTTGGACATCCTTGTCCTCCTCGTTGTGAGTGCCGGAATGATCCGGCCGACTGGGTCCTGCGCCAAGAGGACGGCAGGCGTCTTCTTACTGGCCCGCGAGAGTGGGACCGGCGCATCCGGTGAGTACGTCAGCGAGTATAAGGGCGCCCCACAGGGGGGTCAACGAACCGGACAGCGCGTGTGGCACGGCTCCTCCGGGCAGCAATCGCCGTGCGAGGATGGCGCATGCGACACGGAGCCATCGAGCACGCGGCGGACCTGCTGCGCGGTTTGCGCACGCTGGTGCTCTCCGGCGCGGGGATCAGCACCGAGTCCGGCATACCCGACTACCGCGGGCCGGCTTCCGCCGGCAGGGGCCGCCAGCCCATCACCTACCAGGAGTTCGTCGGCAGCGAGATGGTCAGGCGGCGGTACTGGGCGCGGAGCTTCGCGGGCTGGCCGTTCATGGACGCTCGCGAGCCCAACGCCGGTCACGTGGCGGTGGCAGCCATGGAGGCGAACGGCGCTGCCAGCGGCGTGGTGACGCAGAACGTCGACGGCCTGCACCAGGAGGCGGGCAGCCAGAGTGTCGTGGAGCTGCATGGGAACCTTCGCTCCGTCGTGTGCCTCAGGTGCGGCACTCCGGAGGAGCGCACCTCCCTCCAGGCGCGCCTGGCCGAGCTCAACCCCGACTACGCGCCCTTGGCGCCCCGCTACGCCCCCGACGGCGATGCCGACGTACCCGACGAGATCGTCGCCGCCTTCGAGGTGGCGGACTGCCGGGTCTGCGGCGGCGTGCTCAAGCCCGAGGTCGTGTTCTTCGGCGAGAACGTGCCGGCGCCGACCTACGAGCGGGCCAAGGCGATGCTCACGGACGCGGACGCCCTGCTCGTCGTGGGCTCGTCGCTGACGGTGCGCTCGGGGTACCGGTTCGTGGTGCAGGCGAAGGCGGCCGAGAAGCCCGTGGCGATATTCAACGACGGGCCCACGCGCGGTGACGACGACGCGGATGTCAAGGTGGCGGGCCGGTTGGGTGAGATGCTGCCCCGGCTCGCCGCGCTGCTCGCCGACAGCTGGGTCTAGGCGCCTGCCTCGACCGTCGCTGCGCCGACCGACCTGACCGCCTCGGCTACTTCGTTCGCTACCGCGCTGACCTCGGCGTGATCCGGCCCCTCCACCATCACGCGGACGAGCGGCTCGGTGCCGCTTGGGCGCAGCAACACGCGGCCCGATTCACCCAACCGGTTCTCTGCCGCCGCGACGGCTGCCGCCACTGCCGGCGCCTCCGCTACGTGGCCCTTGAGATCGGTGGGCACAGGCACGTTGACCAGCTCCTGCGGGAAAACGGGGATCTCGTCCATCCAGTCCTCGAGCGACCTGCCCGACTGCCTCACGGCAGCCAGCAGTTGAAGCGCCGTGAGGATGCCGTCGCCGGTGGGCGCCTTGTCCAGGAACAGCACATGGCCCGACTGCTCGCCTCCGAGCGAGAGCCCGGTGCGCTTGAGCTCCTCGTACACGTAGCGGTCGCCCACCTGGACGCGCCTCACGCTGACGCCCTGCCCTTGCAGGTAGCGCTCCATGCCCAGGTTGCTCATGTGCGTGGCGACGATCTCCTTCTCGCCGCGCGCGACCGAGCAGATCGCCATGATGTGGTCACCGGTGACGATGCGGCCGCGGCGGTCGACCAACAGAGCGCGGTCGGCGTCGCCGTCGAACGTGACGCCCACGTCGAAGCCACCGGAGAGCACTCGGCCCACGACGCCGCTGGGGCTGGTGGAGCCGCAGCCCACGTTGATGTTCTCCCCGTCCGGCTCGGCGTTCATGACCTCGAGCCGCGCGCCGATCTTCGCGAATACCCGCGGCGCGATGAGGTGCCCGGCGCCGTTGGCGCAGTCGACGACGACCTTCATGCCGTCCAGGTACGGCGCGTTGGCCAGAAGGTGGGTGGTGTAGGCGTCCGAGCCGGGCAGGTCCGAGCCGTGACGTGGGAGACGATTGGAGCGGCCGATGGCGGCGCCCATGACGGGCTCGAGCTCTGGCTGGGAACCCGCGGAGAGGCGCGCCACGAGCGCTTCCAGCTCGGCCTCGAAGCCGTCATCGAGCTTCTCGCCGCGAGCGTTGAACACCTTGATGCCGTTGTCGTCGAACGGGTTGTGGCTGGCGGACACGACGACGCCGGCGTCCGCTCCCAGCTTGCGGGTCAGGTACGACACCGCCGGCGTGGGCACCACCCCGAGCTCCGTGACGTCGGCGCCCCGCGAAGTCAGGCCCGCCCCCAGCGCCTGCGCC
>DASVCK010000119.1:0-7142 GCA_036381675.1 Trueperaceae bacterium | reverse complement strand
TAGACCACCGCATCGACGTGCTCAGGCTCGTCATGGGTCGAACCCAGGTCGAGGAGTACGAGGCGCTGGGAAAGAAGCTGTTCGAGTCGTTCAGGCTCCCGCTGATGAAGGTGCGCATCATCGTGACAACGAAGGAGTACCTGCTCTCGGCGATCGAGCCGTTGCCGTTCGGCGAGCTAACGGAAGACGACAGGCTGCAGCTGGAGGGCATGGGCACGTGGCGCGGTTAGCCATCTTCACGGAGCGCTACACGATCCGGTCGTCGGTGGAGCTGACGGCCCTCACGGAGTTCCGTCTGGCCGCCTTCGAGCGAGGCCACGAGCTCGACTTCCTGTTCAAGAACGAGCTGAAGTACCTGAAGAACTACGACGGCATCCTGATAAGGGCCCTCACGGACCCGCTCAACACGACCTACCTGGTGGCGCGCAGCGCTGAGATGCTGGGCAAGCGGGTGCTGGACCACTCGGACGCCATCCTGGTGTGCTGCGACAAGGTCAACATGTACGCGCGCCTGGCGGCCAAGGGCGTTAGCCTGCCGGAGACGCGGTTCCTGGAGGAGTCCGAGCTGACAGCGGTAAGGGCGGCGCGGCTCTTCGAGGAGTTGGGGGCACCGCTGGTGCTCAAGGCGCCGAACTCGTCCTTCAGCGCCTACGTCGACAAGGTCACGACGCCGGACGCGTTCATCAAGGTGGGCAAGCGTTTCCTGCGGCGCGCCGACCGCATAGTCGTGCAGCAGTACATCCCCAGTGAGTTCGACTGGCGGGTCATCACGCTCGCCGGCAAGGTGCTGGCCGTGGTCCGGTACGAGTTCGCCCCCGAGCAGTGGAAGCTCATGGATCGCACGCAGGAAGGCGAGTGGGCCAAGGTGATAGGCGTGGACCGCTCAGAAGCGCCGCCAGGGCTCGTGAAGACGGCGCTGGGAGCCTCCAACGCCATCGGCGAGAGCCTCTACGGCGTCGACATCAAGGAGATCGACGGCGAGTACTTCGTCATCGAGGTGAACGACAACCCGACGATCGCGGCGGGCGAAGAGGACCAGGCCAACCCCGAGATCTACGGAGAGATCATCGCGCACCTGGCCGGCGACGACTGACCTTCCCCCACCTCTCGACGACCACCATGCTCCTGTGGCGAGCTCGACCGTAGCGGCTCACCTGGTCGAAGTCCGACCTCGGCAACGCGAGGTTCACGCTGCCGAGCCGCCCGTCGTGCTCCAGCACGACGGGGTCGTGTATGTACAGGTTCTCCTCGTCGTACCCGGTGACGACCACCCAGTGAGGCATCTTCTCCGCGTACAGGCGGTAGCCGGACACGAGGACGATCGGTATGCCGCCGCGGCGCAGCGCAGCGACGACGTCCTGGACCCCGAACTGGCGGTGGTCCACCTGGCCCCCCAGCGCCTTGAGCTCCCGCTGGAACGTCTCGTGGGAGAGCTTGATGACGTCCTTCTTCTCCGCGTCCCTGACGCTGTCGAGGAACGGTATCCCGGTGTCGGGGCTGACGACGGTGGCCTGGAAGCCCCGGCGCAGGGCGGCGACCGCCAACCCGTGCGCGCTGCAGCCGCCGTGGCCCGAGAGCATGAAGACGGTCGTGGCCTCGCGCCACAACGTCAGCTCCAACCACCTCTCGAGCGGAACGGGGTAGCCGTGGTGCCGCATCGCCATCATCAGGCAGGCCGGCCCGCACGTGAAGTCGAGCGACTGCGGGTAGTAGGGGACGCCGAGGAGCGTCGCGCCCCCCGGCATGAAGCGCTTGCGCATGCGGATGGCGCCGCCGCCGTCCTCGTAGTAGTCGCTCGCCGCTCCGACGACCTCGAAGCCGTGGTTGCGGTACAGGGCGATGGCGGGCCTGTTGTCCTCCCTCACCTCGAGGCGGAGGGAGACGGAGCCGCGCTCCCGCGCCGCCGCCTCGGCGGCCGCCAGCAACGACCGGGCCACTCCCCGGCCGCGCCAGTCGGGCGACACGATCATCGAGTAGAGCCGGGCGGTCTTGAAGCCGCTCCGGAACAGGACGATGGCGTCACCCACCACGTCGCCACCGGCCTCGGCTACGAAGATCACGGCGCTCTCGCGCGAGAGGAGCCTCGAGAGCGAGGCGCGGCTGATACGGTCTCCTGGGAAGCCATCCTCGAGCCTCACGAGGGACTCGAGGTCGCGCCTCTCGGCGGGCCTCACCACGAAGCCGCGGTGTTCGGTCACGTCGCCAGGGTCTCCTTGACGGCCGCCACGAGCGCCGGCCCCACCTGCCCGACGTCGCCGACGATGCCGTAGTCCGCCACCTTGAAGATAGGCGCGTCGGCGTCCTTGTTCACGGCGACGATCACCTTCGAGCGGTTCATGCCGGACAGGTGCTGCACCGCCCCCGAGATCCCCAACGCTATGTACAGTTCCGGGGCCACCGTCTTGCCCGTCTGTCCCACCTGCTCGGCGTAGGGACGCCAACCGGCGTCCACGACGGCACGGGTGGCGCCGACAGCACCCCCCATCGCCTCGGCCAACGGCTCCACGACCTGGGAGAAGCGCTCCGGGGACCCGAGGCCCCTGCCGCCGGCCACGACCACCCTGGCCTCTTCGAGTGGCAGCCGGGCGCCCTGCGCTGCCGAGCGGGCGCCGACGCTCTTGCGCACGTCCGCAGGTGCGGCCTGCGCCGTCGTGACCTCGCCCTTGACGGGTAGCGGCTCCGCGGCCGGCAGGGCGTTGGGCTTCACGGTCACGATGACCGGGTCTGCGGCGCTCTCCACCCACTCGGTGACCCGCGACAGGTAGCTGAAGCGCTTGCCCCTCACCGTAACACCCTCGCGGCCGAGCTCCGTGACGTCCTCGAGCAGGGCGCCGCCTGATCTGACCGCGATACGCGGCGCGCTCGACTGGCCCAGCCTGTCCGCGCTCATCAGCACGACGGCAGCGTCCGCGGCGGCACCGGCCACCGCTGCTGCCACGGCCTCGGCCGTGTCGAAGGCGCCCTCGAGCGCCGTGACGTGCGGCACGTAGGCGGCCAGGTCCTCGGCGGCGGACCCGGGTTCCTCGCCGAGCACCAGGGCGCTGACCTCGCCGCCCAGCCCTCTGGCGGCCGTGACGAGCTCCAAGGCGCCCCTCTTGATCTTCCCCTGCCTGGCGTTGGTGACGATGACTATCACTCGCGAGCCTCCTAGATGACCTTGGCCTCGGACCTGAGGAGACGCGCCAGCTCGGCGGCGGCCTCTTCCGGCGCGCCGGACAGGACCTTGTTCATGCGCGGCCTGACCTGGATCTCCTGCGAGACGACCCGCACGCGCGACGCGACCGAAGCGACCTCGGCCAGCGGGCGCGTGGCGAGCTCCTTGCGCTTGGCCTTCATGATGTTGGGCAGCGTGGGGTAGCGAGGCTCGTTGAGGCCCTGCTGCGTGGTCACCACCGCGGGCAGGCTCATCGTCAGCTCCTCGGTGCCGTCGTCGACGTCGTGCCTCAGCCTGAGCTCGGAGCCGGCCAGCTCCAGCGACGTGGTCCAGTCCGAGTGCGGCCAGCTCAGGTGCTCGGCCAGAGCCGGCCCCAGCGCGGCGCTGTCCCAGTCGGCCTGCTTGCCGCCCGTCAGCACGAGGTCCGCTCCCTCTTGCCTGGCCACCTCGGCGAGGACACCGGCCAACGAGATGGGATCGAGGGCTTCGTCGGTGACGACGTGAATCGCCCGGTCCGCGCCCAGCGCGAGGGCCGTGCGGAGCGCGTCCTGGAACCGGTCGGGGCCCACCGCGACGGCGACGATCTCGACGTCGTGGCCCGCCTCCCGCAGGCGGATCGCCTCTTCGACGCCGTACTCGTCCATGCCGTCCATGACGAACGTGACCCCGGTCAGGTCCACGCGCCCGCCGTCGGCGCGCACACGCGCCTCGGCGTCGGGGACCTGCCTAACCACGGTCATTACCTTCATGCTCTCCTCCGCTCGCTTCGCCCGGCGGCCACTAGCGCAACACGCTGCGCGCGATCACCAGCCGCTGAATCTCGTTCGTGCCCTCGTAGATCTGGTTGAGCTTGACGTCGCGCATCAGCTTCTCCACCGGGTACTCGTTCATGTAGCCGTAGCCGCCGAAGACGTTGATGGCCTCCTGCGCCGCGTCGAACGCCATGTCGGAGGCGTAGGCCTTGGCGATCGCCGCGGCTTCCGAGTGCGGCTCATCCCTGTCTACCAGCCAGGCGGCCCTGTACGTCTGCCACCGCGCGGTCTCGATGCCGATCTTCATGTTCGCCAGCTTGAACTGGATCGCCTGGAAGTCCGCGATGGGACGTCCGAAGGCGTGGCGCTGCTGGGCGTAGGCCACCGACTCGTCCAGCGCCCGTCGCGCGACCCCCACGGCGCCCGCGGCGACCGGCACCCTCGTCTTGTCCAGTGTTCGCATGGCGATCTTGAAGCCGTCGCCCGGCTCGCCCAGCACGTTCGCACGCGGGACCCTCACGTCCTCGAAGACCATCTCGTAGGTAGGGCTCGCGCGCTGGCCGAGCTTGCCGTGCAGCTTGTTGCTCGTCAGCCCCGGCGCGCCGCCCGGCACGACCACCGCCAGGGTGCCTTTGTGGCGCTGCTCCGGGTCGAAGGTGGCGAACACGACGCTGAAGTCCGCGATCCCGCCGTTGGAGATCCACGTCTTGACGCCGTTGATGACGACCTCGTCGCCCCGCAGCTCGGCGCGGGTCGTCATGGCGCCGGCGTCCGAGCCGTTGTTCGGCTCCGACAGGGCGAAGGCGGCCAGCTTGGGGCCCGCCAGAAGCGGGCCAAGGAAGCGCTTCTTCTGCTCAGGGCTGCCGGCCAGCAGCACGGGGGTGATGCCCAGCTCGGAGGCCATCAGGATCGTGAAGATGCCCATGCAGCCGTAGGCGATCTCCTCCCCGACGACGACCTCGTCCACCATGCCGAGGCCCAGGCCGCCCACCTCCTCGGGGACACCGACGTTCAGCAGGCCGACCTCGTGGGCGGCCCGCACGACCTCTGCCGGGTAGGTCTCCGCCCGGTCGTGCTCAGCGGCCACGGGCAGGACGTGATCGCGCGTGAAGTCGCGCGCCAGCGCCCGGAACTGCTTCTGCTCGTCCGTAAGCTCGAAGTCGATCACCTAGGCTGCCTCCCGTCGGAACGCACAGGACCTCACCTCTCGAGCTCCCTGTAGACCTGCCGATGGATGACCATGCGCTGGATCTCGCTGGTTCCCTCGTAGATCTCGGTGACCCGGGCGTCCCGGAAGTACCGCTCCACCGGGAAGTCCTTCGTGTAACCGTAACCGCCGAGGACCTGCACGGCGTCGTGCGTGACCGCTGAAGCGGACTCCGAGGCGAACAGCTTGGCCATCGCCGCCTCGCGCGTCAGGCGGAAGCCCGCGTCCTTGAGCCAGGCGGCGCGCAGCGTCAGCAGGCGCGCGGCATCGATGCGTGTTGCCATGTCCGCGATCTTGAAGCCGACGGCCTGGAACTCGTGGATCGCCCTTCCGAACGCCTGCCGCTGGTTGGCGTAATCGCGTGCGGCCTCGAACGCCGCGCGCGCCACGCCCACGGAGAGCGCCGCGATGCCGATCCTGCCGCCATCGAGGCCCGACATGGCGACGACGAAGCCCTGGCCCTCCTGGCCCAAGCGCGCTCCTGCCGGTACGAAACAGTCCTCGAACGTCACGCTCCTGGTCACGGCAGCGTGCTGACCGAGCTTCTCCTCCGCCCTGCCGAAGCTCATACCCTCGGCGCCCTTCTCGACCAGGAACGCGCTCACGCCCCTGGCCCCGGCGGCCGGGTCGGTCTTGGCCATGACGAGGTAGAGCTGGGCTTCGCCGCCGGACGTCACCCACGCCTTCGTGCCGTCGAGACGGTACCCGCCGTCGGCCTTCGTGGCTCGGGTCGCCAGGGCGACGGCGTCTGAACCGGCGTGCGGCTCGGACAGGCAGAACGCACCGATCCACTCGCCCGTCGCCAGCTTCGGCAGGTACCTCGCCTTCTGCTCGGCCGTGCCGTGGCGCAGGAGCAGCGACTGCGGCAGGCCGTTCGTGACGCTCATGATCGTGGCGTGCGAAGCGTCGGCGGCCGCGATCTCCTCGAGCAGGACGGCATAGGTGACGTTGTCAAGGCCGGCGCCGCCGTACTCCTCCGGGGTGGTGACGCCGAGCAGCCCGAGCTCACCCATCTTCCGCAGCGTCTCCCACGGGAAACGCGGCGCGCGGTCGAGGTCGGCCGCCAGCGGCGCGATCTGCTCGCGAGCGAAATCTCGGACCGCAGCTCTCAGAGCCAGCTGCTCTTCGGTGAGGGAGAAGTCCACAGGGATGATGTCCAGGGCGCGACGGATGCGCGCGTAGCTCCAGGGAGTATACCGGCCGGTAGCTCGGCTAGACTGGCGCGGTGACGGTGAAGGAACTCCTCCTGAGGGTGCCTCAGGCGATCAAGGAAGGCGCCGCGGCGCCCGACTCCGTGGTCCAGTTCGACATGGAGGAGCCCATCCACTACGTCGTACAGGGTGGCGCCGTCCGGTCAGTCGAGGGCGTGGCCCCGCGCGCGGACGTCACGGTCAAGGTGCGTCAGGACGACCTGCTGAAGATGATCGAGGGCAAGCTCAACCCCATGACCGCGCTCATGCTCGGCAAGGTCAAGGTGAGGGGCGACGTGGGCCTGGCGCAGCGGCTCATCAAGGCCATCGACAAGGACAAGCTGTTGGGCCAGGGCTAGGCCCGGGCGGGGTAGCGCTCGACCTCGTAAGAGACGAAGCTGCCGCCTTCGTAGCGGAAGGTCGCCGAGAACGTGCCCGGCTGCGACAGCCAGGGCAGGAAGTGCCTGTCGCCCTCCCACAGCGGCAGGTCGGCGATCGCCGCGTCGTCCACCCACTCCAGGGTGCCTTCCGGTCCGGAGCGGGGCTCGCCGCTGAAGCGCGTCACGACGTAGACGAAGACGTACCAGTCGTCCGCCCCGTCGAAGTCGGGAAAGGTGATGAAGCCCTTTAGGTCCGCCGACTCTACGCTCAGGCCGGACTCCTCCAGCACCTCGCGCCTGAGGCAGGCCTCGGGCGACTCGCCCCGCTCGAACTTCCCGCCGAGGCCGTTGTACTTGCCGGCCTGGTGGTGCCCGCTGCTGGGGCGCCTTAGCATCAGGGTCTTGCCGCCTGAGCGCACGTAGGCGAGCGTGCACAGCTTGAGGCCCACGTCCCTAGGC
>DASVCK010000118.1:0-2986 GCA_036381675.1 Trueperaceae bacterium | reverse complement strand
TGCGTATGGTGCGGTGCTTGCGGAAGAGGACGTCCAGGACGATGCCGTCGATCTGGTTGTCGGTGCCGTACATCGTCCTCACGTGCACCTTCTCGCGCGACTGGCCGTAGCGGTCGACGCGGCCCTCGCGCTGTTCGTGCCGCGTGGGGTTCCAGCTCAGGTCGTAGTGGACGACGCTGTCGAAGTGGTTCTGCAGGTTGATGCCCTCGCTCAGGCAGTCGGTGGCCACCAGAACCCGCTTGGCGTGCTCCGCGAGCGCGAGCACGCGCGCTTCGCGTTCCTCGGGCGCCAGTCGACCGGTGACGGCCGCGACCTCTACGTCCTTGGGTAGGCGGGACCTGAGCTCCTCCGCCACGTACTCGGCGGTGTCGATGAACCGGCAGAAGACTATCGGTGCGAACCCGTCGTCGAGCTGCTCCTTCAGCATGCGCTCGAGGACCTTGAGCTTTTGGTCTTTGGCGCCACGCAGCGCGTCGGCCTCCGCCGCGAGGTCGAGGAGCCTCCGCCTGGACGGGCTCAAGGCCTGCTCCCCGTCCACCTGGCTGCCAGGGGTCACGTCCACGCCTTCGGGCGCCTCGTCCTCCATGAGGTCGAGGACCGTGCGCCGGCCGACCTCGTCCGCCTCCTCGACCGACTCGGTGTCGGCGGGCGCGGCGCGGTTGCGCAGCGTCGCGGCCGCGGCGGCCGGCGAACTGGCAAGAGCACGCAGCAGACCGAGCATCGCCCACCAGCGCACGCGCTGCCGGTGGGAGCCATCGCCTTGCTGGAGCTCCTCGCGAGCGAAGGTCAGCACCTTCTGGAAGAGGGCCCTGGCCTCCTGCCCCACCTGGTACGGCACGTCGGCCTCGTCCCGCTGTGGGAAGTAGGTCGATGCGCCCAGGTAGTGGAGGATGTCACCACGCTTGCGCTGGACGAGGTGCCTGGCTAGCCGGCGCCGGTGGTGCTCGTTCTGCTCGCCGGACAGGTCCTCGGGTAGCTCTCCGAACTCGCGTCTGAGGAGCGCGAGGAGGGACCTGAAGGCCCCTTCGTTCCCCGAGTGTGGCGTGGCGGTGACCAGCACCAGGTGCCTGCTCTCGTCCTCGGTGAGGCCCTTCAGGAGCTGGTGTCGCTGGTGGCGCCCCCCACGGCCGTCCCCCGCGTCCGCGCACGTGTGCGCCTCGTCGACGATCACCAGTTCGGGCGCTGACCGCAGGAACTCGTGCCGGCGGCGCTCGCTCTTGATGAAGTCAGTTGAGACGATCGTGATGGGGTAACGCTCGAAGAGGGACTGCGCGAAGCCGCCGAGGTCGCGCTCGAGGCGCGCCGCGGTGCTCGGCAGTACCAGGACGGGGTCGAGGTGGAACTTCTCCGCCATCTCCGTGCGCCACTGGTCCGCCAGGTGCGGTGGGCAGAGGACGCTGAGGCGGCTGACCTCCCCACGGTCCAGCATCTCCCTCGCCACCAACAGCGCCTCGACGGTCTTGCCGATACCCACGTCGTCGGCGATGAGGAGCCGCACCGGGTCGAGCTTCAGCGCCATCAGGAGCGGCACGAGCTGGTATGGACGGGGCTCGACGGCGATGCGCCCGAAGCTGCGGAACGGGCCCGCGCTCGAACGGAAGGACAGCAGGGCAGCGTCGCGTAGCAGCCCAGCCGAGCGGGCGTCGCCCAGGTCGTCCGGGCTAGGCAGACCGAAGCTGGCCTCCCGAACGTCTTCCAGGCCGACCAGCAACCCGGTGACCTCTTCGTCGCGGCCGCCGAGTGGCTTGAGTACCAGGAACTCGTCGTCGGAACCCGGCTGCACCACCCAGTCGCGGCCGCGAGCCCGCACGAGTGAACCAGCCTGGAACGTCACCGCCCACCCCCGAAGACCGCGGCGTTCTCCTCCAGGAGACGCGGCCAATCGGCCTCGTGGTGGAAGCGCAGCGTGGTGATCCCGACGTCCATGAGCGCGGCGGTGAGGGCAGCATCTCGCTCCTGACGGTCCGGGAAGTCGTGGGGCGGCCCGTCGACGTACACGGCCACGCCCTGGTCGGCGTAGTAGAAGTCGGGCACCGTCATCCCCCCAGGGACGTCGAGGCAGTGCTGGGCGTGATCGGGTAACCGCAGTCCCTTGGCCTCGAGAAGGTCGAGGAAGCGCCTCTCGAGCTCGCTGGCGCAGGCCTTCCGCAGTCGCTCCAGATGCTGTGAACGCGGCTCCGCCGTCGGCGACGTGACGACCTCCGCTCGCGCGAGGCGCAACAGGACTTCGCGCACCTGCATGCGGTCGAGCGAGCGGTGGTCGCGCTGGTTGCCGTAGCTCATCAGGCAGTCGTAGCAGGCGGCCTCGCACCGTTCCCTGGCGCCCGGCGCCTTCCCGAGGTCCTCGCCCGTATCGGGGTCGAAGTGCGCCACCTCTAGCGCCCGCCTCGCCACTCGGGCGATGGCTCCCCGGTCCTCCACGAGCGACCGCAGCACGCCGGCGCCGCCTTCAGCAGCCTCGAAGAACAGGAGCGCCCGGCGGTCGTGGACGCTGGGCAGGGGCTCCGCGGCGAGCTCGTTGTCCTCGAGCTGGTACTCCACCTGGATGGCCACCTTGAGCGCCGCTTGCAGGGACGCCATCTGCACGTCGGTGAGCTGCTCCGCCGGCCACCATACGAGGAGGTTCCGGCGGTCCTCGACGAACGGCACGACCTTGACGACCGACTTCGACAGCGGGTCGTCCTCTTCGACCGCGTCCTCTTCCTCCGGGTCGGCCTCCTTCTTCCAGTAACCCCGCTCGATGTCCAGAGAGAAGCCGTACTGGTCGCGCCTCTCACGGTGCAACCAGCCCAGGTTGATGCGTGCGATCGTGGCAGCCTGCCCGAACTCGAGGTCGGCCGCCTTGTCCCCGTCCACGGTCACCGTGGCGGAACGCACCTGCGGCACGCCTCGCTCCACCGCGTACCGGAAGGAGGTGATCACCTCGTAGCCCAGGCGTTGCCGCTCCTCCTCGTCAGCCGATATGCGCTGCACCCGCTTGGTGGTC
>DASVCK010000117.1:0-3512 GCA_036381675.1 Trueperaceae bacterium | reverse complement strand
CCTCGAGGGCCCCTCGTGAGGCCGCTGTTCGCGAACGAGCCACGGGACGAGACGGGCGCGATCATCCTCGGCGACCCCGAGAAGGGCTGCCCGTACTGCGACGCCGGCGCCGAACCCACGTACAGCTCCTGCGGCCGCGTTGTGTGGTGGCACCCACCCCTCGAGTGCTGCGACCGCCGCAAGGCCATGAGCCGCAAGGCATGGTTCGCCGCGACCAATGACCGCGCCGCCCAGGACGAAGCCGACCGCCTCGCTGGAGTCACACGGTGACCCTCGAGCTGCCCTGGCCACCCACCGCGAACAACCTCCACGCCGTCGTCCGCGGCCGCAAGGTCCTCAGCCGCAAAGGCCGCGAGTACCGGGCCCAAGCCGCCGCGCAGCTCGCAATGCAAGCCGCTCCACGCCTCGGCGACGCCCGCCTCGCCATCACCCTCACCCTCCACCCACCCGACCGCCGCCGCCGAGACATCGCCAACAGCGAAAAGGCCGCCATCGACGCCCTCGTCTACGCCGGCGTCCTCCACGACGACAGCCAGATCGACCGACTCACCATCGTCCGAGCGGACCCACGCCCCGGCGGCGCCCTCACGGTCACCCTCGAAGAGATCGGGAGAACCAGGAAGTGAACCACCAACCTGCTACCATCAACCCAGCACCGCCCCTCCGGGGCGCACGAATCCCCGCGAAGGAGGCGGCGGTGCGACTCGTCATCCCCGGCAGACCACAAGCCCGAGAACGCAACGGCGACGGCCGAGACAACATCCCTGCAGCCGCCTACGTCGACGCCGTACGAACAGCCGCCAAGCAACTCGGCCTAGGCCGCCGCGGCCACCCGCTCGTCCCACACGGCCACGTGCACGTCGATCTCCTCCTCGTCTACACGTCAGACGAGGACCTCCCACCGACCGCCTGGCCCGCCGAGAGCATCCCCAACGCCGACACCGCCGCGACCCTCGTCCTCAAGGCCCTCACCGGCCTCGCCTGGACGCACGCGACGCAAGCCAACCCCCTCGTCACGACACGCAGGGTCATCACGCCCGCCGAATGCCGCCAGCTCTACGGGTCGGTCCACGGCGCCACGATCATCACGATCGGGGCCTGAGCCATGGCCGACGCTCGGACGACTCGGACACGTCAACGCGCCCGCGAGCAGACCGTCGAGCAGCGCAAGAGCCGCTTCCTCACCGAGCTCGCCCGCATGGCGAACGTCAGCGCCGCCGCGAAGAAGGCCGGCGTCCCACGCAGCACCGCCTACGACTGGTACAACGCCGACCCCGACTTCGCCGCCGCATGGGACGAAGCCGTCGACGTCGCCGTCGATAGCCTCGAGAAGGAAGCGTGGCGCCGCGCCCGCGACGGCGTCCTGAAGCCCGTCTATCAGAGGGGCGAGAAGGTCGGGCAGGTGCGGGAGTACAGCGACCAGCTCATGGTGACGCTGCTCAAGGCGCACAAGCCGGAGAAGTACCGCGAGCGGACCTCGACGGAGCTGTCGGGGCCCGGCGGCGGCCCCATCCAGGGCGCTGTGGCGATCAACGTGTACCTGCCCGACAACGGGCGCGACGAGACAGGAGAGCCGAGCCAGTGAGCCTTCAGGGGGTCCCGTTGTCCACTCGTCGCCGCAGAGTCCCCACCGAGGCCACTGCCACGCTCAGCCTCGCGTCCGCCCTCACCACAGCCACCCCGGACGTCCGGCCCGCGATCGCGAACGCCCTCTGGCCGCGTCTCAAGGCCCAGGCTTGGGTGCGAGTCATGCGCCCCACGACCAGTCACAGCGTCGGGGCGGGCATCAGGACCACCACGCCGCCCGTCCCCGGCCCCAAGGACGCGCCACGCTGGGAGCCCGTGCCGGAAGCTGAGTGCCTGTACGCCGTCGCAACCCGCGCGCAGACGCGCCTCGGCTTCGGCCTCAGCATCAAGCTCTACCGCGAGACGCACGATGAAGTCCTCAGGATGCTCGACTGGAAGGCCCGCAGCGAGTACCGGCACGCCCTCGAGGAGTGCTGGGCGGAGCGGCCGTTCTATCGAGCGCCTGAGCTGCCCAGCGGCTGGCGCCGGAACCACAAGGCGCCGCTCATCACCGAGCGCGTCGCATCCGTCCTGCAACAGCTCGCCGCCGCCGCGATCGTCGAACGCATCACGCCAGAGGTCGAGGACAACCTCATCGGTTGACAGATGGGAAGATGCGTGCCGTACACTGATAGCTGTAGTCCTGACTCAGCGCACCGGCCCCGCCACTCGGCGGGGCTTTCTCGTGGCCGCTTCTAATGCCTCGAGCGCCTATGTTGCAACTGTGGCAGAGGCGGCCTCCACAACATTGAGTCAGGATGGCGAGAAGCCCCGTCGCGCCGGGCAGGATCAATGCGCAGCGACACAGGGCTTCTCGTCTGCTCACCAGGGGGAGCGCCATGTGACCAACGACCTGCAGCGAGTCGAAGGCCTCGACCCGGGCATCCAACCGTTCGTCGATACCTTGCGCCAGAACGGGGTGGACACCTTCGAGTCATGCCAAGGCGGCCCGGGGCACGCTTACGCGGAACCCACTATCAGGTTCTATGGCAACGCTTGGGAAGGCTTCCGGGCCTTCACTATCGCCATGAACCACGGGCTGCCGGTGGCGGAGCTCCGGCGAACCTACGATGTCAACGAGGGTCAGCTCGTAGGTCCCTGGTGGGAAATGACCTTCCGGTCAATAGGCCCCGACGACTAGCCGTACTTCTGGCAGGTCTTGCACCGCGGGAGACCACCCGTCCCCTCAACGCGGTACTTCTTCTCGATGTTGTTCCCTTCCGTGCACTCAGAGCGGTCGTGATACACGTCCTTCTGCTTGCTGGAATGGAACGCAGGAACCTTCGCCACGTCGTTCACCCCCCTCCCCCCTCTGGTTGTGCTGCCAGGGAAGTGTATCGCTGCGTGGCGCCTCCGGTGAGGCTGGCCGGCTCAATACCGGCCGAGGCGGGTTCGACTCCCGACCGCGCACCCAGGGGTCCTTGCGCGCCCCATCCTCTTCCGAGCGGCCCGTCGCCCCCGGGCATACCTCCCCCGGGGGCACCGGCCGGAATGGAGGTCCCGTGGCCGATGCCATCACCATCCGGCCCCAGCCCGGACCCCAAGAGGCCTTCCTCGCATCGAGCGCGGACATCGTCGTCTACGGCGGCGCCGCCGGCGGCGGCAAAAGCTACGCCCTGCTACTCGAGCCGCTAAGGCACATCACGACCGTGCCCGGCTTCGGCGCCGTCATCTTCCGCCGAACCAGCGTGCAGGTCCGCAACGAAGGCGGCCTCTGGGACGAGTCAGAGGCCATCTACGGCCCCGCCGGCCTCAAGCCGCGCGAGAGCGTGCTCGAGTGGGAGCACACGCCGACCGGGAACACCGTCAAGTTCGCGCACCTCGAGCACGAGAAGAACGTCCTCGACTGGCAAGGCGCGCAGATCGCCCTCATCGGCTTCGACGAGCTCACGCACTTCGAAGCCAAGCAGTTCTGGTACATGCTCTCGAGGAACCGCAGCACGTGC
>DASVCK010000116.1:0-5989 GCA_036381675.1 Trueperaceae bacterium | reverse complement strand
GTCAACGCCTTGGCGACCTCGACGAACTCGTCCCAGGTCGTGGGCGGCGTGTTCGGGTCGAGGCCAACTTCCTCGAACATGTCCTTGTTGTAGAAGAGCGCCAGCGAGCGAACGGCGGTCGGGAGCCCGTAGTACTCACCGTCGATCTTCACCGACTCCACCATGGGGACGAAGTAGCTCTCGATCCAGTCGTTGGGGAGGTACTCCTGCGGGAGCGGCTCGACGTAGCCGGCGCGCTGCCAGGCCGCGACGTAGCCGTAGAAGAGCTGCACGACGTCGGGCCCCTGGCCGGCGCTGATGGCCGCCGCCACGCTCTGCTGGTAGGAGTCGAACGGGAAGGTCTCCTGGCGGACGACCACATCAGGGTTCTCGGCGTTGAACTGCTCGATGAGCTGGTCCATGGCCTGGACCCGCGTGTCGAACACGTACTGCCAGTACACGATCTCGACGGGGTCCTGAGCCTGGGCGAAGCCGATCGCCAAGGTGAGAACCGCTCCTAGTCGTAAGGCTAGCTTCATGGTCCACCCTTTCGTGAGCCGGGGTCGGCCCGTGCCCTAGATGTGAAGGATCACTTGCGAAGAATATACGCGCTCACGGCGCGGCTTGGCGATGTCTTCCGAGCGTCGCGGGGATCATGAAGCATGTCAGCGAGGGCTCTGAGAGCCGCGCTCAACCGGTGAGGGCGGCTCGTATCCCGCGCTCCGTGACGAGGTGGCCGACCCTGGCGTCATGTGGCTCGGCCGGCAGCGCCGGCACGACCAGGTCCTCGAGCGCCACGCCCACCACGTGAACCTCCGGGCTCAGCAGCGGCAGCAGCCGGTCGTAGTACCCGCGCCCGTAGCCCAACCGATGACCCCTCTCGTCGAAGGCCAGGCCCGGCACGAGCAGGACGTCAACCTGAGCGTGATCCACCTGAGCCGCGTCCGCAGGCGGCTCCGGCTGGCCCAAGGTGTGCCTCACGAGCCGTGCGCCCGGCTTCAGCTCGTGGAGGGTGAGAAGGGGCGCGGGCAGCTCATGGGCCCGTGGCGCCACGACGAGCTTCCCTTCCCGCTGGGCGGCTTCGATCAGCGCGGCCAGATCCGCCTCCTGCCCGAACGCCAGGTACACGCCGACGACCCCGGCGGAGACGAACGGCTGCCAGGCCAGTAGATGGCCCGCGATCGCAGCGTCGGCGCTCGCTCCGACCTCGGCTCTGAGCGCCCGCCGCCGTTCGCGTGCCCACGCTCGCCAAGCCGCCTTGTCCCATGCGCGGTCGCCGCTCACTGGCGGTGTCGAAGTGCCCGACATCGTTCTCCACGGCGAGTCTAAGCGCCACGGGGCGGCGTACCCTCGGGCATGGCGAAGACGAACACCGCGACGCTGCACAACCTGGGCGGCCTGCGCTTCGTGGGCGAGACGCCCGACGGCCTGCGCGTGATGATCGACAACGAGAAGACGGCGCGCACGGGCATGAGCCCCATGCAGCTGGTGCTCAATGCTTTGGGCGCCTGCGCCGGCATGGACATCAGTCACATGTTGGCCAAGCGGCGCCTCACGGTGAACAGCTACACGATCGAGCTGGAAGGCGAGCGTCCCGAGGACGTTCCCTCGCCTTACGTGCGCATCAAGGCCCGCCACGTGTTCGACGTGCCCGGCCTCACCCGCGAGCAGGCCGAGCGCCTCGTCGACCTGGCCATGAACAAGTACTGCTCGGTGGGCGCCAGCCTGAAGGCCGACCTCGAGCACGAGGTCGTGCTCCTGCACGACGAGGCCGTGCCCTCATCCCAGGAGCAAGTGGCCGCCGCCGAGGTCTGATCAGGCCTGTAACGGGCCGGGCGTGCCTCTCGGGTTGGGGCCTTCCTCGCCACTCATGGCCGCGGCGTATCCGGTCTGCAGGCCCATCAGGTAGCCCAGCTTCAGCATGAAGAGCAGCGTCTCGGTGTCGCCGCTCCTGGCCAGCTCCTCGACGTACTCGAACGTCCCCTCGGGCAGAGCCACGGCGTCGATGTGCTCCTGATAGCGGCCCTTCATCTCGCGAAGGAACGCTTCGATCATCTGCTTGCTCACTTAGTCGGCCTCCATGGGGCGCTCCTCGAGCCAGGCCACGACGGCTTCAGCGGTGCCCAGGTTCGTCGCCAGGGGCACGTGATGGACATCGCAGATGCGCAGGAGCGCTGACACGTCGGGTTCGTGAGGTTGGGCGGTCAGTGGATCTCTGAAGAAGATGACGGCCAGCACCCGGCCCTCCGCTACCCGTGCGCCCACCTGAAGGTCGCCGCCGTCGGGGCCGGAGCGAAGGCGCTCGACCGACAGGCCGGTCTTCTCGATGAGCACCTTCCCGGTCGTACCGGTGGCGATCAGGTCGAACCTGCTGAGCACGTCCGCATGGTCGCGGGCGAACATCGCGAGGTCCAGCTTCATGCGGTCGTGAGCGATCAGCGCCACGGTTCGGCTGCCCATCTCCATGCCCTACGTTAGCGGGTTCGCGAGCCGCTGCCCCGTCCGGAGCGCTTCGCCGGGCCGTTGATACACTCGCGCCAAGTGGACCTCGGCATCGCGATCTTCGGCATGCTCGCCATCGCGGCTATCGCCAGCACGCGCTTCTCGACGCGTCTAGGCTTGCCCGCCCTCGTCCTCTTCGTCGGTCTCGGGATCTTCGCTGGCAGCAGCGGCCCGGTAGGCATCGAGTTCTCGGACTACGCGCTCTCGTACGACATCGGCCTGCTCGCCCTCGCCGTGATCCTCTACTCGGGCGGCATGGAGACGAGGATGCGCCTGTTCCGTGTCGCGATCATGCCGGCCAGCCTGATGGCGACGATCGGCACCCTCATCAACATGGGCGTGATCGGCCTGGCGGCGTGGTGGCTCACGAACTTGGACCTGCTCACGAGCATGCTCCTCGGCTCGGTCCTGGCCTCGACCGACGCGGCGGCGATCTTCTCGTCGTTGAAGGGCAGGGGCCTACCGTCGAGGCTGCGCGGGATCGTGGAGACGGAGTCCGGCACCAACGACCCCATCGCCCTGCTCATGACGCTGGCGTTCTCGCGGGCGATCACCAGCGGCTCCCTTGACGTGGCCTCGCTCATCGTCAGCATCGTGATCCAGCTGGCGATCGGGGCGCTGGCTGGTGTCGTGCTGGCGCGGCTGCTCGTGTGGGTGATCAACCACCTCCGGCTGGAGGCGTACGGGCTGTACCCCATCCTGGCGCTGAGCGGCGGGCTGCTCATCTACGCGGTCACCAACCTCCTGGGCGGCAACGGCTTCATCGCCGCGTACGCGGCCGGCCTCATCGTGGGCAACGCGAGGCTGGCGCACAGGCACTCCATCGCCGCTTTCACCGAGGCCCTGGCATGGGGCGGACAGATCCTGATGTTCGTCGTTCTCGGCCTGCTCGTGTTCCCCGAGAGGCTCCTGCCCAACCTCGGCATCGCCCTGGCGATCACGGGCGTCGTGCTGTTCGTGGCGCGCCCCCTGGCGGTGTTCGGGACGCTGGGCATCCTGAGGGCCCTGTCGCTCGGGCGCTACGGCTTCACAGTCCAGGAGCGCACGCTCCTGTCCTGGGCCGGGCTCAAGGGCGCGGTCCCGATCATCCTGGCGATCATCCCGCTCAGCTTCGGCATACCCGGCGCCGAGAGCATCTTCAACATCGTGTTCGTCGTCGTCATCGTGGGCACGCTCATACAGGGCTTCAGCCTCGCGCCGTTGGCGCACTGGCTGGGCCTGGCGGTCGAGGAACCGGCCCGCAGCCCGTTGAGGCTCGAGCTGGGCGGCGACGCCCCCATTGGCGCCACCGTCACGGACGCCTACCTGACACCCGAGAGTCGCGCCGTGGGGCAGCGCATCGTCGACCTCGACCTGCCCGACGACGTGGTGATAGCTGCGGTGCTACGGGAGGGCCAGCTGGTCACGCCGAGGGGTAGCACGGTCTTCCAGGCCGGCGACCACGTCTACCTGATCAGCGACCGCATAGACGCCAGCACGCCGACGGCCTTCCTGCCGCGCCGGCAGACGCCGACGCGCGAGGAGGACGGCCTGCAGCCCGAGCCCGCCTGACGGTAGGGATACGCTTGAGCCCGTGACGGCCCCCATCGCACTACAGCTCTACACCGTGAGGGAAGACCTCAAGCGTTCCGGATCCGGCGCTGTGCTGGAGCGCGTCGCGGCGCTGGGCTACCTGGGCGTCGAGCCCTTCGGCCTCGACCCGAGAAGCGCCCAGCGCATGCGGGTCGCCTGCGACTCGTTGGGGCTTGCGATACCCAGCCTTCATGCTCCCCTCGCCGCCGGAGAGGCGCGCGCGGCCGTGGTGGAGACGGCGCTGGCCCTGGGCACGCCGCGCGTCGTCGCTAGCAGCCGACCGGATGACGTCGCTGACGAGGCGGCGCTGGGGCGCTTCGTGGACCGGGTCCTGGAGTCGCACGCCGCCCTGTCCGAGCACGACGTGGCGCTGGGCCTGCACAACCACTGGTGGGAGTTCGAATCCCGTGCCGGCCTCGTGCCGTTCGATGTCCTGCGCGAACGCCTGCCGGCGGAGGTGTTCTTCGAGGTCGACGTGTACTGGGCCGAGACCGCAGGCGTGGACGCCGCTGGCCTGGTGGCCGACCTGAACGAGCGGGCCCCGCTGCTGCACGTCAAGGACGGGCCGGCGCGGCCGGGCATGCCCATGGTCGCGGTCGGTGAGGGTGCCCTCGACATCGAGCGGATCGTCCGTGCCGCCAGCGCCGAGTGGCTCATAGTCGAGCTGGATGAGTGCGCCACCGACATGTTCACGGCCGTGGCCCGAAGCCTCGACTTCCTGCGCAGCACCGGCCTGGGGGCCGGCAGGTAGGTAGAGGCCTCTCCCCACCTAATCGCGGGCGGTGGTCAGAAGTCGTTGCCCCAGCTGGCCCTGACGTGCTCAACCACGGCCGCGATCTGTTCGTCGGTGAGCCGCCCGTCGAAGGCCGGCATGATGCTCTCGCCCTCCCGTACTCGTTTCTCCACGAACGCGCGGTCGCTCAGATCGTCGTTGCCGGCCAACCTGGGTCCGACCCCTCCCTGCCCGCTTGCGCCGTGGCAGCCCGCGCAGTTCTGAGCGAACACCGTGGCGCCCAGCTCGGACGTCTCGGTGCTCGCAGCGGCTGTCGCGCCTGGCTCACCGCCGCCCTGTGCCGCCGCGGCGCCGTGGGGCAGGATGCTCGTGACGACGATGAAGGCGCTCGCCAAGAGCGTGATCGAGAGGCCCAGTACGGCGCCGGCCCCGGACGCCGGACGCCCGGACCGGCCCGCTCGCATCGCGTTGGCCTCCACTACTTTGGCCGCCGCCTGGCGCGCGGTCGCCCAGCTGACGGCGAACAGCACCAGGGCGTTCACGGCGTGAAGGGCGCGCGCCGGACCGTCGAAGCCGTGGATGAACGCGTACTGCGTGCTGATGAGCAGCAAGGTGATCGCGCTGAGACCCGCGAGTCGGGCGCCCCCTACGAACGCGGCGAGGAGGAACATCACGAACACCGCCAGCTCGATCAGATGCACGAAGCTCGAGTGCCAGGCCAGGTAGCTGGGATCGACCAGCAGGCCGAGCCCCGCCAGGAAGACCTGCGTCACGACGGCGCTGCACACGAGCGCGGCCAGGGCGGTAAGGGCCATGAGGCCGTTCCTTGACGGAGGGCGCCGGCCGGCACGCTCGGGGCGGGAAGTGGAGGCTGTCTGTGTGGAGTTGGATGCGTCTGTCACGGGAGGGACCCTACCGGCTGGCAGCGAAGGACCTCCTCCGCCATAGGTAGGAGTCGCATTGCCACCATTTAAGAGGTCAAGGGGGATCGCAGGCGGCTAGGCGCGTGAGCTAGGCTTGGCTGGTCGGGCCCGCCAAGAGCGGCCCGTCATCTGTATCCCAGGCTGTTTGAGTCCCGTTTTAGGTGAGACGGTTGGTTGAGTGAGAATGGAGGTTCCATTCCTGGTCGGGAGAGGAACCTCCGGTATGAGATTAGTCGGTTCTCCGTTCGCTTTGCGGTTCTTGGCGTCTTCTGCGTTACCT
>DASVCK010000115.1:0-2022 GCA_036381675.1 Trueperaceae bacterium | reverse complement strand
CGCGGCAAGCGCAGCGTGGCCCTGGATTTGAAGCATCCCGACGGCAAGGAGATGTTCGGGCGTCTGGTCGCACGCTCAGACGTCGTCTTCTCGAATGCTCGCGGGACTTCGCCCGAGCGCCTCGGCATAACTTACGAACAGCTCAAGGCGCACAACCCGGCCATAGTGTGCGCGTTCCTGACGGGGTTCGGTCGCCACGGCCCACGTGCCGACCAGCCGGCATACGAATACATAGTTCAGGCCATGTCCGGGATGGCGGCCATGGGAGGAGAGCCGGACGGCCCGCCCGTCAGGGCCGGCGTGAGCGTCGTGGACTTCTCTGCCGGCCTCGCCGCTGCCGTCGCGATGCTGGCTGGCCTGCACAGGGCCAAGCAGACGGGGTTGGGCTGCGACATCGACACCAGCCTGTTCGCTACCGCGCTCAACCTGACCAACTACCTGGCGAGCTGGACGCTGACGCGTGGGTACCACGCGCGTAGACAGCCTCGTGGCGCCCATCCTTCGATCGTGCCGTCGCAGCTGTTCGAGGCCGCGGACGGTTGGGTGATGGTCATGTGCCAGACGGACGCCTTCTTCCGGGAGCTGGCCGAGCGCATGGAGATCCACGACGTGCTGGGTGACCCGCGGTTCGCGACCATGGCAGGGCGGCTAGAGCACAAGGACGAGTTGCTTGGCCGGCTCGAGCGCGAGTTCAAGGGGCGCAGCGTCTCGCACTGGCTCGCGAGACTCGAGGGGGGCGTGCCGGTGGCACCCGTCAACGACCTGGGGCAGGCGTTGGCTGACCCGCAGGTGGAGGCGCTCGACCTGGTGGTCGGTTACGACCATCCACAGTTCGGGTACGTGAAACAGGTGGCCGGTCCGGTACAGACGCCTGGCGGTAGCCGGGCGCCCGCGCCTGGACCCGCGCTGGGCGCCGACACCCAAGGGGTCCTATCGGACCTGGCCGGCGTGAGCGCCGCCGAGCTGGCAGAGCTCAAGGAGCGGGGCGTGGTCGCATGACGCCCCCGGCCGACCTCTGGGACAGGGAAGCGAGAGGTGTGATCAGTTGAGAGGGATAGTAGTGGCGCCGCAGCCGGCGGCGGTAGAGCTGGGTGCCCAGGTCATGGAGGAGGGTGGCAACGCCTTCGACGCCGCCATCGCGGCAGGGTTCATGCAGATGGTAGCCGACCCCTTCATGTGCGGTCTGGGCGGTTGGGGCTCGGCGACCGTGTACCAGGCGAGCACGGGCACGTTCGAGCACATAGGGTTCTGGCCGCGCATCGGCGCCAGGATGCGTCCGGACATGTGGGTGAACGACGTCAAGGGCTTCACTGACCTGTGGCGCTTCCCGCTGTTCGACGACCACCGGGCTCTGCGGGGCTACACCTCGATAATGACGCCGGGAACCATCGCCGGCTTCGGCGAGTTGCACAAGCGCTACGCCACCCGTGACTGGGCGGCGCTGCTTCAGCCCAGCATCGATCTCTCGCGCGAGGGCTACCTCGTGCCCGAGTACGTCGCCGAGCACGTTCGCAAGCCGATGCTGCCCGAGATACCGCATCCGCGCGAGAAGTACGCCTGGAACGACGCGGCGAGGGCCCTGTTCCATGGTCCGACGGGGGACATGATGGAGACGGGCCACGCCTACGCCAACCCGGACCAGGCTCGCTCGCTGGAGCGCATCGCCGAGAACGGGCCGGCCGAGTTCTACACGGGGGAACTGGCGGAGGAGATCATCGCGGACTTCGAGGCGAACGGTGCCTTCGTCACGCGCGAAGACCTGGCGAACTACCGGCCCGTGGTGGAGCCGCCCCTCAGGACCACCTACCGCGGGTACGAGGTCGTCAGCTCGGCCGTGCCCGGGGGTGGTCTGCTCACGCTCCAGGTCCTCAACGTACTGGAGAACTTCGACATCGCCTCTATGGAGCACAACGGGCCGGAGCACGGCTTCATCGTTGCCGCTGCACTGGCCTGGGCGGGCGTGACCAGGGGCAACTACCTGGCAGACCCGGCGTTCGCCGATGTGCCGACGGAGCGTCTACT
>DASVCK010000114.1:0-7677 GCA_036381675.1 Trueperaceae bacterium | reverse complement strand
TGCTACTTGCCGGCGAAGCTCACGTCCGGCACGGCGATGCTGGGAGCGGTGACGGCTCCCTGATCGCCCATGGTCGGCCGGGTGACGGGGTCGTCGCCGACCTCCTCGATGCGCTTGAGCAGCTCGAAGAGGTTGAAGGAGACGGCGAAGTCGTCGACCGGGAAGGTCTCGCCGCCCACGGTCTCTAGGCCCATGGCCTGCACACTTACGTCGCCGGTGACGGGGTTCGCGCCCGCGTGCACGCCCATGAGGTCGGTGACCAGGATGCCGTCCCCGACGGTCACGCCGCTGCCTGACTCGAGGATGAGGTTGGAGATACCCACCCCGAGGGTCTCGGCGTACCCGCGCCGCGCGTGACCTGTGGTCTCCTGGCCGGTGCGCGCCGCCGTGTCGGTGTTGTGCAGGAACGACCGCAGAACGCCCTCCTCGATGAGGACGAGGCGCCGCGACGGCGTGCCCTCGCTGTCGAAGGGTCGGCTGGCCAGCCCGTGCGGCAGAGTCGCGTCGTCTACGAGGGTGAAGGCATCGGTGGCCACGCGCTCGCCGAGCTTGCCCTGCAGGCCGCTCTTGCCCTCTGCTAACGACTTGCCCGATAGCGCGTAGACGAGGAGCTGTAGCAGCGTGGCGACGACCTCGGGCTCGAAGATCGCCCGGCGACGGCCCGTAGTGAGGCCCCGTGCGCCCAGTTGCCTGCCGATCTTCTCGAGAGCCATCTGGCCCGTCCGGCCGGGTTCCAGCTGGTGGAAATCGTTGGCGGCGTCGATCTTGAAGCCCTGCTTGACGCTCGGACCTTCCCTCATGACGAGACCGGCAACCATCGCGGCCGTGCCCCTGCGGTACGAGCCGTCGACCCCCTTGGTCGAGCCGATGTGCGTCTCGTAAAGGCTCTCCGTGTAGAGCGAGTACTGGACCGACTGCACGCGCGGGTCGCCTTTGAGGCTGTCCTCGAGCGCCAGCGCCATGCCCAGCTTCTCGTCGACGGTGCCGGACAGCCCCTCGTCGAGGAGGTCGTGCCTGCCGAGTGACCCGCCACTGGGAAGGGCCGCGCCGCCGCTCGCCTGCAGGGACGCGTTGTCGATCGCCTCGTCCAGGGCCCAGCCCAGCGACTCCTCGCGGAGGTCCTCGGTGGACGAGTAGCCCACGCGGCCGCCGTCCACGACCCGCAGGCCCATGCCGCCGCGCTGCGACACGGTGGTCTCCTCGGCCTTGCCGTCCCGCGCGTTGATCGCCAGCTCGCGTTCGGTGTTGGCCAGTACCTCGGCGTCCACGCCGCGCTGGGCCGCCTTGTCAAGGAGCCAGCGCTTGGCCTCTTCGAAGGTCATGCCTCACCTCCCACGACGATCTCGCTGACGAGGATGTGCGGCTGCCCGACCTCGGTGGGGATGGACCCCGACTTCGAGCCGCACATGCCGGGCTCGTTGGTCTGGTCGTCCGAGACCGCGACCACCTTCTTGATCGTGTCGGGGCCCTTACCGAGGAGCATCGCGCCGCGCACGGGCTCGGCGATCTCGCCGCCTCTGATCATGTAGCCCTCCTTGACGGCGAAGTTGTACTCACCGGAGCCCGGCCTGACCTGGCCGCCGCCCATGACCTTCGCGTACAGGCCGTACTCGATGCCCTCGAAGAGCTTCTCCTTGGGCGTGTCGCCGTTGACGACGAAGGTGTTACGCATGCGAGAGGTGGGCGCGAACGTGTAGTCCTGCCTGCGGCCGGAACCGGTCGGACGATAGCCGGTCACCATGCCGCCCCACCTGTCGACCATGTAGCTCTTAAGCACGCCGTTCTCGATGAGGACGGTGCGCTCGGTGGGGGCGCCCTCGTCGTCGTAGTTCGTGGAGCCCCAGGCGTAAGGGATCGTGCCGTCGTCGACATAAGTGATCGCGGGGCTCGCGATCTGCTCGCCCAGCTTGCCGGCGAGCACGGAGGCGTTGCGCGCGACCGCGGTCGTCTCAAGCAGGTGGCCCAGCGCTTCGTGGAAGATCACGCCGCCGAAGGCGTTCCCTACGACGACGGGCATCGTGCCGGCTGGTGCCTTGCGTGCCCTCAGGTTCGTGAGCGCGATCTCGGCCGCCCGCCTGCCCGTCTCGGCCGGCGGGTACATGTCGAGAAGCTCGAGGCCCACCGAGAGGCCAGGGCCGACGTGAGCCGTCTGCGTCTGGTCGCCGTCGCGGGCGATCGCTTGCACGACCATGCGCGTGCGGACACGTTCGTCGGTGGCGACCACGCCATCCGAGTTGGCGACCAGCACCTCTTGCTCGACCTCGGCCAGGGTGGCCTCCACTTGGCTTATCGCGGCATCGATCCGTGCACCCGCGTCGGCTTCGCGCAGGCGCTCGAGGCGCCAACGCTTGTCGTGAGCCGTCGGAGGGACCTTGGGGCCCGGGAGGTCTGGGCCCGTGCTCAGCGTCCTCAGGTCCAGGCCGCCCCTGCCGCTCGCATCCGGTCGGCCGTTGCCGCCGCCCTTCACCGCGACCAGGCTGTCGAGAACCTCGGTCAGGCCGGCGTCCGAGATGTCGTTCGTGTAGCCGTAGAGCACGTCCTGGCCGAAGAAGAGGCGGATGCCGGCGCCGAGCTGGACGACGCTGGTGGCGTCCTCGACTTGGCCGTTCACGGCCCTGATGCCGCGGCGGCGCCAGCGCTCGGCGTATACCTCGGCGAAATCGGCCCCCGCCGACCTGCCGCGCGCGATCAACGCGCTCAAGGTGTCGGTACTTAGCATGGCGCCGATGCTAACCCGTCGTATATCGGCGCGTGACGATGTACGGGACGCAGGTCGAGGCCACGTTCCTCATGGCCGGCGCGGACCGGTGGGAGGCGGCTAGGGCAGTGTGATGCGATGCAGCCGCAGCGTCACGTCGCCCAAATGGCTGGGCACAGCCGCCATCTGGCGCGCGGCCGTCAAGCCTTGGCCATCCGCCGGTAGGCCGGGCAGCACCTCCGCGTAGACGATCTCGACGGGCCCTTGCGCTCGCAGCGAGAGCTCGATGACGCGACCGTCGCAACCTGCGCCGCTGCAGACGATCGTGTGGGCTCGGAGCCCCGACGTGCGCCCGAAGTCCCACGCGTTCGGCGTGCCGATGAACCGCACCTCGGCCGCCGCGGTCTCGGGTGGCAGGCGGAGGACGGTGCGCAGCACGGGCGCCGACGTCGTGAGCCTCAACCTCAGCACGCGCTCGTCGCCGGAAGTCTCGTCCGACACGACCTCGACGGTCGGCGGTGGCTGCGCTGCGGCGGGCGCGGCCGCGGCCGCGTGGAAGTACCTCGTCCTCGACCAGGGCAGTAACGGCGCCGGCTCCTGCCAATCGACGACGGCGGCTACGTCCGCGGGCAGGGGGCCGGTGGGCTCGGCGGCCGCCAACCACCTGGACGCGACCAACGTTCCCTCTTCCCACTCCTCGAGCCACGTGAAGGTCAAGTGCCGTGGCCACGCTTCCGCATAGGCGGGCACGGCGAGCGCGATCCCGAAGCCCACCAGCGCCGGCACCGCCGTGGCGGCCGCGGCGATGAGGGCAGCTCGCGCGCGCCGTTCGTGGGTCGGCCGCTCCGGGGGCGGGGCGTGCGGCTTGGGCACCTCCGCGGCGACGTCCATGACGTCTTGCCTGGGTCGGTAAGCCCGCACCCCGGCCAGCAGCGGCGTCGCGGTGGTCGCTACCAGGCCCACGACCACGCCGATCGGACCGGCGAAGCCGAGACCCAGACCGCTCTCCAGGTCGAGGGCGAGCGGCAGTAGGACGTAGGCGGCGCCCGCCGCGCTCAGGAAGCTGGCGACGGCCGTGGGCAGAGGGCCCTGCGGGCGCGCCACCGCAGCGATGAGGTGCAGGGCGGCCGCGAAGAGCAGCACCAGTAGGAGCTCGGCGCTGGCGCTCGGCAGAAGGACGGCCACCGTCAGGGTAGCCACCGCCCACAGCGTCCACGCACCCAGGGTCAGCCCCCACCTGCCGGCAGTGCGGGCCACCACGGCGACCGACAGCGCGGCGGCGGTGGCCGCCAACCCCCACACCGCGACCCGCGCCGGTAATGGCTGGGCCCAGAAGGGCTGGCCCTCTGGGCGCAACAGCGTCAACAGGCCGGTTGCCCCGGCGGCCAGCAGACCGGCGAAGCCGACGGCGACCAGCGACGCGACGAACCCGAGAGCCCAACCGGACAAGGTGACCTGCCCTCTGCGCCACGCGAACAGGAGCGCCGCCAACAGACCCAGCGCTGCCACGGCTGCCAGCGGCGGGGCCCATCCGACCGGCGCCATGGCCACCAGGCCGGGAGCGACGTACGTGTAGATCGCGCCACCTGCCGGTGGGTCCTCGAGGTCGGCGTTCGCGTACGCCCGCGCCGCGGCCAGAACGTTCTCCCCCTGATGCTGGAAGCTGGCCAGGGACAGGTGCGCCAGGTCATCGAGGGGCGTGTGGTAGAGCTGCATCCCGTCCACGTACGCGAAGTTGACGCCGGCGATACCGGCCGCCTTGTACTCGGTGAGGTCGGTGTCGTTGGGAAGAAGCTCGTAGACCTGGTAGAGCAGCGAGCTCGTCATCGGCCTGGGCGCCTGGGCCGCGAACGCGCGGATGAGCCAGTGGTTGTCGCGGCTGGTCTCGAACAGCAGGCTGGCGCCGCGCGTGCCACGCGCCTCTGCGTTCACGACGACGGTCACCTCGCTCGACAGCGGGTGCGACAGGAAGGCCCTCGCACCCAGCAGGCCGGCCTCCTCGCCGTCGCTGAACAGCAGCGCGACACGGTTCGTGCGGCCACCATCCGCCAGGAGGTGGCGCGCTGCCTCCAGCACGGCCGCGACCCCGACCATGTCGTCTGACACCCCTGGGCCGGCCGCGACCGAGTCGTAGTGGGCTGTGAGCAGCACCACGGGTCCGGTAGCGGGGCCCGGCAGGCGCGCGATCACGTTGACGACCTCGCCGCACAGCTCGAAGCGCAGGTTGCAGGCGAAAGCCTCCTGTAGCTCCGGCTCCAGCCCCAGTCCGGTGAGCTCTGCCACGAGGCGTTCCCTGACTGCCGCGTTCGCTGCGCTGCCCACGGGGTGAGGCGAGCCGTCCCCGACGAGTCGCTCGAGCACAGGCAAGGCGCGTCCGACCGAGAACACGTCTGGCGGCGCGTCCGGCCCCAGCGGCGCAGACGGTGCCGAAGCCAGCTGGCCGACCACGAAGCCCAGGGCCAGCGGCGTGAGACCGAGCAACGCGCGGGCCCAGGCAGGCAGGGAGAAGCCGAAGGAACCCTTCACCAGAGGCTAGCTTGCCACGGAAGCCGAGCTCTGCCGCACCGCGCCCAGGAGCCTGGGCCATCCCGCCGTGAGGGTGAGCGCGCGGGCGATAAGTTGGATCATCAGCGCCAGCCACAGGCCGTGGTTGCCCAACGCCGCGCCCAGCCCGAACGAGGCAACGACGTAGATCGCGGTAGAGACGATCATCGAGTCTCGCAGCGCCCGCGTTCGCACGGATCCGAAGTAGACGCCGTCCCACAGGAAGGCCCAGACAGCCAGCAGCGGGGTCACTACCTGCCAGCCCCAGTAGCCCCGCGCCAGCTCGACGAGCTGTTCGCTGGTGGTCAGCAGGGGCAGGAACACTCCCGGTACGGCGGCGACGAACAGCGCGAGCGCCGCGCCCCAGCCGACGGCCATCACGGCGCCACGCGAGACGACGTGGCGCAGGGCGGCGGGGTCCCTCGCGCCGACGGCACGGCCGGCGTACACCTCCACGCCGAGGGCCACGCCGTCGATGAGCGTCGCCAGCAGCAGGTAGGACTGCAGCAGCAGTTGGTTGGCGGCGAGGACGTCGGTGCCGAGCCGAGCGCTCCGCTCGTTGAGCAGGGCGAGGCTGAGGCTCAGCAGCACCGTGCGCACGACGAGGTCGGTGTTCGCCGCGAGGAGGCGGCGCCATGCCGCCCGCTCGAACACGTGAGCGAAGCCGGCCCGCCAGCGCGCCAACGGCACGTGTCGTAGAACGAGGGCGACGATGAGGGCGGTCGCCGCCGCCTCGGCGGCCACCGTCGCCCAGGCCGCTCCGGCGATGCCCAGCCCGCGCCCCAGCACCAGGTAGGCGCTGAGGGCACCGTTGAACGCGGTCATGAAGGCCTGCGTGGCGAGGAGGGTCCGGGGGCGACGCGTGCCCATGAGCCAGGCCTGCAGCGCGTAGAGGGAGAGGGTGAGAGGCGCCCCGAGGATGCGAATGCCGAAGTAGGTGCGGGCGTGAAGCGCCACCTCCGGCTCCGGGGCGATCAGCGCCAGGCCCAGCGACACCAGCGGACCCTGGAGCACGACGAGCGCGATGCCTCCCGCCAGCGCTGCCACGAGCGGGCGTAGGCCCTCGACGACGAGGCCCTGCTCGTCGTCGCGGCCTGCAGCTTGCGACACGAGGCCGGTGGTGGTGAAACGCAGGAAGCTGAACGACCAGGCGATGGTCGTGAAGATCGTGCTGGCTACGCCCACCGCGGCGATGATCGCCGGGTCGCCCAACCGTCCCAGGACCGCGACGTCGACGAGGCCCATGAGGGGCACCGTCATGCCCGCGAGCATGGCGGGCACGGCGTAGCGCACGAGGCGCGCGATGGTGGGGTAGAGCTCGCCCGTCGCCAAGCCAGCGCATCGTACTCAAGACGCCTAATGGGGCGCTAAGGCGCCGTTGCTACGGTCACCTCCAAGCACTGGAGGTGCAGCATGTCGGTCGTCAAGGTGATCGAGGTCCTGGCGCAGTCGGAGAAGAGCTTCGAGGACGCGGTCCAGACCGCTCTTCGGGAGGCTTCGCGCTCGGTACGCAACATCCAGTCCATCTACATCAAGGAGATGCAGGCCATCGTCGAAGGCGACCGCATCGCCCAGTGGCGCGTCGACACCAAGATCTCGTTCGTCATAGACCACGGCTCCGGCGAGGGAGGCATGGACGGTGGCGGCATGGGGTCTCGGCTCGAGCCGCACGGTTGAGGCCGAACCCGGGTCGGGGCTAGCGCAGCAGCAGGGTCATCCACATCTCGTCGATGGACTCGCCCTCGACCCTCAGGGCGTCCGGCTCGACACCGAAGGTCTCGAAGCCGAGGTTCTCGTACAGCCGGCGCGCCGGATCGTTGGCCGCGTTCACGGCGATCGTGACGCGCTCGACGCCTGACATGCCCCGGGCCTCTGTGAGCGCAGCGAGCATCAGCCGCTTCGCTACGCCGCGTCCGCGCTCGTCGGGTGTGACGTAGACGCCCCACACGAACGCCTTGTGGCGCTCCTTCAGGCCTGTCTGCCGTTTCAGTCCTGCCGTGCCCACCAGGCGACCGGCGCGC
Organism: Trueperaceae bacterium; assembly: GCA_036381675.1. Classification (GTDB taxonomy): domain Bacteria; phylum Deinococcota; class Deinococci; order Deinococcales; family Trueperaceae; genus DASRWD01. The sequence goes on along the minus strand of DASVCK010000114.1, from coordinate 414 downwards.
AGCGCTCCGAAGACGCGCTGCGTATCCGTGGGATCGATGCGTGCGGCCACCGTAGCCGAGTCTCGAACAGACTCCTCTTCGTAGCTGGACCCGAACGCGGTCGGAGCCAGTCTCAGGGCCTCCAGTCTCAGCTCCCTGTAGGCCGCGGCGTCCAGCGCGGTGAGCGGTCGGATCACCAGGTTCGGCTCGACGTCGTTGCTCACCTGGCTCCACACCCCCCTTGCGTTGGCAGAGGCTACTACGTGTGCGATGCTTACCTTCCACAGGGGAGAGGGTGGTGAGCATGGACGTGCTCGAGATCTTCAAGGACTCGCCGAACGCCCGCAACTACTCGGCGGGTGAGGTCATCTTCAGTGCCGGCGACGCGGCGCACGAGATGTACGTGCTCATCGAGGGGACCGTCGACATCGTTCT
>DASVCK010000113.1:0-4429 GCA_036381675.1 Trueperaceae bacterium | reverse complement strand
GGGGCCTTCTTGAGCGGCTCGTCGAAGGTGAAGGTCAGGGCGTGGGTCGCTGCGTCGTAGCTGAGCGTCCCCGCGATGGAGCCGTTGGATGGCGTCTTACCTTCGACGACCTGGTTGCCGTCGGGAAGGTTGTAGACCACGACGGTCGTGTCCCACTCGAGGGTCGAGGGATCGATGGCGCGGTCCAGCGTGATGGTGACGTGCGTGCGGTTGGTGGAGTAGGTGCCGGGGGCCGGGTCGATCGCCACGATGCCGTCGATCGAGTCGACCTGGTCGCCGTCCGTGACGCCGTCGTCGTCGACATCGGGGTCGTAGGGGTCGTAGTCACCTTCGTTGGGGATCCCGTCGCCGTCGATGTCGGGGTCTTCGCTGTCGGGGATGCCGTCGCCGTCGGTGTCGGTGGGCTCTTCGGCTGGATCGGTGCCGTCGTCGCCGGGGCCGGTGCCCTCATCCTCGTAAGCGGCCGTCGTGAAGCTCCAGACCGTCTCCTCGCCCAGCGAGGCGCCCTGCAGCGCCTTCACCGTGCCAGCGAGCGTGACGCTGTAGGTGGTGGCGGGGGCGAGAGCGTCGGCCGGGGTGAAGGTCAGCGTGTACTCGGCGTCGTCGTAGGCGAGGGTGCCGGCGATGTTCGCGTCGGCGAGGTGCAGGCTGACCTGGTCGAGCAGGCCGGTTCCGTCCAGCGCGCCGTCGAATCTCGCGACGATCTGGACGTCGACGGCCACGTCAACGGCGCCGTCGGCTGGGTACACCTCGAGGAGGGAGACCTGCTGGAGCGGCGCCTCGTTCTGAGAGCAGGCCGCGGCCAACAAGGTGACCAGGGTGGCTAGGACTAAGAGGGGGAATCGTTTCATCTCATGCCTCCGGATTCGGCCGGTTGCGCTACTAGCTCCCCCTGGCCCAAGCGCCCAAGTACGGGACAGGGATCACAGCTTCCGAAGACATCGCCCCGAGGTTTCCCCGAGGTCTTGGCATGAGCATGGAATGAGAGGGCTGACGGCCGCCTGATCGAAAACTGACGCGAAACTTACGTGCTACAGGTGGCTTACGACGCTGCAGCGTTAGATGAGAGAACCTCGATCTGGGCGGCAACCCCGTCCAGCTGGTCGAGCCCCTCCCGGTAGCGCAGTCGAAGCACCGGCACGGTCCGCAGTAGGTCTCCGAACGCCCCGAACCGAGCCTGCATGAGACCGAACGCCTCCACGACCTCGAAGAGGAACGTGTTCCTGACTAACTCGATCAACGCCTCGGCCAAAGGAAGCCGCTCGACCTGGACGCCCCCGAACCCGATGACTCGCTCGGGGAGGTAGAGGGCTCGCAGTGGAACAGCATCGGAATAGAAGCCGCCGAACCCGCCAGGACCAACCGGCACCATCAGCTTCGGGTTGCTGGGTTGGACGCGCTCCAGGCGCCCGGCCCGTTCGGCGCCGAGGAAGTGCGCGGCCTGGTCGGGCCACATCCGCATCTGAGGGTAGGAGGGCACGGCCAGCCACTCGCCGCCTTGGCCACCTCGAAGGGCCACGTTGTCGTCGGAGAGCAGACGGTTGCCGCGCCGCATCAGCGTCGCCGCCAGCGAGCTCTTGCCGCCCTTGCTCGTGGCCAGGAAGCCGATCGCCGCGCTGGGGAAGGTGCCCGCACCCACCGCGCCAACCTCGACCGCCGAGGCATGCAGCACCGGCGTCCCGGAAAGCTCCAGCCACAACGCCAGCACCGTTCCCATCAGCCAGATATCTATGGCGAAGCGGTAGTCCTCGTCGCGGAGGTGGCACGCGATGCGACCCTCGCCCCGGCGGCCCTCACCCACAAACAGGAAGAAGTCGCAGGCGTCCAGGAAGCGCAGGACCTTGACCTCTCCGAGGTCGAAGGCCTGAAGACCGGCCGTCTCCTCGGTGCCTGCCGCGGTGGTGAAGACCGGCCCGTCAGCGTCCCAGCGGGCCGCCAGGGGTGAGTCCCTGACCAGTTCGAAGCGCAGGGTCGGAGCGTCAACGGGAGGATCGGCAGCCAGGTGGAAGCGGAACCGGTGGTTCGTGACCAGGCGCAGGCCGTAGGCGTAGTGGTCGCGCCCGACGGCAGCGCGAGTCACGAGCCACCACCGGCGCGGTGCTTGAGGCATAGCTCGGGCGGCATTAGGCGCCAGGCGCGCTCCACCCGCTCGAGCACCGGGTTCCACATGGCGATGTCGGGCTCGTTCCAGGGGAAGCAGACGTGCTCCGTCTGACCCACGAACCAGCTCTTTACGTTGGGCTCGCGTGACCTCCAGCGTCCCGTCCAGGCGGCATGCTCGGCGCTGCCCACCGCGGGCGTGCGGTCGGTGAGGTCACGGGCGCTCACCACGGCGGCCACGCGAGGGTCCTCGAGAGCCGCGCGACGAAGCGGCGGGGCGGAGAAGAGCGACGCGAGGACCACCGGAGCCCCGGGCTCGTGCTCGGCCAGCCACCTCAGCATGCGGTTCCCCGAGATCACGATGTCGTCCACCACGACCAGCGGGCGGCCTTCCGCCGGACTCAGTTGCTTCGCACCGAGACCCAGCGCATAAGCCAGCATGCCGAGCACGATGAGCCCCCCGCGTGGCACGCCCACGAACGATGCGGACGCCAGTGCCTCGGCGCCGAGCTCGGCGCGCAGGCGATCGCCAAGCTCCTGGACTGCCCGCTCGACCTCCGCGTAGTTCAGGTAGACGAGCGCGGGCAACTGGGTCTCGACCAGGGTCTGCAACGCGGCCAAGCGGGCGCGCCCAGCCGCATCGAAACGGCCTACCGCCACCAGGTGCGGGTCCTCGCCCTCGACCACCAGGAGCTTGGCACCCAGCATGGCCGTCCAGGCCCGGCTGGACGTGATGGCCCGGGCCAAAGCCGCGGGCCACTCGGCTCCTACCGCTTCCAGGTAGGACGCGCTGGGGCGGGGCAGGTCGATGCGGACGGCGTCGGGTGGCGTTTGGCTCACTGTCGCAAGTGCAAGGTACCAGGGCAGGCGGTATGTGGTCATACGAGTGCCGGCCCCCTGATGACGGGGGCCGGACGAATCGCTTCTTATGTCGAAAGGTAAGGGCCTAGGTGCCCAGACCCGGGTTGTTGTCGTGGCCGGGCGGGTTGACGCTGCCCTGACGGATGTCCGTACCGGGATGCGTCTGGCCCACCTTGGTGAGCGTGGCCACATCGCCCCAGCGCTTCAGCTGTGGTGCTTCGTAGGCCTTCTTGGGGGTGTTCATCGTTGCACCTCCTTTCGACCGAACTATGCGTGAGTGTACGGTGTGAACGCTAGGCCCGCACCGCACCCGTCACGCGCCGCCATGATGGGCACGTAGCCATGCTTCCAGTGTGAGAGCAGGCCAGAAACCGGGCAGGTCCGGAGCGCCGCTCCTCACGTCCTCGTAGTGCCGGCGCACCGCAGCCTCGTCCAGCAGGCCCATATCCGCCGTCACCATATTGGTGAGCAGGTGAGAGATCGTGCCCACGGCACGATCCTCCAGCGCCCGTCTGAACAGGGGCGAGGGGTCGATCTTCCGTGCCGCCGTGCGGGCGTCCTCCGGCATGATCCCGCGCATCGCCTGCCTGGCGATGCGCTTGCGCTCGGCGTGCCGCTGGACCATCCACTGGGGCATAGCGAGCGCCAGCTCCGCGACCCGGCGGTCGCTCCACGGGTCGGTGACCTCGAGGCCGAACCGGGCGTGGAAGCGCTCGTCCCACTCGAGCATCTTGCGCGCGCTCGGCAGGTCGATGATCTTGCGGCGCTCGCGCTTGGGGCGACGCACCAGCGCCGAGCCTCCGGGGCCGCGGGGCCCGCCAGCTTCGGCCTGCTCCAACGTTTCCAGGCTCGCGACCAACTCATCAACGGCCCCACGCTGTACCCAGGGCGCCTGGCTCCTGGCATTTAGCGCCGGCCGTGGTGGCCGCGGCTGCAACGCGCTCCTTGCTGCGATCGTCCAGGGATGGGTAGTCACCTCGCCGAGCGCCTGCCGCCACAGCAGCCTCCGCACCGCGCCCGCCTTGTCGATGCCGCGCCACCTCGCGTAGTGGTCCAGGTCGGCGTCCAGCTCGGAGAAGCGCCCAGCCAGCAGCATGCCCACCTGGTCCTGGACGGAGTCACCGACGACCAGGTCCCCTCGGGCCGAGGTCATGATCACCCGCGCCCCGTCGCCGTGAGCGATGCGGGCCAGCCGCGCGATGAGGTCCTGGTAGACGATGGCCATGGGATCGCCCGCGTCGGCCACCAGCTCCGGGTAGGACGAGAACGGCCAGGCGTCGTCCGCCGGCACGTTGACGGCATCAAGGCCGTAATGGCGCACGAGCAGGTCGCTGATGTGGCGCTCGTCGGCGTCCTTCAACTCCTCGAACGCGAACGAGTACGTCCTCAGGCGGGGATGTTGGACGTCGCCACGCTGCCGGAGCCAGCCTGCCGTGGCCACGGTGGCACCCGAGTCCATCCCGCCCGA
>DASVCK010000112.1:0-21719 GCA_036381675.1 Trueperaceae bacterium | reverse complement strand
CCCGCTTCACCGCCTGCAGAAGCTGCTCGGGGGTGTCGAACTCGCGGCCGACGACCCTCGGCAGCAGGTACTCGGTGAGGGCGACCCATGCGGTCGACGTCGTCTCGTAGCTGTAACCGGGGACGTTGCCCGCGGTCACCTCGCCGTAGCCCTCCAGGCCGTCAGCGTGCAGCACGAGGACGACCTTCCGCAGGTCTTGCTCGACGCCGAAGCTCGTCTCGAAGTGGAACTTGAGGTCTGCCTTCAGCTCACGCAGCTCGGCGCGCTCGATCTTCATCCAGTTGCCTCCGGCCGCCAAGCATACCTTCGGCAGGCACAAGCCTCGCGACCGGGCTCGGCGGCAGCACTCCACGCGGCGCGCTGGGCACGTCGTCGCGGCTGGTCCCGTTCGCTCCGGTGCTCAGAAGTCGTCGGGGAACTCGAGGCGCCGCCGCGGTGCCTCCTCCGGCGACTCCTCCTCGCGCGGTTCGCCCACGTCGACGGCGTCGGCGGGCCGGGTCTCTTCGGCGCGCTCCTCGGCGCGCTGGTCGGCGCGCTCCTCGGGGCGCTCCTCGGCGCGTTCCCGCTCCCCGACCGCAGGGGCGCCCTCGTCCGACCGGTGCTCGTCGTCGCGATCCCACACGCCGGCCCCGCTTTGCGGGGTACGGCGACTGGGCGGCAACGGCACGGAGATGGGGCCGGACGGTCGGTCAGCCGCCGCCCGCCTTTCTCTCTCCCGCTCTGCGGCCTCCGCCCTGGCGCGCCGCGCGGCCGCGACCGCTCTCACGCTGCCCCTGGCCGAGTCCCACGCGTCGGATACGACCCGGCCCACACCCTTGGCTGCCGAGCCCAGGCGCTCCCGCGTGGCTGAGCGGCGCGCGGCGGCCTTCTCCATGCGCACGACGCGCTCCGACGCGACGCCCAACGAGGGCTCCACACGCTGCCGGGTCGCCTTCACCCTGTACCTGAGGTTCCACGGCTCCCACTCCAGGGGCACGCTCACCCTGAGGTTCTGTGGCCGCGCCTTCGTGGCGAAGACGTAGGCGTGCAGTACCCCGCGGTCCCCAGGCAGGTCGTGCACGTCGGCAACGACGTCCACGGCGCCGTTGGGAGGCACGACGGCGGACGCCTCCGCCACGACGGGTAGCCGGCCGCTACCAGTGCGCAGCGCCAACTCGAGCAGTTGGACCGGGTACGGGTTGAGGTTGTTGAACGTCACCCGGAGCTGGAACGCCTTGTCCCCAGGGGCGACCAGGAAAGCGGGCTGCCTGGTGCCTCCACTGGCCGGCGCGGCCCTGCCCTCGTCGGTGAGCAGCACGACCTGGCCGTTCGTCAGCAGGAACTGCGGCCCCTGGGCACGGGAGCGACCGCGCCATCTCACGACCAGCAGCAGCACGACGACCAGCAGCACGCCGGCGGCGATGAGGTAGACCTGGGGCGACCACGTCGACGGGTCCAGGCTCACGCCTCGCAGCGCCGCCACGAGGGCGGCGTAAGTATCCCGCAGAGCTTGCACGGCTAGGTCCCAGGCCTCGGCCATCTAGTTACCTCGAGCCGCGCTTCAGGGCGCGGCGACATGCCAGCTTACCGGTGACGACATTACAGTTGCATGGTGGGCCCACTAACGACCCTGGATGGTTCACTCACGTTGGAGAGCCCGCGCTACGGCGAGACGTACAGGTCTCGGCGGGGAGCGCTCAGCGAGTCGAGGCATGTGTTCCTCGCCGCCTCCGGGCTGGAGGCGCTGATGGCGGTCCGCGGCGCCGTACGGGTCATGGAGGTCGGCTTCGGTACCGGCCTCAACTTCCTCGTCACGGCCGCCGCCGCCGCCGAGGCGGGCGCCAGTCTCCAGTACCTGGCGGCCGAACGAGATCCGCTGCCCGCGGATGCCATGGCGGCGCTGCGCTACGACGAGCTGCTCGCCACCTTCGAGGGGCCGTCTCGGCTCATGGCGTGGTACCGGCAGCTGGGGTCACCCTTACCGCGAGGCTCCAACGCCTGGACACTCGCGAACACGTCGCTGACCCTCTTCGTCGGCGAGGCGAAAGGCCTCGTCGCCGGTGTCGGTGAGGGCACCGTCGACGCCGTCTACCTGGACCCGTTCAGCCCGCGCGCCAACCCGGACGCCTGGGAGGAGGACCTGCTCACCTCGCTGGCCGCCACGCTCGCGCCCGGGGGTCGCCTGGTCACGTACAGCGTCAGTGGGGAGGTGAGGCGGCGTCTTACCGGCGCCGGCTTGGACGTGGCGAAGGTGCCGGGGCCGACGGGCGGCAAGCGGGAGTCGCTGGTCGCGCGGGCCCCGGACCGGTGACCGCTGCCTACGACTTCGCCGTCGTGGGTGGCGGCGTCGCGGGCGTGACCCTGGCGCTCGAGCTGGCGCGCCGCAGGGCGAGCGTGGTGCTGCTGGAGTCCGGCCCGGGACCGGCTGGGGCCTCGACGGTGCCGGCTGCTCTCCTGAACCCTCACCGCGGCCGTACTGCTCGTGCTCGTCCCACCGACCTGGCTGGCTTGGCGGCGACCTGGCGCCTCGTCGCCGAGCTCGAGGCGAAAGGGCTCGACCACGGTGCTCGTCGCTCGGGCGTCCTGCGCGTGGCGTCCAACGCCCGGCAGGCCAAGCTGTGGGCGGAGCTGGCGACGGTGACGGAGGGCGCTCTGTGGCTCCACCCGGCAGACGTCCCCGCCCCCGTCAACGCGCCGTTCGGGGCCCTCGAAGTCGTGGACGGCGGCTACGTCGACACCAGGACGTTCCTCTCGGCGGTCATGGCCGCCGCCGTGCAGGAGGGGGCCAGTGTGCACACGCTGACGCGGGTGCGGGGCATCCAGGAGTCGGCCGGGTTACTGACGATCGAGGCGAGCCAAGAGCCGCGCGGTGGGAGCGCGAGGGACGGTCTGGACGCCGCCGCTGCGTCCGCGACTCCGACCGAGAGGATCCTCGCTCTGCACGCCGTGCTCTGCGTGGGCGCCGGCGCGGCGCCACCAGGCTGCCGCCTCCCCCGCCTGAGGGCCGAGGGTGGCGTCGCGGCGGTCCTCGAGCCGCCCGCGGAAGCCGCCGCCGAGCTGGCCCGACTGAGCCCGTTGGCCGGCGCCGTTAACGCGTCGTTCTTCCCGGGAAGCGTCGTCGTCACGGGTGGCTCGCTGCCGGCGGAACGCCCCGCTGAGGACGCACTTCACACCGCGGCGCTCGGCCTGCGGGACGCTCTGAGCTGGTCCGTACCGGCGCTCGCCAGAGCGAAGTTACTCTCCGCCTGGTTCGGCGTCAGGTCGAGGCGGCAGACCGGCGTGCCCGTCCTCAGGCGACTGGCGCCGCGGGTCACCTACTACGGCGGGCTGGCCGGACGCGGGTTCCTGTGCGCAGCCGACCTGTCGGCCAAGCTGGCCGAGCGACTGCTCGCGTAGGTGAAGAACGGCTCTCGTGTGGGCTCAGCCGGCGACGGGCTCTTCGATGCGGTACAGGTCGTCAGCCAGGCGGAAGAGCATCTCCTTCGTGAAGACGCGCTTGCCTTCGGCCAGACCCTTGCCGTCCTGGGACAGCGTCAGCTTCCGGTAGACGTGGCTGTCGTATGGGTGCAGCACGACCTCTTTGAACACCGACTTGCGCTGGCTCGCGTTCGCCATCAGCACGGGCTTGCCGGTGGCTGGGTCGGACAGGCTGGCCACCATGATCGTCGTGGGTAGGTCGTAGGGCCGGTGCATCCGGTAGATGTAATCGGTGAAGTCAGCCTCTTTCGTGAAGGGCACGTTCCTGCTGTCTGCGTACTCGCGCATCCAGTCGAGCAGCTCTGCCCAGGCGCGGTAGAAAGCGGCCTGCCGATCGTCCATGGGCCAAGTCTATCGCGAGCCACGGCCGAACCGGCGCCCGGTGGGCCCCCAGTGGGCGAAGGGTCCTGACTCAGAGACCGTAGCGGGTCCGGAGGAGGACGTCGAGGGGCTCCATGCCCCCTACCGCGGGCACGCCGTACTCGACCGCGTCTCGGTCGGAGCCGATGAGCACCGCCGGCATGCCGTGGTCGAGGGCGCCCTTGACGTCCGCCACGGGGTCGTTCCCTACCATCAGCGTCGCCGAGGGCAGCGACTCGAGCCCGGTGCAGGCGAGGGCGAAGACCCGCGACGCCGGCTTGCGGGCCGCCACGTCCCTGTCACCGGAGATGATCACGGCCCTGAAGTGACGCTCGAAGCCCAGCGCCCGGAGGGCCGCGCGCTGCATGTCCTCCGGCCCGTTGCTGATCAGCGCGAGCTTGACGCCCTTGGCGTCGAGCCGCTCCAGCAGCGGCGCGGCTCCCGGCGCACGCCTCACCTCGGAGGCGTACTGCTCGAGAATCTGGTGGACGAGGTCGCCTAGGCCGGGCGGCTGGCGCTGCTCGAGGCGGTCGAGCGTGCGGACGAGGACGGTCTGCAGGTCAAGCGGTCCCTCGCGGCGCAGCTCCTGCTGAACGATGCTCGCGAACTCGTTCATCGTGCACTGCTCCAGCCCCAGCTCGCTGCGCGCGACGGCAAGCAGCCCGGCGAAGTCACCGCCGTAGCCGCCGAGCGTGCCGTCCAGGTCGAAGCAGACCGCGCCGATCACGCCCAGAAGCCTAACCGCTGGGACGCCAGGGGGCCCGCGGTATGCTTGGTGTTCGTGTCTGCCGACGAGCTACTGGCCCCTCTGAACGAAGAACAGCGCGCTGCCGTGGCCCATTTCCAGGGCCCCGCCCTGGTCCTGGCCGGTGCGGGCTCCGGCAAGACGCGCACCGTGGTGCACCGCATCGCCTACCTGCTCGCCGTGCACGACGTGCTGCCGCAACAGGTACTGGCGGTGACGTTCACGAACAAGGCTGCGGGCGAGCTCAAGGAGAGGGTTGAGTCGCTGATCGGCACGCCCGGACGGGACCTCTGGGTGTCTACCTTCCACTCCGCCTGCCTCAGGGTGCTGCGCACGTACGGTGAGCGCATCGGCCTCAAGCCCGGCTTCGGGATCTACGACGACGTCGACCAGCTCGACCTCCTCAAGGAGGTGATCGGTGGTCTCACGGGCCTGGCCGACACCAACCCCCGTACGTTCCGAGCGCTCATCGACCGCGCCAAGTCGAACCTGTGGTCGCCTGCCGGCATGCGAGAGCAGGGCGAGAAGGCCTGGGGCCGTTTCGTCGCCGGCCTCCCGCTCCAGACGGTGGCCGACGTCTACGCCCGCTACCAGGAGCGCCTGGCGGCCGCCAACGCCGTCGACTTCAACGACATCCTGGGGCGCACCGTCGACCTCTTCGACGACCACCCCGATGTGCTGCAGCGGGTTCAGCAGAGGGCCGTGTTCATACACGTAGACGAGTACCAGGACACGAACGCCGCCCAGTACCGTCTCACGCAGCAGCTGGCGGAGACCTACGGCAACCTCATGGTCGTCGGCGACCCGGACCAGAGCATCTACGCGTTCAGGGGCGCCGACCTGCGCAACATCCTCGACTTCCGGCGTGACCATCCCGAGGCGCAGGTCTACCGGCTCGAGCTGAACTACCGCTCTGTGGGCAGCGTCCTCTCCGTAGCTAACGCTGTCATCGAGCACAACCAGGGCCGCATCGATAAGGTGCTCAAGCCGGTCAAGGGCGACGGGGAGAAGGTGAAGCTCTACCGGGCCGCGGACCACCGCGCCGAGGGCGACTTCGTGGCGCGCACCATCGAGCGGCGGAAGGCCGAGCTGGGGCTGCCATACGAGGCGTTCGCGGTCCTGTACCGCACGAACTCGCAGTCGCGCGTGATCGAGGAGTCGCTGCGCCGGGCCGGGATCCCCGCGCGGATCGTCGGCGGCGTTGGGTTCTACGACAGGCGCGAGGTCAAGGACGTCCTCTCCTATGCTCGGGCCGCGATCAACCCGGCGGACGACGTCTCCTGGCGGCGCGTGCTGTCCCGACCACGGCGCGGCATAGGCGGCACGACGGAGCAGAAGCTCCTCGCCTGGGCCGGCCGCCACGGCGCGCCGTTCTCCGACGCTTTGCGCCGAGCGGAGGACATCGTCGCGGGCACCCCGGCCGTGAAGCGCGCCCAGGAGTTCGTACAGCTCATGGACGACCTCTCACGCCAGGCGGACGAGCTTCCGGCCGCATCGTTCCTCGCCGCTGTCATCGACCAGACGGGCTACGCCGAGGCGCTTCGCAAGGAGGCGACGCATGAGGCGGAGGGCCGGCTCGAGAACCTCGAGGAGCTCATCAGCGCAGTCACCGAGTGGCAGGAGGAGAACCAGGGCAGCATCGCCGACTTCCTCGACGAGGCGGCCTTGCTGGCCAGCGTGGACGACCGCGCCGTCAAGGCCGCCAACGGCGAACTGGAGGACGACAGCGTCACGCTCATGACCCTCCACAACGCCAAGGGGCTGGAGTTCCCGATCGTCTTCCTGATCGGCCTCGAGGAGAACCTCATCCCGCATCGCAACACGACCAGCAGCCTCCAGGAGCTCGAGGAGGAGCGCAGGCTGCTCTACGTCGGCATCACGAGGGCCCAGGAGGAGCTCTACTTAGTGCACGCCGAGTCGCGCCTGACCTTCGGCCGCACCGAGCCCACCAGGCCCAGTCGCTTCCTCGAGGACGTGCCGCGGTCTTTACTGCTGGAGACGGACGTCTTCGGCCAGGAGCTCGCCAGCGGCCCGTCGCCCTCGAAGTTCGCGCGCGACGTCTGGCGTCCGCCCGTCGCCGCGCAGCCTTCGAGCCGGTCGGCCGGCGACGACCTGGTGACGTTCAGGGGCGGCGAACGGGTGAAGCACCCCAAGTTCGGCACCGGCACCGTCGTGGGGCTGTCAGGCGAGGGCGCCCGCACCGAGATCACCGTCGTGTTCGAGGGCGCCGGCGCCAAGCGCCTGCTGCTCAAGTACGCCAGCCTGGCCAGGGCCTAGCCGACCAAGGCGCCAGATCCGGGACATGACAGCCAGCTCGTGGAGCGGCCTGAGCAGCCCGTCAGCACCGACCGTGGGAGTCATCGGCGCTCGCGCCTGACGCGCCAGAACGCGTCGGTCGAGCCGCAGTTCTCGGCCGCAGTCACCCTCCGGAACGGCCCGCTGCCGATGTTATAGTTCCGCGAGATCCGATCCCTTGGGAGGCCGAGGGCGGCGCCCTGCGAGCAGCGTTTGGGGCGCCGGTTCCTGGAGGAGGGACCACAGCGTGAACGCCAAAGCCATACTGGTGACGTCTGGCAAGGGCGGTGTGGGCAAGACGACCACCACGGCCAACGTCGGTGCCGCGTTGGCCCGGCTCGGCGAGAAGGTCTGCGTCGTCGACACCGACGTCGGCCTACGCAACCTCGACGTCGTCATGGGGCTAGAGGGCCGCGTGGTCTACGACCTCATCGACGTCTTCGAGGGCCGCTGCAAGCTCAAGCAGGCGCTGATCCGCGACAAGCGCGTGGACAGCCTCTACCTGCTAGCCGCCTCGCAGACCCGCGACAAGAGCGCTCTCTCGGAGTCCCGCATGCAGGAGACGGTGCGCCTGCTCCTCGAGGAAGAGGGGTTCGACAGGGTGCTGATCGACAGCCCTGCCGGCATCGAGTCCGGCTTCCAGACCGCCGCCAGTGCGGCTGACGGAGCCGTCGTGGTCGTGAACCCAGAGGTCTCCAGCGTGCGCGATGCTGACCGCATCATCGGCCTGCTCGAGGCGCGCGAGATCTCGGAGGTGCGGCTGATCATCAACCGCCTGCGCCCCGACATGGTCAAGCGCGGCGACATGCTGGAGGTCGAGGACGTCCTCGAGATCCTCGGCGTCAAGCTCATCGGGATAGTGCCTGAGGACGAGCGCATCCTGGTCTCGACGAACATCGGCAACCCGGCGTCGCTCGACGACAACACCAAGCTGGGAGCCGGCACCGCCTTCCGCGACATCGCCAAGCGGATCCGCGGCGACGACGTCCCCTACCCGAGCCTCGAGCCTCAAGGCGGGTTCCTGGCCGGACTCAGGCGCCTGTTCGGGGGTGCCTGATGTTCGGGATCTTCAGGCGTCGTAAGTCCAAGGACGAGCTCAAGGAGCGCCTCAAGCTGGTCCTGTCGTACGACCGAGCGAAGCTCTCGCCCGGCAACGTGGAGCAGCTGAAGAAGGAGCTGCTCGGGGTCATCAAGAAGTACTTCCCTGCGGGCGAGAGCGATTACGACGTGCGCGTCGAGCAGCAGGGCGAGCGCATGATCCTGATCGCGAACCTACCCGTCAAGGGCTCGGCCAACTAGCCGCGCTGCGGTGACGACCTAGACGCGAGTTCCTGCGGGTCTCTGCTACCCTCTTCGCGATGAGTTCCCGGCAGTACCTCATCGCCGATCCCGACGCCGGGCAACGCCAGTTGCTTGACCTGCTGCTCGCCGACGGTGAGACGAACATCGCCGCCGTCGAGAGCGCCAGGCAGACGCTGGAGTTCTTGCGCAGCAACACCCCGGCGCTGGTCGTGCTGGCTTACGAGCTGCCCGACATGCCGGGTACGGAGGTATGCGAGCGCGTGAAGCTGGTGGCACGCCTGCAGCGGGTGCCGGTGATCGTGACGGTGGACCCGCAGGACTCGCTCGGCATACCGGAGGAGCTGCGGTTGGAAGCCGAGGAGGCCGGCGTGGACCTGCTGGTGCCCAAGCCCCTCGGCGACAAGGCGCTCAGGGAGCGCGCCAACCGGCTCATCCAGATGGGTGTGGACGGCCGCAACGGCTCTCTCTCGACCCGTCCGCGCAAGGACACGGGGGTCATCGAGGCCTCGTTGAAGGAGCTCGAGGACCGCCAGCGTGGCTCCGAATCGGCGAGCGTCGCCAAGGTCAGCGCGCCCCCAGCCCACGACGCCGACCGCAAGGAGCTGGAGCGGCTACGGGAAGAGAACTCCAAGCTCAAGCGGCGGGTCGTGAGCCAGCTTGAGGCGATCGAGAAGATGCAGGCCGAGCTGGACGAGCTCAAGCACAAGGGCTCGAGGCGGGGCGGCATCTTCGGCCGGCGGCGCGAAGAGTAGACGAGCTCGCCGCGACACCTGGCACCACAGGTTCTTCAGTACAGGCGGCTCAAGCGTCGCGCAGGTGCGCTGACGCCCAGCTGCGGATGGCCGTGATGACGCGCTCCAAGCCAAGGCCGGCCTCGGTGAGCGAGTAGCTGCACCGGCCTCCCACGGGCCCGGACTCCTTGTGCAAGACGCCGAGGTCCTCGAGCCTCGCCAGGCGCTGGGTGAGCGTGGTGGGGTTGCAGCCGCCCACCAGCCTACCGAGCTCGTTGAACCCCTTGGGGCCGTCGAGCAGGGCGTGGACGATGTGGAGCACCCACTTCTCCTGCAGGACCTCGATGCCCTCTCCGGCCGCGCACTCGCGCAGGTTCCTCGCCCCGTTACGGCCGCGCACCCCGACCGCTGCGCCGGCGACCGCCTTGCTGGGGACGACGCTGCGCCCCGCTTCGCGGTCGCTCGTGCCCAGCCCGTTGGAGCCGGACGCGAGGTCGCTTGGGTCTCTCCTGGCCACCTCGAAGACTCTACCACCGGTCCGAGGAACGCCGTCTAGCACAGCCGACAGGCCGCCCGAAAGGGTCATGCCTCACTAAGGGAGCGGTCGCGGCCGGTGCTAGACTCGCCCCATAGAGGCGCGCGCCTCGCAGTGAGCGACCGAAGGGAGCGCCATGAACATCTACCAGTTGATCGGCCGCAACCTCGAAGTGACCGACGCCATGCGCGCGTATGCGGAGGAGAAGCTCTCGAAGCTGGATCGGTTCTCCAACCAGATCGTCGACGCCAGCGTCGTGATGTCCTACGACAGCCGCCAGGGGGCGGCGAACCCTGCCAAGGTAGAGGTCCAGGTGAACCTGCCCAACGGCATCATCCGGGCCGAGGAGAGCGCCCAGGACACCTACGCCGCGGTCGACCTCGTCGTCGACAAACTCGACCGCCAGCTCAAGCGCTTCAAGGGGCGCATGCTGGCCAGGCGTGCCGAGGCGGCCCCTCCACCGCCGGAGGCGGTGCCAGCGGCAGCGCCGGCGGCACTGGAGGATGAGCCGGAGTCGGACGGGCCCAGCATCGTCCGCGTCAAGCGCCACGTGATGCGTCCCATGGCCCCGGAGGACGCCGCCCTGCAGATGGAAGCGCTGGGGCACACCTTCTTCGTCTTCCACAACCTGGACACCGACCTCATCAGCGTGATCTACCGCCGCGAGGACGGCGACTACGGGCTCATCGAGCCGGCGCAAAGCTAACAGGGCCCCGGTTCGCGGCCGGCTGCGGCCGCCTCGTGCCGGTTCACGGCCGGGCTTCTAGCCGCGGCGCTGAGGCGGCACGAGCAGGTACGTCCATACCAGACCGAAGGCGAAGCCGCCGACGTGAGCCCACCACGCGACGCCGCCGTCCTGGACGGGCGCGCCCAACGAGGCACCGGCCTGGAAGATCTGCAGCAGAGCCCAGTACCCGATGAACACCCAGGCCGGCAGCCACCACATGAAGAAGCGCGGCACCGGGCCGAGGAACGACAGCAGCAGCCAGGGTACGAACAGGGGCGGAACGAACGTAAGCACGTGCTGGCGTGGGAAGATCGCGAAGTAGGCACCGAGGACCGCGCTGATGGCCCCTGACGCCCCGATGAGCGGCACCAGGGAGGGGCCGGCGAACAGGCTGTGGGCCAGCGTGGCGAAGGCTCCGCCCGCCAAGTAGAACACGAGGAAGGGCACCCGCCCCAGCCGGTCCTCGACGTTGTCGCCGAACACCAGCAGGAAGATCATGTTCGACAGCAGGTGCCCCCAGCCGCCGTGCAGGAAGAGGCTCGTGAAGAGGCTGGCGAACTCTCCGGCTGGAGACTGCCGGAACAGAGCGGGCACGAAGCCCTGGTCGAACACGAACGCCAGCTGGTCTCGGCCCGGCAGCGACAGCGTGTACAGGAAGACCAACACGTTGACCGCGACGATCGCCCAGGTCAGGTACGGCCGCCCGTGAACGGGGTTGGCGTCCCGCAGCGGTATCAACGGCTAGAGGGCCTCAACCTCGGCGGGGCGCCAGCTCTTGCTGCTGCCGGAGCTTGACGACCATGCCCGGCTCGACGTGGCCCCTCACGCTGGCGCCGTGGTAGATCACCGTGCCCCTGCCGACCAACGTGCCGGGAGCCAGCACCGCGTTGCAGCCTATGGACACGCCGTCTCCGACAGCCGCACCGAACTTGCGCAGGCCCGTGCGGACGTCTCCGGACACGACCTCGTCCCCGAAGGCCTTGAAGTTGGCCACCTTGACGCCCGCGCCGAGGTTCACGTCGTGACCGAGGATGCTGTCGCCCACGTAGTTGAAGTGCGGCGCCTTGGCTCCAGCCAGGAACAGGGAGCGCTTGACCTCGCTGGCGTGCCCCACTTTCGCCCCCGGACACAGCACGACCGGGCCTCGCAGACGGGCCGCGTGCCCCACCTCGGCCCCCTCGGCGAGGTAGACGGGGCCGGTAAGGTACGCGTGCGGCCCCACCTTGGCACCCTTGGCCATGTAGAGCGGGCCGTCTATGACCGCTGTCGGGTGCACGTCGCCGCGCTGATCGACCAGCGTGCCACCCAGCTCGTCCAGGCGGGCCAGAGCCAGCCACGGCTTGTCGTCGGCCAGCAGCGCGCGTAAGTCGTCGGGCACCAGCTCGATGTCGAAGAGTTCCGCCGTGGTCAGCATGAGCCAGTGTAGCCAGACGCCACGTCCGTGAGGGGCGTCACGGGCCACGGCCCGCCGGGCAGCGAGCGAGCCTGCGACGGTAGAATCCGCCGTGCTACACGTCGTGTTCAACCCCGTGGCCGGTCGCGGCAGGGCGCGGGCGGCTCTCGAGGAGCTGGTGAGGCTGCTCGAAGACGCCGGCGCCGACCACTCGCTGCACGTCACGACCGATGCGGGCCACGCCACCGAGCTGGCCGCGGGCACGCCGGCCGGCGCGACGGTCGTCGCCGTCGGTGGCGACGGCACCGTGCACGAGGTCGTGGCCGGCCTACTGCGAGCGGAGGGTGGCAGGTCCGTGACCTCGCGGGCCCTCGGTGTGGTCCCTGTGGGCTCGGGCGACGACTTCGCGTACGCCCTCGGGCTGCGCAGGGGCGACGTCGCAGCCGCCGTGCGCACGCTGCTGGGGGGCCACCGCGTGCGCGTCGACCTCGGCCTGGTCAACGGGATCCCGTTCGCCAACGCGTTCAGCACCGGCTTCGATGCCGACGTGGCCAGCCGGCTGGACGCTGCACCGAACTTCCTGAAAGGGTTGGCCGCTTACCTCTACGCCCTGGTGATCAGCCTCGGCTCCGCTCGGTCCATGACCGCACGAGTCGCACTGGACGGGGTGGACGCCGCGGTGGGCACCGCTCTGCTGGTGGCCGCGCAGAACGGGCCGCGAACGGGAGGCAGCTTCCGCTACGCCCCGGCTGCGGCGCCGGACGACGGCATGCTCGACGTCGTGGTGGCTAGGGACCTGGGGCTGCTGGGGACGCTGTCGGTCTTGCCCCGCGTCATGCTGGGAACGCACCTCGGACACCCCAAGATCGAGCTGAGGCGGGCGCGCCGCGTCGAGATCGAGTGGGTGCGGCCGCGTCGAGCCCACGCCGACGGGGAGTCGGCCGGCAGCTCACAACGATTCGTCGTGGAGCTGCTGCCTGGAGCCCTGACGGTCATCCGCTGACGCTCTCCGAACGGTCCCGGCCGGGAGCCGGACCCATACCTAGGCAACGAGAAGACCCCGCCTCCTTGCGAAGGCGGGGTCTCTCACTACCGCGGCCCTAGAGCCGCCGGCTACTCAGTCGAGGTCGACCGTGTAGGCGATCGAGAAGGCCTGGGCCGAGGAGAGAACACCGTTGTTGTTGTTCTCGTACGTGCCGTAGGCGAACTCGAGGTCGTAGTAGTTCCAGATGACCTCGTAGCCCGAGGTGCTCTGGGTGCCCGTGCCGTTCACGTCGCCACCGCTGATGTCGGTTGCGAAGTCGCCAGCGCCGCGAGTGTTCGTGACGTTGTTGACGTTCGTGCCGGTGTACGAGCCGTACTTGGCGGTCAGCGTGCTGTGATCGAAGATGAACTGGTTCAGGACCAGCCCGACGCTCCACTGCAGTTCGCTGGCCGTGTAGACGGCAGCGTCCGTGTACGACGTGCTGCGGTAGTTGACCGCACCGACGAGGCTCGGCTGCAGGTAGACGTTGAGCGGATCGGTCATGAGACCAGCCCCGACCTTCAGCTCCGTGTAGTCAACGCTGCCGGCGTCGGCGTCGCTGTCCATCGTGTAGCTGGCGTACGGGGTAAGCGTGACGATGGAGACCGTGAGGTCCATGTCGGCGCTCACTTCGAGCAGCGTGCGGCTGAAGTCGGCGTCGAGCTGCGAGTAGCTCGCTTC
Organism: Trueperaceae bacterium; assembly: GCA_036381675.1. Taxonomy (GTDB): domain Bacteria; phylum Deinococcota; class Deinococci; order Deinococcales; family Trueperaceae; genus DASRWD01. The sequence continues at coordinate 8,470 of DASVCK010000112.1, read as the reverse complement.
GAGGTTCAGCCCGCTGATCAGGGCGTTGTCGGCGGAGCCGTCATGGGTGAGGCTCACACCGAAGCCGGTGTTGTAGTTGCTGTCGCGCTCGACGTCGGCGCCGGCGATGGCCACCTGGGCCTCGTTGCCGTCGACGTACGTGCGGACATCGTCCACGACCGTGCCGTTCACCGAGGCCTGGTGGAAGAAGCCACCGAGGGCGAAGCCGGCGAACAGGTCGGCGCTGGCGTCGACTCCGAAGGCGGTCACGCTGTCAGTAGCGGTCGTGCTGTAGGAGTCGAAGTAGGCGTCGAGGTCGAGGATGAAGAGCGCCAGGCTGGCCTCCACGCCGAAGCCCGTCTGGTCTTCAGCGAAGGGGAAGCCGTTGGCCGAGGCGCCGAGGTTGTAGCCGTTAGCCGTCCACATGTCGCCGATCGAGCGGTAGTTCGCCGACAGCGAGGAGAGGATCGGGATACCGGCGCCCGCGACGTCGACGTCGAGGGTGGCGTAGAGGACGCTCTCGTCCGTCAGGCCAGGGTTCGTGCTGCTGCCGTTGGCCCATTCGAAACCGAGGTCGAAGACGCTGAGGCTGATGTTGCCATCGATGCCCCAGACCGTAGCGGTGACGTTGTCAGCGTTGACATCGTCCTTGTCGCCGGCGTTGGCAGCCTGCTGAGCGAAGCTGCCGCCGATCCTCACGCCTTCGAGAGGAGCGAGGGTGACGCGGATACCGCGCAGGTACTCGTCAACGGCGGGCGTCGTGTAGACGACCGTGACCGTCGGATCGAGGAACGAGAGGAACTCGACGCCGGCGAGGGTGGCAACGAAGCCGGGGTCCTCGGTGGCGACGACGTACGGGGTGAAGCTGGTTTCGACTTCCGTGCCGAACTGGAAGGTCAGCGGGGCGGCACCGATCGGCGAGAACGTCGTGGTGAACTCGTCGATCTCGAAGGTGATCGGGTCGCCAGGCGCAGCGTTGCTGTTCGTGTTGATGTCGATCTCGAGAACGGCCTCGAACGAGTTGAGCGCGTTCGGGCTGCCCGAGCCGTTGAACAGCGAGCCCGCAGCGAAGCTGAGGCTCAGCGTGGCCGTGGCGGTGCCGGAAGTCTGTTCGATGTCGTGGCGGTCCTGAGCGACCTCGCCGACTTCGGTCCGGTAGTTGGACGAAGAGGAGGAGTCGCCGTCGAGTTCCGCCGCGCCGCTCGAGAAGATGGAGGCGCCCATGTCACGGTCGTTGTTCAGACCGTAGACGCGGTCGACGTCGAACGGGTTGCCGAGCACGCGGCCGACGAAGTACTCGACCGTGATGCTGCCGGTGATGCCGAGCGGGTTCTCCTCGAGAGCCGTGACGCGCTCTTCGAGGGAAGCGATGGCAGCCGACTGCTGTGCATCGGAAGCCTCGAGGGCCGCGACGCGGTCACGCAGGGCGACCTGGTCACGACGCAGGAGGATGACGAACTCGCGAAGGTTCGCGATGTCGCTCCGGTTGCGCTCGATGGCGCCAGCCAAGCCAGCCGTGTCGGCGCCACCAGGCGTTACCACGGGGCCGCCGGAGGCAGACTCGAGAGCGGTTACGCGGCTGTCGAGCAGCTGCACGACCCGGTTGAGGGCCGCGATCTCGTCGGCGTTCTGGCGGGCGGCCGTGTTGGCCTGGTTGGCGAGGCTGTAGGCCTCGTCCGCACGGGCGGCGGCGGCGTCGGCCTGCGCCTGCGCCGTGTCGATGGCGACGCGCTGCGAGGCGATCTGGTTCTGGAGGTCGCGGAGGACCGCCGGGTCGACATCACTGGCGCCACCGAGCATCGCTTCGAGTTCGTCGAGGCGAGCGGTGTTGGCGGCGACCTCGTCGGAGAGACCCGCGATGGCGGACTCGGCCGAGGAGAGGCGCACACCCTGCGCAGCTACGTCGGAACCGATCTCCTGGACTGCGTTGCGCAGCGACTCGATGTCGGCCTGCGTCAGCGCGGTTGCGGCGTCCAGGTTCTCGTTCAGAACGTCAAGAAGACGGCTGACCACGAGGGCGGCCTGGTAACGGGTGAAAGCTTCGTTACCGCGGAACGTCCCATCGGGGAAGCCGATGACGATGCCTAGGTCAGCGATGCGATCGACGGCGTCGCCTGCCCAGTGGTTCGCCGGGATGTCCGGGAACGAGGACTGAGCGAAAGCGCCGCTGACGAACACCGCAGCCAGGAGCGTGATTGCGAGCTTCTTCATGTGGTTTACCCCTTGAACTGATTGGCTTTGCTTACCGGTTCGCTCTTGGGGTTCATGCCGTGCGCGGGGGAGTGTCCTAGTTTCCTCGCCCAGCTATAAGCCGTCACCCGGAGCTCATCGGGAACGCTCGCGTTTCATGAGGCCGGTTCAAGTGGGTGCACCTCCTTTCATGCGGCCGAAGACTCGCGAGAGTCCGTCTCAGAGTAGACCACATGAGATGATGAGGTGTCAACCGCCGTGAAGGTTGCATGAGAGCCAGAAAACCCGATGGGCATCGCGAAACACAAGCGTTGTGAAGCCTAATACTCATGGACATCTCATGTTGTCGCTGCGCCCGGCCTCATGAAGATACGAGTAGCGCCTCAGCGGCCACTCACGCTCCAGGCACATGCAGGCCGCCGCCGTTCCTCCGCCACGGCCCCTTGGTAGCATCCGCGACATGGCCCGCGTCACCGTCACCGCCGCCGAAGAGCTGCTCGACAAGCCCATCGCCGTGCTCGACCACGGCTTCGTTCGGCTCGTCGACTACCTGGGGGGCGATGAGCGGATCGTCCAGGCGGCGAGGGTGTCCTACGGGGAGGGCACGAAGACGGTCAGGGAGGACGCAGCCCTGATCGACTACCTGCTCAGGCACCACCACACCAGCCCGTTCGAGCAGGTGATCTTGACGTTCCACGTCAAGATGCCCATCTTCGTCGCCAGGCAGTGGATAAGGCACCGCACCGCCCGGCTCAACGAGATCAGCGGACGCTACAGCGTCATGCGCGACGAGTTCTACGTACCGAGGCGCCACGAGGTGAGGTTCCAGAGCACCGTCAACCGGCAGGGCGGCGACGACCGCGCGGTACCGCCCGAGCTGCAGGAGCGCGTGTTGGAGCTGCTGGCTGCGGGCCAGACGCGGTCGTACGACGAGTACGAGACCCTGCTTGAAGACGACGTAGCCAGGGAGCTGGCGCGCATCAACCTGCCGCTCTCCCTGTACACCGAGATGTACTGGCAGTGCGACCTCAACAACCTCTTCCACTTCCTGAGGTTGCGGCTCGACTGGCACGCCCAGTACGAGATCCGGGCGTACGGCGACGCCGTCGCCGCCGCCGTGAGGGCCGTGAGCCCGGTCGCGTACCAGGCGTTCGAGGAGCACATCCTGCACGGCCGCAGCTTCTCCCGCACGGAGCTGGACGTCCTGAAGGCGGCGATCGAGCCGGCCGCGCTGCGGACGGCCCTGGCCGAGAGCGGGCTACGCAAGACCCGCCGCGCGGAGCTCCTGGCGAAGCTCGGGCTCACACCCACAGACCTGCCGAACGACGAGACGCCCGCCACCGCGGCAGGAGGCAGTCAAGCGGAACGTCGCTGATGCGCTACCGGGTGGTGGCGGTGGGCGCCATGAAGCGCGGCCCACTGGCGGAGGCGGCACAGCGCTACGCGAAGCTGCTGTCGGGGCCCACCAGCCTCGAGCTCGTCGAGCTCAAGGACCGCACCGGGTCGGGGGCCGCAGCCGCCCGCGCCGCTCACGACGACGAGGCGCAGCGCCACGCCGCTGGCCACCTGATCCTCGTCGACGAGGCGGGGGAACACCTGACGACAGCCCAGCTCGCTGAGCGGGTGAGCGCCCTGGAGAGGGGCGGCGTCAGCCGCATCACGCTGTTCGTGGGTGGTCCGGACGGTCACGGTCGCGCGCTGCGCGCGGCGGTCGGCGGCTCGCTGGCGCTCTCACGCCTCACCCTGCCGCACGACCTGGCGCGCGTCGTGCTGCTCGAACAGCTGTACCGCGTGGAGACCCTGCGAGCCGGCCACCCGTACCACAGGGGCTAGACGGAGGCCCTGGCCGCCACCAGGGCAGCGTAGAGGCCGAGCGAGTTGACCGTGGCTGCGCCCAGTCGGTCGAACGAGACCGGGCCCGGCTCCTCGAGCGTCAGCAGGACGTTCCTACCGCCGATCACGACGACCGGAGCGACCCGGCCCCGCACGGGGCGGTCGCCGTCGTCTGACGGCGCAGGCCCGTCGCACAGGAGCCTGAGCAACGCCTCCCTCACCGGCCGGGAGAGCAGGCGCCTGGCACCCGCCTCGTCCCTCGCGTAGACGCCCAAACGCTCGTCGAAGGCAGGGTCGCCCGTGCCCTCCATCCTCACGCTGCCGGTCCGACCCGCCTCGATCTTCTCCATCGCGCGGCCCAGCCTCTCCGTGACGCGCAGGGAGACGAACTCGACGTCAGCTTCCGCCCTGACCAGGACGCAGCTGCGTACGCCCGTGACCTTGCCTGTGGGGCCGACGCGCTCCCGGGCCTGGTCGAAGACGACCAGCCGCGGTTGCCCGGGGCGCACCAGGGCGTAGACCGGCCCGATCTCACCCGAACCCAACCCCAGCTGATCGGGCAACCTGCCCGCCAGGTCGTCGCCCACCACTAGCTCCAGCTCGCCTGCGAACCTATCCCACTCGTCCCGGCGCCCGACCGCGCGCCGCGCTTGTCTGCGGAACATCAGCGCAAGATAGCCGCTTTCGACCCGGACCGCGGAGGCGGGCGAGGAGATGGCTCAGATGTTGAAGCCGAACATGCGCATCTGGCGCTTGCCGTCCTCAGTCATCTTCTGCGGGCTCCAGGGCGGTGACCACACGAAGTCCACGGTCACGGAGTTCACGCCGTCCACCTTCATGACGGCCAGCTCGGCGTCGGCCTGGATGAGGTCCTGGACGGGGCAGCCCATGCTCGTCAACGTCATCTCGATGCCCACGTTGCCGGCATCATCGATCCCGACCTCGTAGACGAGCCCAAGGTCGACGACGTTCACCGGGATCTCGGGGTCGCGCACGACCTTGAGCGCCTCGAGTACTTGATCTCTCATGACGCCCTTGCCGTCGGCGCTGGCAGGGTCCAGGCCCGGCGCGCCGCTGGCGCTCTGGCTCGTGTCGCTCATGCGGTCGAGGTTACCAGAGCCGCTCACCACTCCGCGTAGCGGTCGCGGTGCACGGTGAACGCCACGGTCAGGCACAGAAGCGTCGAGATCAGGCTGGTGCCGCCGTACGAGACCAGCGGCAGCGTGATCCCGGTGACGGGCGCGAGGCCCAACGTGACCCCAATGTTCACCAGCACCTGGAAGCCGATCAGCACGACGACCCCGACGATGATGAGCTGGTCACGCTCGAAGGGACACTCCGACGCCATGGAGATCAGGCGCCAGAAGAGCAGGCCGTACAACAGGAGCAGCGTCACGGACGCGACGAACCCGCCCTCCTCGGCCAGCACGGGAAAGATGAAGTCTGTCTGCTTCTCGGGGATGAAGTTGAGCTGCCCTTGGGTGCCCTGCTTGTAACCCTTGCCCAGGAGTCCCCCCGAGCCCACCGCGATCGTGGCCTGGATGATCTGATAGCCGGACCCCTGAGCGTCGGCCTCCGGGTCGAGGAAGGACAGCAGGCGGTCGCGCTGGTAGTCGGCCAGGCTGGGAAGCAGGACCGTCGGGGTCGCGATCACGACCGCCAGCACGAGGACGATGAGCTGCCTGATGGGCACGCCCCGCACGAGGATCATCCCCACGGCCACCATCGCGATCACGAGCGCCGACCCGAAGTCCGGCTCCTGGAAGACGAGCAGCACCGGCACGCCGAAGAGCACGCCCAGCCTGAGGTAGTCGAGGAGCCCGCGTATGGGTCGCTCGTGCATGGCCGAAGCCAGCGCGAGGATCAGCGCCAACTTCGCGAGCTCGCTGGGCTGGAAGCCGGGCAACGGGCCTATGTAGAGCCACGACTTGGCGTTGTTCACCTCGGTGCCTATCAGGTGGACCAGTACCAGGGCCGCCACGCTCAGCACGTAGATGTGCGGCGTGAACCTGACGATCCGCACCTTCCCGACCCACATCACGACGCCGGCCAACACCACTCCGGCGGCGAGGAACACCAACTGGCGGCTCAGCTCGCTGCCCGGCGCTGCGCTGTTGAGGGTCGCGAGGCCGATGCCAAGGACTAGAGCCACGACCAGCGGCAGGCTCAGGTCGACTCTCGCCACGCCGGCAGTCTAACCAGCCCGGCAGCACCGGCCTCGTGGCCGTGTTCTCAGCTGCCGGCGAACCGCGTGCGGCGCAGGACCCACTCGGCCAGCAGGGCTGCGAGCGCCAGCGCGCACAGCACGACGGCGGCGGTCGTGGGGGCCGAGCCGGCAGGAGCGACAGTGGGGGCCGCGGCCTCCTGGCTCGAGGGCTCGGTCGCTGCCGGCGCCGCCTGGGTAGCGGCGCCCTCCCGGAGCACGGCCTCCCCTCCCGAGATCGGCAGGCGCGACTCGTTGGCTGAGAGCAAAGAGGCCAGGGTCGCCGTGCCGTCCTCCGCCAGGTAGGCGCCCGGCTCCGTCCACGGGCCGGCCGCGCCCGCCGCCTCACCCAGTCGCAGCCTCGTGGTCGACCGCAGCTCCCCGACGACGTTGGCCAGGAGCGCTGGGAACGCCGGCCGCAGCGTCAGGTCGGACTGACTCGGGTTGAACGCGAGCTCGAGCGCCAGCGGTCCGCCCGACTCCCGCACCCTGATGACGGGGGTGAGGTCCGTCGTGCGCGCCAGCACGCGCCAACCCTCCTCCTCCGGCCAGGGCTCGAGCTGGGGATCGAGGCCGACGACGACGTCCGAGAGATCGGCGAACCGCAGCAGCGGGTGGGCTCGGGCGAAGTCACGGATGACCGTGTAGACGGGCTCCGGCGAGGCCGCGGCGAACGAGACGTAGGGCGCTGGAGTAGAAGGTGCGCCACCGCCCGTGAGCACCACGACCTCGGCGTCAAGCAGAGCAGCCCCGCGGCTGTAGGTGACCTGGGTGTTCGGCACCGCCGAAAGGGCGCGCGTGACGGCGCCTTGCGTATCGTCGGTGACGACCTGCAGCGGCCGGCTGCCGACGAACGCCACGTCGTCCAGCGCCAGGGCGTCCGGCGGTCCAGCGAGCCGCGCCTCGATGATGCCGGACAGGTCCGGCAGCGGGAAGGTCGCGCTCCCCACGCCGCCAGCGGGCACCAGGACCTCTGCCGACGCGAGCTCGGCGCCGTCCCGGCTGAGCACCACGCGAGTCTGGGCCGGCTGGGGGCCGCTGGCGACGACGCCGACGAACACCTGACCGATGCCGATCTCCAGGGCACTGATGCCCACGTTCGTCACGGGCTCGCCCACCACGTGCACGGTCGGGCGTCCCAGCGACATGTCCATGTCGGTTATGACGTGAACTTCCGCTCCGGGCAGCAACGCGCCGGTCAGTTCCAACGCCCCGCCGATGTCGGCCGAGGCGTCGCCGGCCTCCAGCCCGGCGATCGCCTCACGCCGCTCGTTAGGCGTGGCGTCGAGCGGCACGAGGAGCCGCGCCACGGTACCCGCCCGCACCAACGCCAGCCTGCCGGCGCCCTGACCCAGCTCCAGCGCGACGTCCCGCGCGCGATCCAGCCGCGTCGTGGGGCGGTCGTCTCCGACCTCTGAAGCCGCGGCGGCGGACCGCATCGACGCCGACGCGTCGATGACGACGACAACGTCGGGCGCGCGCCGGGACAAGGTAGCGGGCCTCGCGAGGGCGAACGCCGCCAGCGCGGTGAAGAGGAGCTGGACGAACAGCAGCCACGACGGCCTGATACGGCGCCGGCGGGAGGCCGCGCGCGTCGCCCTGTCCCAGAGGAACAGCGCGGAGACCTCATGCCTCAGCCGTCGTGCGCGCAGGTAGTGCAGGAGCACGACGACGGGCAGCGCAGCCAGGAGCCAGAGGAAAGCGGGGCTATGGAAGGTCAGGTTCAAGCTACACCTGGAAGACGCCCAGCTTGAGGTCTTCCTCGACGGGGGCGAAGGCGCAGGCCTCCAGCGCGCGCACCATGACGGTCCTGAGCTCGTCGGGAGACACGATCTCGTCGACCCAGAGCCTGGCGGCCGCGTACCTGATGTCGAGCGCCTCCTGGTAGCTGGAGGACACCTCGCGGCGTAGCTCGGCCAGCGCCTCGTCGTCGACGGTCTGGCCCTGCCTCTTCAGCTGGGCGGCCTGGATGTCGAGCAGAGTGCTGGCGGCCTGCTGACCGCCCATCACGGCGTAACGGGCGCTGGGCAGGGCGAAGATGAAGCGCGGCCCGAACGCCTTGCCGCTCATGGCGTAGTGGCCGGCGCCGTACGACCCGCCGATGATCACGCTCAGGCGTGGGACGACGCTGTTGGACACGGCGTTGACCAGCTTGGCACCCCGACGGATTATCCCGTCCCTCTCGCTGTCCTTGCCGACCATGAAGCCGTTGACGTCGTGCAGGAAGACGATGGGCACGCGGGCCTGGTTGCAGTTCAGCACGAA
>DASVCK010000111.1:0-6070 GCA_036381675.1 Trueperaceae bacterium | reverse complement strand
CTTGACCTTGCCGTCTGTGTGGCCAAGAGCGCGGGCGCGGCCGTTGGCGCTGAACGGGAACACGCCCTTCCGGTAGGGCGTGCCCTCCTCCTTGAGTTGCTCCTCTGTGGCGCCGACAGATGCGATCTCCGGCTCGGTGTACGCGACACCTGGGACGAGGTGGTAGTGGACCTTGGTGGGGATGCCTGTGAGCTGCTCCATGAGCGCCACGCCGTCGTCCTCGGCCTTGTGGGCCAGCATCGGCCCGTGGATGAGGTCGCCGATGGCGTACACGCCCTGCGCGGTGGTCTCGAACCCGTCTCCCACCCTCACGCGGCCGCGCTCGTCGAGCTCGACACCTGCCTCTTCAAGGCCCATGCCGGCGGTGTTGGGCCTACGGCCCACCGCGACGAGTACCTTGTCTGCCTCGACGGGCTCGGCGCCCTCGACCAGCACGCGCGCGACGCCCTTGACCACCTCGACGCCCGTCACCCTGGCGCCCAGCCGGAACTCGAGCCCCTGCTTCTTGAGCGCCTTCTGTGCCTCCTTGGCCGTCTCGAGGTCCATGCCGGGCAGGATCCTGTCGAGGTACTCGAGCACCGTCACCTGTGAGCCCAGGCGCGCCCAGACGGAGCCCAGTTCGAGGCCTATGTAGCCCGCGCCGATCACGACCAGTCGCGCGGGGACGCTGTCGAACGTGAGCGCCTCGGTGCTCGTGACGACGGTCTTGCCGTCCACCTTCACGCCCTTGAGGTCGGTGACGACCGAGCCCATCGCCAGCACGACATGATCCGCTGCCAGCGTCGTCGACGTTTCGCCGGACACCTCGACCTGCCTGTCGGGCAGCAGCTTGCCCGTGCCGCGGTAGACGGTGACGCCGTTCTTCTTCATCAAGTAGGCGACGCCGTCGGTGTTCTGCTTGACCACCTTCTCGCGCCTGGCTTGCATGGCGGCCAGGTCCAGCTCGACCTGGGTCTTGACGCCGTGGGCGGCGAAGCCGGTCCTGGCTTCCTGGTAGTTGAAGCTCGACTCGAGCAGCGCCTTGGAGGGGATGCAGCCTACCCGGACGCATGTGCCTCCCAGGGTCGCTTCCTTCTCGACGATGCCGACGTCGAAGCCCAGCTGCGCCGCGCGGATCGCCGCGACGTACCCGCCCGGACCCGCACCCACGATCACGACGTCGTGGCGCTTCCCCTTGCCGCCCGCCACCTCAGACCTCCAGGAGCATGCGAGCGGGGGCCTCGACGGCCTCCTTGATGCGCTTGAGGAACGTGACTGCCTCGCGGCCGTCGACGATGCGGTGGTCGTAAGTGAGCGCGACGTACATCATCGGCCGGATCACGACCTGCCCGTCTACGGCCACGGGCCGTTCCTGTATGGCGTGCATGCCCAGCACCCCGGACTGGGGCGGGTTGACTATGGGCGTGGACATGAGCGACCCGAAGACGCCGCCGTTGCTGATCGTGAAGGTGCCGCCCTGCAGCTCGTCGGGCAGGAGCTTGTTGGCCTGTGCCCGCTGCCCGTAGTCGGCGATGGCCTTCTCCAACTCGGCGAAGGACAGGCGGTCTGCGTTCCTGATCACTGGCACGACCAGGCCCTTCTTCGCGGAGACCGCCACACCGATGTCGTAGAAGTTCTTGTAGACGATCTCCTCGCCGTCGATCTCGGCGTTCAGCTGGGGGATCAGCTTGAGCGCGTCGATGACGGCCTTGACGAAGAACGACATGAAGCCGAGGCGGATGCCGTAGCGCTTCTCGAACGTGTCGCGGTACTCCTTGCGGAGCTCGATGACCGCGGTCATGTCGATCTCGTTGAAGGTCGTGAGCAGCGCGGCGTTCCGCTGAGCCTCGACCAGGCGCGTCGCGACGGTGCGACGCAGCGGGCTCATGCGTACCCGCTCCTCCTGCCTGGCGACGTCAGGTGCCGGGGCGCCCGTAGGCACCGCGGAGTCGGCCCCGGCCGTCTGAGCGGCCTGGCGCTCACGCTCCTCGACGAAGCGCTGCACGTCCTCCTTCAGCAGACGCCCGCTAGGCCCGGACGCGGGCACGTCGTAGGCGGACAGGCCGTGCTCGTCGAGCAGGCGCTGGGCGGCGGGCATCACGCTCGTCGCCTTCTGTGCGTCCGGCGGCGGCTCCGCCACCGCCGTGGTCGCGCCGCCGGCGGCCGAGGCGGGTGCGCGCCGTGCGGCGGCCGGCTCTCCACCGGTGGGCGCCTGCTGCGGTGTGCCCGACGGTGACGTGGCGGGGGGCGCCTGATCGGCCTTCGGCTCGGCAGCGGGCTGCTCGGCGGTCGCCGGCTGTGCGGCTTGGGCGCCTTGGGAGGCGGCCGCGCCAGCCTGAGCCTCATCGACGCGCGCGATGACGTCGCCGACCGCAACGGTGTCGCCTTCGGCTGCCACCTGCTCGATAAGCACGCCGGCGGCCGGGGCGGGTACCTCGAGCGTCGCCTTGTCGGTCTCGACCTCGACGATGGGTTCGTCGGCGGCGACAGGGTCGCCCACGGCCTTCAGCCAGGTCCCGATGATGACCTCCGAGATCGACTCGCCCGCCGCGGGCACCTTGACGTCAGTTGCCATGTTCGACCTTCCCTCTGGCGGGAGCGTTCGTCGGACTCGGGCGGCTCATCGCCGCTCTACTCGCCGAAGGCCTCGTCCACCAGCATCTTCTGCTCGATGCGATGCGCCGCCCCTGAGCCGGTAGCGGGGCTCGCGGACTCCGGCCGCGACACTCCGCTGAACGCGCGGCCGGCTACCTCGTTGCCCCATCGTACTCGCAGGTGCCACCAGGCCCCCATGTTGGCAGGCTCCTCCTGGACCCAGGTAACTGGCGCTGTCGCGGGGTAGGGGGCGAGCGCCGCCGCCACCTCGTCGTTGCGGAGGGGGTACAGCTGCTCGAGCCGCACGATCGCGACGTCGGAAGCGCCGCGCTCGTCGCGCGCAGCCGCAAGCTCGTAGTAGAGCTTGCCGCTCGTCATGAGGACCTTCCTGACGCCGCCGGGCTCGACGGTGGCGTCCGGGATGACCCGCTGGAAACCACCGGCAGTGAACTCGTCCAGCCCGCTCACGGCCTGCGGGTGGCGCAGGAGGCTCTTAGGCGTCATGACGACGAGAGGCTTGCGGATCTTCCGCAACACCTGGCGCCTGAGCATGTGGAAGTACTGCGCCGGCGTCGTGGGATAAACGACCTGCATGTTGTCCTCGGCGCAGAGTTGCAGGAACCGCTCCAGCCTCGCGCTGGAGTGCTCGGGGCCTTGCCCTTCGAAGCCGTGGGGCAGCAGAAGCGTGAGGCCAGAGAGCCTGTTCCACTTCTCCTCGGCGCTCGAGAGGAACTGGTCGATGATCACCTGAGCGCCGTTCGCGAAGTCGCCGAACTGCGCCTCCCACATGACCAGGCCGTCCGGCGTGTCGACGCTGTAGCCGTACTCGAAGCCGAGGACACCCGCCTCGGACAGCGGGCTGTTGTGAACGTCGAACACCCCGCCGTGCTCGGCTGCGATCTCGGCGAGCGGCACGTGCTCGTGACCGTCCAGCGAGTCGTGGAAGACCGCGTGCCGGTGGCTGAAGGTGCCGCGCTCGCTGTCCTGGCCGGACAGGCGTACGCGGAAACCGCCGGCTACGAGGCTGGCGAAGGCCAGCGCCTCGCCGGCCGCCCAGTCGAGGGGCGCATCGCCCCGCGCCATCTCCAGGCGGGCGTCGAGTCCTCGCTTCAGCTTCCGGTTGAGGTTGAACTCCTTGGGTACGTGCGTCAGCTGCTCGAGCAGGCGCCGGGCGTCCTCCTCCGAGACCGCCGTGTCCACGTCCGCCACGGCAGCGTCCGAGCCGCCCACGAAGTCGGCCCACGTGCCCTGCAGCGTGGAGTAGATGAGCTTGAAGTCTTCCTTGCGCGCCTCGGAAAGATGAGACTCGAGGCGCTGCTTGCGCTCCTCCGCGATCTGCTCGGCCTCGTTGAGGGTCACCTCGCCAAGCGACAGGAGCGTGTCCCGGTAGGCCTCCCTGACCGAGCTGCGCTTGCGCACCTTGCCGTACATGACGGGCTGCGTGAAGGCGGGCTCGTCCGTCTCGTTGTGGCCCAGGCGCCGGTAGCAGTACATGTCCACCACGACGTCGCGCTTGTAGCGGTGGCGGAAGTCCATGGCCAGCTCGATGACCTGCGCCACGGCTTCAGGGTCCTCCCCGTTGACGTGGAAGATGGGGCTCTGCAGCATCTTCGCGACGTCACTCGCGTACGTGGTGCTGCGGCCCTGTCGGGGGCCTGTTGTGAAGCCGATCTGGTTGTTGACGATGACGTGCAGGGCGCCGCCAACCCGGTAGCCCTCGAGGCCGCTCATGTTGAGCGTCTCCTGGACGATCCCCTGGCCGCTGAAGGCCGCGTCCCCGTGGATGAGGATGGGCAGGACCTTCTCGCGGTCGAGGTCGCGCTTGCGGTCCTGCTTGGCGCGTGTCCGGCCGAGCACGACAGGGTTCACGTACTCCAGGTGGGAGGGGTTGAACGCCAAGGACAGGTGGATGTCCTTGCCGGAGGACGTGCGCACGTCGCTCGAGTAGCCGAGGTGGTACTTGACGTCGCCCCGACCCATGTAGTTCTCGGGGTCCTTGTCCTCGAACTCGCGGAAGATGCTCGACGGGTCCTTGCCCATGACGTTGGCGAGCACGTTGAGGCGGCCGCGGTGTGCCATGCCGAGCACGACCTCGACGACGCCCTGGTCGGCGGCCTTCTCGATGGCCAGGTCCAGGAGCGGGATGAGGGTCTCGCCGCCCTCGAGCGAGAACGTCTTGGCGCCCACGTACTTGCGCTGGATGAACTCCTCGAAGATCGTGGCGTCGGTCAGCTTCGTGAGGATGCGCAACTGGTCCTCGCGCGATAGCTGCAGCCGGTTCCGCGTCGTCTCCATGCGGCGCTGCAGCCACACCCGCATCTCCAGCCTGTCGATGTGCATGAACTGCGCGCCGATGCTGCGGGTGTACGTCTCCTTGAGGCCGTCTATGACATCGCGTACCGTCGTCGCGCCGGGCAGCACGTTGCCTAGGACGGGGGCGTCCATGTCGGCTTCGGAGAGGCCGTAGAACTCCGGCTCCAGCTCGGGGGCCGCGAACGGCTCCTGACCGAGCGGGCTCAACTGCGCCAGCCGGTGCCCGCGCACGCGGTAGTTGCGCACCAGGCGGTCGAGCTTCTGTTGCAGCACGGCCGCCGCGGCGCCGGCCTGGGACAGTTGGTCGTCCGTCGCGGCCTGCGGGTTGAAGAGGCTCCGGGGCGTGAACGTCGGGGCCAGATGTCGACCAGAGGCGCCCGACGGCCCCAGCGCGTCGAAGTAGTCGCGCCAGTCCTCCGGCAGGTCCTCTGGGTCCTCCAGGTACCTGAGGTAGAGCTCCTCGACGTAATCGAGGCTCGCGCTGGCGAAAGGTCGTGGCGGTTCGGGGTCTTGTGTGCCCTGAGGCATCTCGGAAGGGCCGTTCGGCGCCATGTCGCACCCGTTCTAACACGGTCCCAGCCGCGCATCGGTACGGTATCCGACCCCGGCGGGCACCGCTGCCATGTGCCGTCGAACGTATCGTGAGCCCGTGGTCACCCCGCGCCCGGCAACGGAGCTCCTCTGTCTCGGTGAGCTGCTGGTCGACATGGTGCCAGGGACAACCGCAGCGGGCTTGGCGGAGGCCGATACCTTCGTCAGGGCCGCGGGCGGCGCGCCCGCCAACGTGGCAGTGGCCGCGTCGCGCCTGGGAGCCGGCGCAGCCGTCGCGGCCGCCGTCGGAGATGACCCGTTCGGCGCCTGGCTGGAGCGCGTCCTGCGTGAGGCCGGCGTCGACACGACGTTCGTGAGGCGGGTGCAGCGGCAGACCGCGGTGGCGTTCGTCGGGCTGGGTGATCAGGGCGAGGGAGACTTCATGTTCTACGGCGACGACCCCGCCCACGACCACCTGACGCAGGAACACGCGGTGGAAGCCGTGTCCGAGTTGGTGGCAACGACCGGCACACGCGCCCTCCACTTCGGGTCGGTCTGCCTGGCCCGTGAGCCAGCGCGCTCCGCGACGGCGGCAGCCATAGAGGTCGCGGCAAGCGGCGGCTGCCTCATCTCCTGCGACGTGAACCTGAGG
>DASVCK010000110.1:0-5711 GCA_036381675.1 Trueperaceae bacterium | reverse complement strand
TGTACAGGACGTCGTCGGCCTCGCGCGAGAGCGTGGAGCCCTTGACGTTCAGGATGGCCAGCGTGCGCGCACCCCGCCTCTTGGCCTCGCGCATGGCCTCGAGCGTGTCGATCGTCTCGCCTGACTGCGACACGGCGACACACAGCGTGCGCTGGTCCACCACCGGCTGCGAGTACCGGAACTCGCTGGCGACGACAGTGGTGGCGGGCAGCCGCGCCAGCTGACCCAGCAGCGCCTCACCGACCATGCCAGCGTACGAGGCGGTGCCAGCGGCGGTGACGATCACTCGGTCGATGCCTAGAGGGTCTAGGCCGAGGCCCAGGTCGACGCCCATGCCGTCGCCGGTGAACCGCCCGAACAGCGTGTTCTGCAACGAGGTCGGCTGCTCGTAGATCTCCTTGAGCATGTAGTGCTCGTAGCCGCCCTTCTCGGCAGCCTCGGCGTCCCAGTCGATGGTGGCCGTGGGGCGCTCCACCGGTTCGCCCATCAGGTCGGTGATCAGCACCTCGTCGGCCGTGAGGACGCCCACGTCGCCGTCGAGCAGGTAGATCACCTCACGGGTGTAGGGCAGCAGGGCCGGCACGTCGCTGGCGAGGTAGGTCTCGGACTCGCCGAGGCCGATCACGAGCGGGCTCGTGTTGCGGGCGGCCACGATGAGGTCGTGGTCGACATGGGTGACGACGAGCGCGTAGGCGCCGTCCACCTCCGCCAGCGCGGCCCTCACCGCTGCGGGCAGCTCGCCCAGCACCGCGTACTTCTCCTCTATGAGGTGCACGAGGACCTCGGTGTCAGTGTCGGAGGCGAAGACGTGGCCGGACGCCGTCAGGCGCCGCTTCAGCTCGACGTAGTTCTCGATGATGCCGTTGTGGATGACCGCCATGCGGCCGTCCTCGGAGAGGTGAGGGTGGGCGTTGACGTCGTTGGGCTTGCCGTGCGTCGCCCACCGCGTGTGCCCGAGCCCGAGGCCGCCTACCGGCAGGTCGCTGGCGACAGCGTCCTTGAGCGTCTGCAGCTTGCCGGCCCGCTTGACCGCCGACAGCCGCCTCACCGGTGACGCGGGGTCGGCCACGACCAGCCCGGCTGAGTCGTAGCCTCTGTACTCGAGACGGCTCAGGCCGTCCAGGATGACGTCGGCGGCTTGCCTGCCGCCTACGTAACCGACGATTCCACACATGGGAACGTCCTCTCGGGGAAGCGCTAGTGGTGGTTCGTTAGTCTCGTCTCGCTCGTCTGGCGGCTGCCTCGGGCCGCGCGGACAAGTCCTTGCGCCCGGCTTGCGCACGTAAGCCGCGCACGCCGGAGTCTGTCGTCAGTTCAGTTCACCCCGGACCGTTCACGAGTGAGGGGGTGCTGCTCAGGAGGGGCCCGCAGACTTACTCTCGCGCTTTCACCGGAAGGACTTTCTCCGGCTGCCCACCGGCGCCCGCTCCTCGCTTCTGGAGCACGGGCCCGGCGGCCCTCCACCTCGTCACCAACCGCTTCCGCTTAAACGAAGAGCCGGTTGGGCTTGCGCTACCTCGTGGTCCCGCTGTTCTAGGCGCTCGCACCTCCTAGCCTGCGCGTCCGTCGCGCTGTATCCCGCCGGACAACCCCTACTGCTGGTTCCAGGGCTCGCCGACGACCAGCCACGTGTGCAGGGCGCCGTATGCGCTCCGCTCCGCTGCCGAGTACTGCTCCTGCGGGAGCAGTGGATAGAACAGGATAGTCCTGCCCAACGTGATGAGCGGTGAGGACTGCAGCGTGGTCGTGATGCTGCCTGGCAGGTTCCGGGGCGGGTAGAAGATCTCCGTGGTGTTGGCGGGGTTGCGCTGCAGCGGCAGCGACGTGATCAGCGCGACTAGCAGCGCCAGGCCGAGGGCCCCACCGCCTATGCCACCCAACACCTGGAACGGCCACTCGGCACCTCGGCCCGGGTTGTACAGCCGCCTGCCCAGCAGGCCGAGGGCCACGCCCAGGGCCAGCCCCAGGGCGGCGGCCAGCCACGGGTTGCCCTGACCTACCCCCAGTAGCGGCCGCACCACCAGCACGCCGCCGGCGCCTACGAAGAAGCCGATCAGCTTGCGGTGGGCTCCAGCTGCGACGAAGGTCGCGAGGACGAGGACCAAGATGACGTCGACCCAGGTGATCACGCCCGGATATCGTATCCAGCGTTCCTGACAGCGCTGATGACATTCACCATAGCCGCGTCCACCTCGGTATCGGTCAGCGCCCTGTCCCCTGCCCGGAAGCGGAAGCGGAGCGCCACGCTGCGCATACCCGGGGATAGCTGCGAACCCGAGTAGACGTCGAACGGCTCCAGTGAGACCAGTCTGTCGCCCGCCGCTTCGGCGCACAGGGCCCGGAGACTGGCGTAGGTGACCTCCTGCGGCGCGATGACCGCCAGGTCGCGCTCGGCGTGTGGCTGACGGCTGAACTCCTCGAACCTGACGCGGCGCTCGCCGAGCGGCAGGGTGAGCTCCGCGTAGTACGTCGCAGGCAGCTCGTAGGCCGCCTCGATCTCGGGGTGCAACCGCCCGGCGAGGCCGGCCGCCTCGCCCTGCCAGATCACGTTCGCGCTGACACCGGGGTGGAGCTGGTCGTGGCCGTGAGGCGCCAGCTCCAGGGCGACGCCCGAGAGCCCGGCCAGCTCCTCCAGGCGGCCCTTGAAGGCGTAGAAATCACCCGGCAGGTCGTCGCGCCATACCCCCACCGCACTCGGGCCGCGCATGAGCAGCCCCAGCCGCTCCTCCTCGCGCTCCAGGAACACGCGTCCCACCTCGAAGAGAGCCAGCGCCTCCTCGCCCCTGTTCGCCACCTCGGCGCCCAGCAGGCCGGTCAGCAGCGACGTGCGTAGTACGGCCCTGTCGGCGCCCTGCGGGTTCTCGATGCGCGAGACCGCCTGGGGCGCCCGTGAGCGGGCCAGCTCTGACTCGCCGGTGAAGACGTAGGTGATGGTCTCCTGGAAGCCGATGGCGGCCAGACGCTGCCTGAGCAGACGGTGCGTGGGATCCGTCGCCGGGGGTACGAAGCGCATGGCAGGCACCGAGGAGCCGATGTGCTCGTAGCCGTGGACACGCGCGACCTCCTCGACGAGGTCCTCCTCGATGCTGATGTCGTATCGCCAGCTCGGGGGGGTGACGCGCCAGTCGTCAGATCCCTCCTCGTCGACCACGCAACCCAGCCGCTCCAGGTACGTCTGTTGCCGGTCCCGCTCCACGTCGAAGCCCATCAGGAACGCGACGCGCGAGGGACGGAAGGCGACGGTCGGGCGGGTGACGTCGCGACCGGTGGCCGTGATCCCGGGGTGGACGGTCCCGCCGGAGACCTCGGCGATCAGGTAGGCGGCCCTGGCGGACGCGAGGGGCTGGAGGTTCGGGTCGACGCCGCGCTCGAAACGGGTGCGGGCGTCGGTGACTAGCTTGTGGCGCTTGGCGGAACGTCGCACCGTGACAGGGTCGAAGAGCGCGACCTCCAACGCCACCGCCGTGGTGTCGGCCCTGACGCTGTCGTGCCGGCCGCCCATGACTCCGGCGAGGCCGATCGCGGCGCTCTGAGCGCCGTCTGCGCCCGGTGTGGCGATGACGAGGTCCTCGGCGCTCAACTCGACCGACTCCTCGTTGAGGAGCTCGAGCCTCTCGCCCTCCCTGGCCCGCCTCACCTGCACGGTCCCGTCGGTGAGCGCGCGGACGTCGTAGGCGTGGGACGGCTGACCCAGCTCGAAGGTCACGTAGTTGGTCACGTCGACGACGTTGTTCCGGGGCCGCAGACCCAGTCCGGCCAGGCGGCGCTGGAGCCACACAGGGCTGGGCGCGACCCGCACGCCGTCGATGCGGCGCAACGTGAACCGCGGCGATCCCTGCTCGTCCTGAACGTCCAGGCTAAGACCGTCGTCCTGGGTGGGATCACCCAGCTCCAGCCCGGCAGCGGGATGCCTGACCTTCCAACCCAGCTTCGCCGCCAGGTCCCGCGCGACGCCCAGCACCGAGAAGGCGTCCGCGCGGTTCGGGGTGAGCTCCAGCTCGATCACGGTCTCGGCCGGCCACAGCTCCGCCAACGGGGCTCCCGGCGTCACGTCGGACCCGAAGGTGATCAGGCCGGCCGCGGAGTCGTAGAGCCCGAGCTCGCGCGGGCTGGCCAACATCCCGTCGCTCTCCACGCCCTGGATCGTGCGCACCCCGATCTCGCCGGGCGCCCCAGGCAGACTGGCACCCGGCCTGGCCAGCGCGCTCAGCATGCCGGCAGCCACGTTCGGAGCGCCGCACACGACCTGGACCGTCGCGCCGGGATAGGAGACCTCCGCGCGCTTGAGCGAGGTGCCGGGGATCGCCTCGACCTGCTCGACCTGGGCCACCAGCACGCCCTCGGGAGCCGCGGGCAGGTGGTGGACGGTCTCGACCGACAGCCCGAGGCCGGAGAGAAGGTCGGTGAGCTCACCGAGCTCGGGCAGCTCTTCGTCGAAGAACGCTTGCAGCCACGAGACGGGTACCCTCACGGCCTCACGACCGCTCCGGCGCCGGGTTCTGTTGCGCTCACAGCCGGCCCCTGAACTGACGGAGCACCCGCATGTCGCCCTGGTAGAAGTACCTGATGTCCGGCACGCCGTACGGCACCATGGCCAGGCGCTCGATGCCGAAGCCGAACGCGAACCCGGTCACGCCCTCGTAGCCCACCGCCTCGAAGACCTTCGGGTGCACCATGCCGCAGCCGCCCAGCTCGAGCCACTCCTCCTGGCCAGTACGCGGGTTGGTCCACCAGATCGCGAACTCGGCGCCCGGCTCGACGAAGGGGAAGTAGGTGGGGAGCAGCCGCGTCCTGGTGCTCTCGCCCATCAGCGCCCGCGCCATCTCCTCGATGGCGCCGCGCAGGTCTGCCATCGTGATCCGCTCGCCCACGACCAGCGCCTCGAGCTGGTTGAACTGCGCCTCGTGTGTCGTGTCCACCGCTTCGTTGCGGAACACCTTGCCGGGCACCACGACCTTGAATGGCGGCTCGTGGGTCTCCATGTACCGCACCTGCATGGGGCTCGTATGCGTCCTGAGCAGGCGCCCGTCGGTGGTCCAGAAGGTGTCCTGCGTGTCGCGCGCGGGGTGCTCGGGCGGGAAGTTGAGGCTGCCGAAGTTGTAGTGGTCCGTCTCCAGCTCCGGCCCGGTCACGACCTCGTAGCCGAGTGACGTGAACACGTCCAGCAGACGGTTAGTAACCAACGTCAGCAGGTGGAGGCCGCCCCCGGGTCGCCGCGTGCCGGGCAGCGTCACGTCCAGCGACTCGGCGCTCAACTGCTGGGCGACCGCCTGGCGCTCCAGCTCCGCCTGCCGCTCGTCCAGCGCGGTCGAGATAGCCTGCTTGAGCGCGTTGATCTCCTGACCCCGCGCACGCCTTTCCTCGGGCTCCAACGCCCCGAGCTCCCTGAGGCGCGCGGTTACGAGCCCCTTCTTGCCGAGGAGCCTCACCCTCGTCTCCTGCAGGGCGGCCTGATCGGGCGCCGAGCGGATCGCGCTCAGCTCGCGCTCCAGGTCCAGACCCAGCTCCTGCCCTCCGGCGGCGTCTTCCACACGTCCCTCTTCCCTCAAAGAGAACACCACCGCCTTCGCTGGCAGTGGTGTCCGAGCGCGTGACCTTGAAGGTCCGCGCCTACAAGGCGAAAAAGCTGGAAGCCACGGGGCTTCTCATGGGGCCGAGTCTATGCGCGCCCTTCGGCGGGTGTCAACGCGCCACCGGTGCGCGGCAGCTCG
>DASVCK010000109.1:0-4813 GCA_036381675.1 Trueperaceae bacterium | reverse complement strand
GCGCCACCGGTCCGAGGTCGAGGTAGCCCAGGTAGGGGCTGGGGTTGACGGTACGCAGAGCACGGTAGACGGCGAACGGATGGACGCCCAGCTCGGCGGACTGCCGCAGGCTGGGCACCACCTGGAAGACGTCGCCGGCGTGGATGTACTCGACCGCCCTGCGCACGGCCGCCTGGAAGGCGGCCTCGTCCATGTTCGTGGTGAACTCGGTCGCGCGGCCCGCCCTGTCGCCGGGCACACCGGGCAGTGGCCCGCGCAGGCGCTGGTACGCCGCGTCGACGGCAGCCTGCGCCCGCTCCGCGTCGGCCTCGTCGCCCTCCACCGCGGGGGCGACGATGTACAGCCTGCGCTTGAGGTGATCGAAGACGACGATGAGCTCGGGCTCGATGAACAGCATGTCGGGCACGCCCAGCTCGTCCGGGTTCGCGTCGGGGAGCCTCTCGTAGGCCCTGACGAGGTCGTAGCTCGCGTAGCCAACCGCCCCCGCCCACAGCGGCGGCAGGTCGGGTGCGGGCGCGCACTCCCTCACCACCGACTCCCACAGGACCCGCAGCGGGTCCTCGGCCTGGAAGGAACGGGTCTCGCCGCCCTTCACGACCGTCACCTCGTGGCCGCGCGCGCTCACCCGCATGCGTTCGCCCGTGCCGATGAACGAGTAGCGGGCCACGCGCTCGCCCTGCTCCACGCTTTCGAGCAGGAACGAGGGGTGGCCCGCGACCTTCAGGTAGGCGGTGAGGGGCGTCTCCAGGTCGGCCAGCAGCTCACGGAACACGGGGACGGTCCGCGGCGCAGGTCGCCGCTCGTGGTCCCGCTGCTCGGAGCCGCTACGTGAGCGGTGTGAGGTCTCGTTGCTGGTGTCTGGCTGTGCTGGCGTCAGTACGTCCGGCGTGCTGTCGGGCATACCCCGGTCTCCGTTCGGTACTCAGGTAGGGCCTATGTGAATGGCGCCCGGACCCCCAAGGGCCGGAGCGCCGCCGCGTATCAAGCTCGGCGCGCTCCACTCGCGCGCCAAGGCCATCGGACGCAGGCACCCTCGAGCACCAGATGAACCGGCATGCGCCGGAGCATAGCGCGAGAGTCTACGAATCGTCGCGGGGCAGGAACATGCCTATCGCGTGAAAGCCGGCGTCGACGTAGATGGTCTCGCCGGTCACGCCGCCGCCGAGCTCCTCGGTGAGCAAGGCGAAGCCCATGGCGCCCACCTCCTCGGCCGTGATGTTCCTCTTGAGCATGGAGAGCGAGCCGGCGTGGGAGTACATGTCGCCGAAGCCCTGGATCGAACGGGCGGCGATCGTGCGCACGGCACCGGCGCTGACGGCGTTGACCCTGATCCCCTGGGGGCCCAGGTCGTACGCCAGGTAGCGCACGCTGGCCTCCAGAGCGGCCTTGGCGACGCCCATCATGTTGTAGTGCGGCACCACTCGCTCCGCCGCCAGGTAGGTGAGGGTCAGGATGCTGCCGCCTGGCCGCATGAGCTTGGCGGCCCGCTGCGCGACCGCGACCAGCGAGTACGCCGAGACGTCCATCGCCGTCTGCCAGTCGGCGCGAGTGGTCTCGAGGAACGGCCGCTCGAAGGTCGCCGGCGGCGCGAAGCCGATCGAGTGGACCAGGTAGTCGAGGCTGCCCAGCTCGTCGCCCACCTGCTCGAACGTCCTGTCGAGAGCGATGTCGTCGCCGACGTCGGCCTCGAGCAGCAGCGCGCCTGGCAGGTCGGCCGTGAGCTTCTCGAGCGTGGGCCTCAGGCGCTCCGCCTGGTAGGAGAACGCCAGGCTGGCCCCGGCCTTCGCCAGCGGCTGCGCTATGGCCCAACCCAGCGAACGCTGGTTGGCCACGCCCATGACCAGACCCTTCTTCCCGCTCAGATCGACCTCGAACATGTCCGACTCCTTAGCTGACGGTAGGTGACTTTGGCGGTCAGGAGATACGCGGGCCCTCAACCGTCCATCATCAGGCGCTCGAAGCGCTCGCGCGCGTTCTCCGCCTTCACGCGCTCGCCGCGCCGCTCCCAGACGTCGGCCAGGCCCTCCCAGGCAATCTCGCTGTAGGGCTCGTGCTCGGTCATGGCCTGGAAGATGCTGGTGGCGCGCGTCAGGTCGTTGCCGTCCAGCGCCAGCTCCGCCGCCGACTGCAGGAGCGAGAGGTGCTCCGACTGCAGGTTCTGCCTGATCGTGTCCACCCAGTCCGACTCGAACCCCACCATGAAATGGCCGCCGTAGAGCTTGGCGGCCGCCATGTGGTCGGAGATCTGCCCGCTCTCGCGAGCCTTGGCGGTGAGCTTGCGGTAGGTGTCGACGTCGTAATCGATGCTGAAGCTGTCCTTGAGGTAGTAGCGCCGGTTGGCCGACTCCACCAGCTCGCCCCCCATGACCTTGCGTAGCCTATAGAGGGTGGTGTGGAAGCTCGACGAGGCCTTGGACTCGGTCTTCCCGGGCCACAACGCCTCCGCGACCTCGAAGGTGGCGACGCCCGCGCGGTGCTCCAGCAGGTAGAAGAGCAGCTCGAGCGCCTTGAGGGAGTCCCAGTCCAGCCGTTCGCCCTGCCTGGTGACCATGGGCGGCCCGAAGCCGCGGGCGCTGACGACACCCTCCAGCGGGCGCCTCAGCTCCTCGATGCGCCGCAGCCGCACCCTGACGGCCTCCATCAGCTCGTCCTTCTGCACCGGCTTGGTCAGGTAGTCGTCGGCGCCCAGCGTCATGCCGCGGCGCATGGAGCGGCGGTCCTCGAGCGCCGTGAGGAACAGGAAAGGCACGCTGCGCAGCTCAGGTATCTCGCGCACCTTCTCGTAGAACGCGAAGCCGTCAAGCTGCGGCATGGAGACGTCCGAGACGATCACGTCGGGCCGCAGGCCCTCGCGGATCTCGCCCAGGGCCTCCACCGGGTCGTCCATGGTGAGCACGTTGAAGCCGGCCTGAGTGAGCGTCATCTCGCTCACCTTGAGCATGGCGGGCTCGTCGTCAACGACCAGCACGAGCGTCGTCATCTGCCGGAGTCTAACCTCTCGCCACGCCGCGGCGCCGACGGATCACCGCCCGCACCGGTGCTCCTCTGCCGCCTCGGCGGCTCAGGAATCGCCCCACGAAGACGTCTCCTGGAAGTGGATCAGTGCGCTGAACTCGACGCCGCCGCCCGAGAGCGGCGCCGTGCTGAACTTGATGTCGACGAGCACGTCGTCGCGGCTCAGAGAGTCGACGAAGTCCCTGAGCCTCTGCTCGAAGAGGTCGTGGTCGTTCGAACTGATCAGCTTGAACTTGGGGTCCACCAGACATCCTCCCAGGGCGCTCGCCTTCGTGCCAGAGTCGTCCCTCGACGCTTCCGCCCAGGGACCGTGCGCGTAGATGATAGTCGCGAGGGACGTCCTGTGCGGGCGAAATGTTCCCCACCGCGCTAGTCTTGTGCCTTATGTCTCACGTCAGCGGCGTGAAGCCCCGGCCGCGCCACGAGTTGGTGATGCGGGCGGTTCACCCCTTGGTGGCGCCCGGCGTGGGGCTCCTGCGCCGGCTGGGGGCGGAACCGTGGCAGGTCGTCGTGTCACACGGCGTGCTGGGCGTGGCGGCGGCGGTCCTGGCCGCGACGTCGGCGCCGGGCGCCTGGGTCGCGGCCGCCGTGCTGCTGCAGCTGCGCACGGTGCTGGACAACCTAGACGGCGCGCTGGCCAGAGTCACCGGCCGCGTGACCGAGTTGGGGCGGTACCTGGACACGGGCGTCGACTTCATCGTGAGCGCCTGCCTCTTCGTCGCGCTCGCCTTCCACGGCCCCCCGTTGGTGGCGGCCTTGGCGTTCCTCGTCCTCACCTTCGTCCTGTCCTACGACTTCAACGCCGAGCGCCTGTACCGGGAGGCTCATGGCGGGTCAACGGCCTCCGCGCCGGCGCCGGGCCCGGGAGCGTCGGACTCGCTGGCGCTGCGGGCCGTCCGCAGCCTCTACACGTCGCTGCTCGCACCGCAGGACAGGGCCGTGGGCGCGTTGGAGCGCCAACTGCTGCGGTCCGCGGCAAAGAGACCGCTCGAGGAGATAACGGGGGAGGAACGCCGCTCCTGGTGGGGCATCGGATCCACGGCGGCGCTGGTCAACCTGGGCCTGAGCACCCAGCACCTCGCGCTCGGCATCTGCCTGGTGGCCGGCAGGCCGTTCACCTACGTATGGCTGGTGCTCGCCCAGGGCGTGTACCTTGTCGTCGTGCTGTGCGTGCGCTACCTACTCCACCGACGAAGGTGGCGGGCCACGCCGTGAGCCAAGGGCGTCCGGTGGCGCTGGTGACGGGGTCCGCCAAGGGCGTCGGCCGGGCGGTGCTGCTTGGCCTCGCTCAGGACGGCTTCGACGTCGTGGCGCACTACCGCAGCAGCGCGGAGGAAGCCGAACGGGTTGCCGCGGACGCCAAGGCGCTGGGCGTGGACGCCGCGGCCCTGAAGGCTGACGTCACGGTCGAGGCAGAGGCGCGCGGCCTCGTCGACGCGGCGCTCGCACGGTTCGGCCGCCTTGACGTGCTCGTGAACAACGTCGGCGACTACCACCACGGCCCGCTGTCGGAGCTGACGGGCGACACCTGGCGCTACATGCTCGACAGCAACCTCAACTCGACGTTCTACACCTGCCAGCAAGCAGTACCCCACCTGCGAGGCTCGCCGCGCGGCGGCAGGATCGTCAACATCGGTTACGCCGGCGCTCAGCTCATGAAGGCGCGGCCCGGCATCGTGGCCTACGGCATCGCCAAGACTGGCGTCATCCTCTACTCGAAGGCGCTGGCCAAGGTGGAGGCGCGCCACGGGCTCACCGTCAACGTCGTCAGCCCTGGCGTCATGGAGAACAGTGTCAG
>DASVCK010000108.1:0-5050 GCA_036381675.1 Trueperaceae bacterium | reverse complement strand
CCGCCACCTGCGCTTGCCGCAGCCGGTGCTCGAACTCCTGGCGGAACTGGCTGGGATAGTGCTCGATGGCCGCCCGGGCCGCAGCGATCGCCCGTTCCCGTTCTTCCTCCCGTGCCGCTTGATGGCGCCGTGGATCCGCCTCGGGGTTGGCGAGCGCGTCCTTCACTTGGGAGAGAACGGGAGCGGGGTCCTCGGCGAGCGTCTTGGAGCTCAGGCTGAAGCTGGTGGTGCGGCGGCCATAGACCTGCAGGTAGTCGTCCAGGCCCGCCAGGAAAACGTCAGCTCCCGGCGTGTCGCGGAGGCGGACCAGGGCCTCGCGCGGCTCGCTGCCCATGATCACGGGTACCACGCCGGGCACTGCCGCGGCCAGCTCCGCCAGCCGCCAGACTGACCGGCCGGCCGCCGCGGTGAAGCTCTCGAAGCCCTCGATCAGCGCCATCGCGTCGAGCCGCGTGGCTCCCTCGAAGACCTCGCCGTACGTCTCGTAGTACATGTTCCACGCGTGCCCGACGGCGTAGACGATCTCGAAGTGGAACTCCCAGATGTCCTGGATGCGCTTCAGGGACTCGGCTAGGTGCTCGGCCAGCGCTGCGTCAGTGGCCCGCTCGAGGTCGAAACCCTCCCAGAACCTCTGGCTCGCCCTAATCTCAGGCAGCCACGTCTCCTGCCAGTAGTGTTCCAGGTCCGCCAGGATGGGGCCGAACGCCTCGCGGGTCGCCGAGTTCCAGATCTTCTGGAGGTCTTGCGGCTCGCAGTAGAAGACGTCCATCGAGTAGATGTGGGTCCAGAAGCGGCGCATCTCGCTGCGAACCGGGACCGACCTGTTCCGAACCGCCATGGCCATGCCGTGGTTGACGCAGTGGTAGACGAAGTCGGCATCGAGTGTCGACAACTGGCCAGGGAAGTGTGTCAGGTCCCGCTCGAAGAAGCGGTTGGCATCCTCAGGGTCGGTCCAAGGCACAGGGAGATGCGACGGCAGCGCGACGCCGGGTGCCCGGCCGTCCGGGACGGATGCGTCGGAGCTCCGGTACGGCTGCGTCATGGCCGCACCTCGAGCGGGGCGGCGTCGAGGCTCGTGACGGGTCGGCACTGCAAGAGGAGCGGTCGCCCGCCCTCGAAGGCGAACTCGACGTCGACAGGTTGACCTAGCATCCGCTCCAGCTCGACGGCGAGGGCTGCCACCTGCCTGACCTCGTCGCCGGTCAGGCTCTGCTGCTGCCGCAGGAACTGTGGCGTCTTGACCTCACGGGTGCCCGCCTCCCGCGCGATCGTCATCATCTCCTTGTCGCCGACCGTCTGTTCCACCACACCCAGGCTCTCCTTGTCGATGACCCACCTATCCGGATTGATCGAGCCGCCCATCAGGCTCTCGCCCAGGCCCCAGCTGGCGCTCACCACTACCCGCCTCTCGTCCATGGCGACCGGGTCGATGCTGAACACGACGCCAGAGACGTCACAAGCGACTAGCCTCTGTACCAGTACCGCCACGGCGACCGGCGCCGCAGCCATGCCCTTGTCGCGGCGGTAGGCCAGCGCGCTGTCTGTGAGGGTGGAGCGCCACACGTCTTCTACGGCGCCCAGCAGGGCGTCAGGACCTCGGACATTCAGATGGGTCGCGTGTTGACCGGCGAACGAGGCCGCGACGCCGTCCTCACCTACGGCCGAGGACCTCACGGCGACGGACAGGGGTTCCTTCGCCCCACTACCTTGGCCCTCACGTCGCGAGAGGCTTTCGTAAGCCTGGACGACTTCGTCCGCCACCTCGGCGGGCATCGCGTCACCCAGCCGATACCCGGCGTAGGCGGAAGTGGTTATGCAGAAAGCGTTAGGGACGGGGTGATGGCTCGCCAGTCGGCTGAGCTGCGCGGCCTTGCCGCCCACCAGGGCCGCGTCATGGCACGCCGGCTCGCCCAGCCACAGGACCGCGGGTGCCGCGACTTCGTTGACTGACAGACCCTCGTCCATGAGACACGAACTCCCAGTGACTGACGGTGGGGAAGGCTGTGGGGCGCGCCCACGAGAGGACACCCGTCGCTAAGCGGTGCCCTAGACCATATATCACCCGTTGGAGCTCAGGCAGGGATGCGCGCGTAGCGCGACTCCACGGCCGGCGCTTCCTCACCATCCGGGGTCTCGATGAACATGCTGACGAGGAGGTCGTTCGGGCCGGAGCTAGAGAGCGCGATACGCCATCCCCAGTCAGGGCCGCTGCCCGGTGACCACTTGGTGGTCCCCTGGATGCTGCCGTCTCCCGATGACCTGCCCTCGAAGCGCATGAACTGCCCCATGGTGTGGAAGGAGTCCACCCACACCATGTCGACCGGGCTGGGCTCGTCGTCGACCCGGACGATCAGGACGCCGTCGTGGGGCTGGTCGCGGTCGGACCAGGTGTAGGTGATCACCAGGAACCTCCCGCCCGCCGCAGCGCTGACGGTGGCGGCGGTGGGTGATTCCCTTACCGGCTCGTCCGGACCCAGCCACAGCTTGTTGTGGCCTGACCATGCTCCGATGAGCCGCTGAGCGTCTACGCGGACGTTCATGCTTCCTCCTAGCGTCCTCCGGAGCGGCCTGTCCGGCCGCCGCTGCCGCCCGTCTGAACGTTCTGCTCCACGGCGGCCCTGATCAGGTCTTTGAAGGCGTCAGCGTCCGGCTGGTCGCCCGCCTTGATGTCGATGGCTCGCCGCGTGCCGGCGTCCAGGCTGGCGTTGAACAGGCCCGCCGGGTCGAGCAGCGAGGCGCCCTTCGCGAACGTCAGCTTGATCTTGTCCTTGTAGACCTCACCGGTGCAGATGAGCCCGCCATGCGACCAGGTGGGTACGCCCAAAGGGTTCGTCGGCTTGATCCACTTGACCTCCTCGACGACCTCTGGGTCCGCTTCGTGGATGAGCCGCCTGACTCGCTCCAGCGCCTCGCCGCGCCAGTCGGACAGGGAGGCGATGCGTTGCTCGATCAGGTCAGCGGCGTTCATCGTCACAGCCTATACAGCCGACGTAGGGGCCGTGTTCGAGCCCGCGGCCGCCGGTCATCCGATCACTCGAGGATCTTCCAGAAGGAGTCCTTGCGCACGACCTTGCCGGCCTCGAACTCGAGGAGGTCCACCCCGCGCACCTCCAGCCGCGTTCCAGTCTTCGTCGTGCCCGTCAACGTCCATTCGGAGACGCCGAAGCTCGTGCCTACCCAGTGCTTGTCGTCGCCATAGTGGACGTCGGGGATGCCCTCGAACCGCGTCGCGAGCCCAGCCCTCACGGCCGCCTTGCCCTCGTAGCGATCGCCACGGGGAGCCGCGCCGCGCGGCATGTAGAAGACACAATCGGCGGCGAAGAACTCCATGATGGCGTCGAGATCGTGCCGGTTGAACGCGTCAAGGAAGGCTTGGAGCAGCTCCGCGGTCACCTGGGTACTCATCAGGCACCTCCGACGCCGCGCACCTTCGAGCGAGCGGCCTAAGAACCAAGGTGCGACATCCTAGCGCCACCTGAACCTGACAGCCACTGTCCTGGTTTCGCGGCATCTTGGCTGGCATCGGAGGTTCCACCATGACCGTCCTTGATTGGTTGCTCGACTCGGACCCCGCGATCCGCTGGCAGGTGAAGCGGGACCTGCTCGCAGAGCCCGAGGGGAGCGTCATGGCAGAGCGCGCGAGAGTGGCGAACGAGGGCTGGGGTGCCAGGCTGCTGGCCCTCCAGGACGCCTCGGGGCGGTGGGGGAGGGACGCCCTGCCCGAGGGCGGGAAACCGGCTGGGCTGCCGGACGCCCCCACCCGGCGGCTGCTCCGCGAGTTACAGGGCGTCTCACTGGAGGATCTGGGCTCGTTCCTTGGCATCGAGCCCTCTGTGCTGGCCGAGTGGGAGTCGCACGACCCCGGCGTGTCGGACGAGCGGGCCGCCAAGTACGGGCGGGCGCTGGACTGGATGTGGAACAGCGTGGGCTCGCTGCGCCCGGAATGGACGTCGACGACGCACACGCTGGTCCTGCTGCGGGACATGGGAGCGGATCCCTCGCACGACCGGGTCAGGCGCGCCGTGGGCCTGGTGCGGGACAACGTCAAGTGGGATCATGACGGCCAGGACTACTTCGCCGGCGAGGTGGAGCCGTGCATAAACGGCAAGACGGTCGCCCTGGGGGCGTACTTCGGCGCGGACGTCGACGGGATCGTCGACAGGCTGCTGAGCGAGCAGCTCGAGGACGGCGGGTGGAACTGCGAGGCGGAGAGGGGTTCGGTGCGCTCCTCCTTCCACACGACCATCGAGGTCCTCGACGGCCTCCTCGAGTACGAGCGCGCGGAGGGCGATGTCCCGGAGGTCACTGGGGCGCGGCTGCGCGCCCAGGAGTACCTGCTGGAGAGACGCATGTTCAGACGCCGTTCCACCTGGGAGGTCGTCCGGGACGAGTGGACCCAGTTCTCCTACCCGCCGAGGTGGCACTACGACGTGCTGAGGGGCCTCGACTACCTGAGGAAGGCCGGTGCCGACAGGGACCTGCGGGCCCAGGAAGCCATCGACCTCGTCGAGTGCAAGCGACAGCCGGACGGTCGTTGGCTCCTGGAGAACACCCACCCTGGCAAGGTCCACTTCGTCATGGACGAGGGTGACGGCAGGCCGAGCCGGTGGAACACCCTGCGGGCGATGCGCGTACTCGATTGGTGGGACCAGCGAGCCTAGCGCCGGCGGCCGGTCATTGACTCAGTTCTGCTCGTAGGCGGCGGCCACGAGGCGCTGAACCTCTTCCGTCACGTCCTCCACGGCAGTCAGCTCGACCTTGTGGGTCGCCTGGCCCGGCCCATTCGACTCAGCCAGGATCGCCGACACGGGCGCCTCCCTGAACCTAAGCCCCAGGTCCACGCGTGACTTGGTGGCAGCGGCCACGGCCGCGAACTGCCTGCTGCGTACGAACGGGGTGTAGGTGGACCGGCCCTCCACGCTCACGTCGGTCCCCAGCGCTTCCATCACCTCTCTGAGTCTTTCGAATGTGGGCCGAAGGTGGGCTTTCGCTCCGCTGTACTGGCCGCCTATGTACTCCTCGAGCGTCGGCGGCACCCACCCCGCAGCCC
>DASVCK010000107.1:0-5300 GCA_036381675.1 Trueperaceae bacterium | reverse complement strand
AAGAGCGTGACGACCGGAGCCGAGAACGAGGTGCCGGCGTACGCCACGACCTGGTCCGGCGTCGAGACGAGCTCGTAGAGGGCTCCGGGCGCGGCCACCTCGCCGCTGTTGGCGAAGCTTGAGCGCGCCACCGAGTACACGCCGTCGCCGACGACGTCGAGCGAGCTGGTGCTGATAACCGTTGGCCAGGCCGACGGGTAGAGCGGGAAGTCGTGACCGAGGTTGCCCGCCGCCGCGACGTTGACGATCGCGTCCACGGCGGAGCCATTCGAGTACGTCCAGCCGTCGCAGCGGCTCTGGCCCGCCACGGGCAGCGGGCAATTCAGGTACGCGAGCAGCGGATCATCGCCGGCGCCGAGCGGTGCCGTGAGCAGCTCCGTGAGCTCGTCCTCGTACTGCGCGCCGATGCCGTTCAGCGTGCGCAGCGCGCTGACGTACTCCTCGAACGTAGCGACCGAGCTGGCACCGAGGTCGGCCGCAACCGCGCAGGGCACGACGGCGAAGCTCATGTTCACGACGAAGCGCCTGAACTCGTGACCCTCTGTGGTCGCCAGGTCGAGGATGGAGGCACGCAGCACCGACACGATCTCGTCGGTGTCGCGGCCGTGCGTGTCGACGGTCTGGACCACGAGCTTGCCGCCGTCGTCAGTCCACCTGATGTAGATGGGCTCCCCGGTCGTGTGGTTCGTGGTGTCTGACCCGTTGACGAAGCCCATCTCGGTGAGCATGCGGAGCATGTGTTGCAGCACCAGCGCGCCGTGCGCCAGCTCGCCGGAGTCGGCCCACGCCTGCAGTTGGCTTTCCGAGACGGCCGCGCCGGACAAGAGCGTCGCAGGAAGCTGGTAGGTGCCACCGAAGTCGTCGACGATCACGATCGCTACGCGGTCGTGATAGCTGGGCTCGCCGATGACCTGCCACAGGTCCTGAACGAGTCTCTCGGGCGTGACCGTGGAGCCTTCGAAGTCAACGGGGTCGCCCACGAACAAGCCGCCGACGGCGCCTACCGCCTGCAGCCCAGCGCCCACGGCCTGCAGGCCCTGGCCCGGCAGGCTCAGCTCGGTGGCGGCGCAGTTGCCGGCCTCCTCATCGAAGGGCTCCGGGCTCGAGAGCTGAGTGAGACCGCCGATCGACGGGGGCGGCGCCGCGGCTTCCACCGCCACTTCCCGGGTGACCCTCGACTCGTTGCCGCTGGTGTCGATGGCCACGGCCGTGAGCCGGAACGCTCCTGCTGTAAGCGGCGTCCACTGGAAGGTCCAGGCTCCGGTGACGGGGTCGAGGAAGGCGATGGGCGACGCTCCGTCTGCGATCTCTTCAGCGTTGGTGCTGGCCAGCAGCACCGGCCCTTCGTAGACCTGGACGCGCGCCACGCCGACGTCGTCCATCGCCGTGCCGCCCAGGCTCGAGGCGACGCCCACCGGGAGCGGAGAGGACGGCGTGAACGCGAGCGCGGGCGGAAGGATGTCAAGGGAGATCCCCGCCGAGTGTGCGAAGGGCCGCTCGTATGTGGCGATGACCTTCTGATGCTCCGTGGGTACGCCGTCCACCAGGCGCCAGCCCTTGATGACCGCCTTGATCACGAACTCGTCGGCCTGCGGAGCGGGCGATACGAAGACGCGGGCTCCCAGGTCGCTGCCCGTCACGTGGCCCAGCTCGGGATCGAGCACGTACTTCACGTCGAAGTCAGCTAGCGGCACGTCGTAGGAGCCGTGTGTCGTGAGGACGCGAAGGTACAGGTCGATGACCTCGCCCGCGACCACGTACAGCCTGAGCCCCTCCTCGATGAGCGCGGCGGAACCGAGGAGCGTATGCACCTCCAGCGCCACGCTCGTCGCGGCGTGACTCACGGTGGCCACTGTCTCTCCGTAGGCGAGCAGCTCGCCGGTCGAGTCCGATCCGAACGTGAGGAAGCGGTACCGACCCGCCGGCAGCAGCACGGTGACGGACTCGGCTGCGGGCGATACCAGGGTGTCGAACGATCCGGACGGGTCGTAGGCGTTGGCCGCGTCGAACGTCACCACGTCGCCGTTCGAGTCCAGCACGGTGACGCTGAGCTCCGCCACGGCGCTGAGCCCGCCGGGACCTGTCGGCACGCCTTGGGTAGAGATCCCGCCGTCCTCGGCCAGGTGGAGCACCACCGGGTGCAGGACGGTCGGACCGCTGTGCGGGCTCGTGCAGCCGGCCAAGACGGCGATGAGCATGAACGCGGCAAGAAGCGAAGAGGTCTTGAGAAGTCGGTACATCGTTCCCCCTTGGGGCCTTGGCGCTGCCTGCCACCGGTTTCCTGTGCGCCGGTGGATAGACCAGGCTGCACGCCGCGGCGATCCGCTGCCCCAAAGTTAGAACCCTATGAGAGTCGCGACCTGGACAACGGTCACGGCTCCCATCGCGGCATGACGCGGGAGCGCCCGGCGAGAACTTCGCCGGGCGCTCCGGAACAACTGTCGCGTGCTGAGAGCTCAGCTGTAGGTGAAGGCCTCGTACGCGTGCTCGTTGCGCTGATCGAACGGCCTGACGCCGGCTAGGAATGCGTCGGCGGACTCGGCGATGCGGGCGTAGGCGGCGTTGCTGCTGCGCAGGCCGCCGTCGATGCGCGTCCAGCTCTCCCTGAAGGTCTGCAGGATCTCGTTGGAGAACACGCGCGGCTCCGTGCCTGCGGCGATCATCCGCTGGAACGCGGCCGGGTCCTTGGCGAGGTAGTCGGAGTACATCTGGGAGTTCGCTGCCTTGGCGGCGACGTGGAAGGCCCGCTGCAGGTCGGGGGTCAGCGAGTTCCAAGCGTCGAGGTTGATGTACGTGCACAGGGCCGCCCCCGGCTCCGCCCAACCCGGACCGTAGTAGTAGCGAGCTGCGTTGTTCAGGCCCAGGGTCTCGTCGTCGTGCGGGCCCACCCACTCGGCGGCGTCGATCGCGCCGCGCTCGAGCGCCAGGAAGATCTCACCGCCAGGCAGCGTCTGGACGTTGACGCCTACGTCGGCGTACACCTGGCCGCCCAGGCCGGCCGTGCGGAACGAGATGCCGCGCAGGTCGTCGGGGGAGTTGATCTCGACGTTGAACCAGCCGGCCATCTGCATGCCGGTGTTGCCGGCGAGCAGGGCCATCATGTTGTTGGGGGCGTTCAGCTCGTCCCATAGCTCCTGGCCGCCGCCGGAGTGCACCCAGGACGTGATCTGCGGGGCCGTCATGCCGAACGGCACGGCGGTGAAGAACGCGTGCGCAGGGTCCTTCCCGATGTAGTAGTACGACGCCGTGTGGCCCACCTCGAACGCGCCGCTGGCCACGGCATCGAAGACCTCTAGGGCGCCGATCTGCGCGCCGGCGGGGAACACCTCGATGTCGATCTGACCGTCGGTCATCTCGCGCAAGTAGTTCGCCAGGTTGATGGCGCCGCCGTACAGGTTGTCGAGCGAGGTAGGCCAGGACGTCGGCATCCCCCACCTGTAGACCTGAGCTCCCTGCGCCCGCGCGAACATGAGCGGTGACAGGCTGGCGCTTGCCGCTACGACACCGGCCTTCTTGAGGAAATCACGACGTCTCATCCAGACCTCCGGTCGAGCCTTCCCAGGTTTTGGGTCGTGAGCAGTATAGCCCCCTTCTGCGGCGCCGGTCGCCGGCCGGAGCCAGCTACACGTCGTCAGAGCCCGGATCCCCGGCGTGTTCTTCGGCCGGACCGGAAGGGCCGAGGCGGCCAGCACGCTTGGCCGCCTCGGTGAGCAGGTACTCCATCTGAGCGTTCACGCTCCTCAACTCGTCCGCGGCCCACTTCTCCATGGCCTCGTAGAGCCTAGGGTGCATGCGTAGCAGGAAGCGCTTGCGCTCTGGCATCTCCGTGGCCCTACCTAGCGAGCCTCAGGGTGCCGTGCAGGAAGGTGGCGAGAGACCTCACCATGGTCTCGGAGATGACCGCGTCGCCGGCAGGCAACAGCATCGCCTCGGCGGGGAGACGGGTCTCGACCAGGGTGTGCGTGAGGTCGGGTAGCTCGAGGTGGAGCACGTTGGGCAGGGCGTTCGCCAGCAGTCTGCCGTCCACCTGTCTGACCTGGACGTCCTTGAGGCCCTGCACGACGATCGTCGGCACCGTCACCTTCTGCGCCAGCTCGAGGGGATCCACGTCGATCTCGCTGCGGAGCAGGCCGGCCGCAGCCGCGAAGGCCGGCGCGAGCTGGTTGTCCTCGAGGCCACCCGTGATCTCGAGCGCTGGCCCCTCGGACTCGCGGACCGCGTCCAGCAGCTCGTCCACGTCTGCGGCGTACACCGCGACGGCCGCCTCATCGAGCCCACCGCGCTCGGCCGAGGCGATGACCTGCTCCCTGAGGAGCGCGCCGAGCGGCCTGCCCGCGGTGGCTAGAAGCACGACGACGTCGGGCTCGATGTAGCCGTTGGCCACGGCGTACAGGGCTATGAGCCCGCCCTCCGAGTGCCCGATCACGCCTAGCCGGTTGGCGTCCACGCCGTCCGTCTCCGCCAGCAGAGCGAACCAGTCGGCGGTGTTCTGGGCGTAGGTCTGTAGGGTCACGGCGTTGGCGTCGCCGGTCGAGGGCGGGATGCCCAGCTTGGCGACGCGCAGGACCCCGTACCCCTGGCAGCCCAGGAGGTTGGCGAGCTGCTCATAACCCGAGTTGGTGACCAGCGGCAGCGAGTTGCCCGCTACGTCGGTGGGGCCGCTGCCGGGCAGGAGGACCAACGTGGGCGCACCCTCCTTTGGCCTGTCCACGGGCAGCGAGAGCAGACCGTAGAGGTTCGCGCCCGTCGAGTCGACGTTGACGCCCATCGTCTCGACGCAGGTGGCGGTGCGTTCGAGAAGCTCACTGGCCGTCTCGGTGGCTTCGGTCGCCGGCTCCTCGTCCTCGGGCGCGGCGCCGCCTGTGCTCACCTTGAGAAAGCGGATGTTGCCCGCAGGCTGGTCCAGGGCGACTATCGTCCCGTCGGCGTCGAGCCACGCCACGGCCTCTATCGCCTGTGGGCCCACCGTCAGCACGATGTCGAGGCCAAAGGCCTGCACGGTCGCGTCCCCGGCGTTCACCGGCTCCGGCTCGGAGCGCAGCTGGGCAGTGACCCGTCCGAGCGCCCCGCTCTGCGGCACGACGGCGGCCACATCGATGGGCTCGCCTCTCCGCAGAGCCTCGTAGGCGATCACCTGGAAGCCGTCCAGGAAGTTGTTGTCGAGCACGTACAAGGGCTCTTCTGACGCCAGTTCGAAGGTCGCGGTCTGGCCGGCCTGCGTCAGCTCGAACGAGCCGCCATCCTCGTCGAACGTCGCCGTCATCGCGATCTGGATGCCCCTGACCACGCCGGTCAGCTCG
>DASVCK010000106.1:0-4933 GCA_036381675.1 Trueperaceae bacterium | reverse complement strand
CAGGCACTCCTGCGGCCTGGTGATCAGAGCCAGGTTCAGGTAGACCTTTCCAGCCCTCACGTGGCAGGTGCCCCAGCGTGAGCGCATGCGGCGGACGAGCACGGTGGGAGCCTGAACTCCCATCGTGAGCGACCAGCGCTCAGCCTCCTCGGTGAAGCGCTGCTTGGCGATCTGCCGCAGCCGCGCCTCGAGCGCCTTGCGGCGTTCCGCCACGCCGGCGTGGGCCGGCACGAGGAGGGTCAGCTGGGGAGGGGCGACCCTCACGCCAGGTAGGTCCGCGGCGTCTGTCGAGTCGAGCCGAACCCGGCCCGCTTCGGGTGCGTGCACCGCGAACCACAGGGTGTGAGGCGTGCCGAGGACCGAGACGGTTTCGCCCGAGAGGTACTCGAGGCGGTCGGGGAGCGGTACGGCAGCGAACCTGGCGCGGTGCCTGTGTATCCAGCCGATGCGTTCCCTCACGGCGTCCGCCACGAGCCTGTCCGACATCCTCAGAGGCGCGCTGACCCGCACCTGGCCGTCGGGTGGGTACACCTTGAGGTTCACGTGCTTAACGCGCTTCCTGACGACCTCGACCGTGATGCCGTCGACCTCGAGGCGGGCTGCGCGAGCGGAATGGCTGAGGCTCACCCGGAGAAGATAACTGCTATCCTTGGCGGCCGATGAAGCCGTCCAACGAGGCCACCTCCGCCGTGACCGTCACGGAGCCGCATCCCGTGGGCGATCACGTGCCGCCCCTGGGCCGGGGACGCGGGTTCGCGCTCGCGCACCGGTTGCTGCCTCGCCCCGAGGCCGGCCCACTGACGACGTTCTGGCGCGTCGTCGTGAAGGCAGGTCACAGCCTCGCTGTGCTGACCATGGCCTCGGCATCTCTCTACCTCGTCTACTGCGCCGTCACGGGCACCAGGAACGTCTTCACCGTGCTCTCGCTGGCCATGATCGGCGTAGAGGCCTTGGTGTACGCCTCGTTCGGTCGCGCCTGCCCGTTGACGATCCTCGCCCGCAACCTCGGCGACGAGGGCGGCCACGATTACCTGTTCGAGTGGCTGTTGGGCCGCGAGCGGATCCACTACGTCGCCCGGGCGCTCGCGCTCCTGGCTGTCGTGGGCGTGGCCTCTATCCTGATAGCTCAGCTGCTTCGCTAGTCCGCTCATCCGAGCGTCCGTCGACGGTTGGACGCGGTCGGGCCGCCCGTCCTGGGCGGGCCGTGGTGCTCGAATGCGGTTCGCCCGACGGCAGGTAGTCCCGCGTGTCGCGCCCCGGCCTTGGCGTGATGCGAAGCCGCAAGTTCGCTGTTGCCTAAGTCGTAAGCAAACTTGACAGTAGGACGCTCAGGTTTCATAATAGAAGCAGCGGGGGTCCGGTGGCCGGGCAGGCTCCGGTTACCACCCCGAGCGACACCACACCAGTACTAAGGAGGTATCAGATGACTCTGACCAGGTTCAGCAGGCCGCGCACCGTGCGCTGGTCGCCCAACACGTCGTTCGGTGACCTCTTCCAGGAGGTCGAGCAGCTGTTCCAGCCGCTCAGCGAGTTGAGCCGCGGCAGCGTTGGCGTCTACCAGCCCATCGACCTGTTCGAGACCGATGAGGCCGTGGTGCTGCAGATGGCCGTGCCGGGCGTTCGTACCGAGGACCTCGACATCAGCATCGAGGGCCGGCAGGTCACGATCCGCGGCACGTTGCAGGACGACGATGTCGAAGGCCGGCGTTACTGGCTCCGCGGCATGCTCCGTGGCGACTTCAGCCGCACCGTTACGGTCCCGAGCGGTATCGACGCTGATGCCATCGAAGCCTCGGTGGAGCAGGGCGTACTGACGCTGAAGATGCCGAAGGCACCCGAGGCGATGGCCAGGAAGATCGCCATCAACGGTGCCGAGGGCGCCGAGGCCGTGCGCACCATCGAGACCGAAACGGTAGGCGCGTAAGGCGCGCGTTCGTACGTCCGGCCCGTCGGGCCGTGATCGCCAGGCAGCCACAGCCCTTGACCGGGGCCGTGGCTGCCTGTGCATGTAAGGGATATTCGCCTAGGTTCGCTTTGGTACTACCGGCGATACCTACCGCACCGTCGCACAACGCGTTACAATCTGAAACCAGTAATGGGGGCGACGGGAGACAGGCATGGCGCTTACAGAGGTTCTGGTACTCATCCCCGAGGAGCGGGTGGCCGAGTTCTACCGCTTGGTCGGCAACTGGATGGGCGGTGAGTCGGCCGAGCAGGAGGACGCCGCCTCGCGTCGTGGACGGCGCCGGCGTCGCCCCGAGGGGCTCAAGCTGGCCAGCTCGAGCCGTTACGCCCCACTGCACGAGCACCTGAAGGGCGTCGCCAAGGACAAGAAGACCTACGAGCTCAGCTTCGATGAGATCGCAACGATAATGGGCGCTCAGTTACCACAGTCGGCGTACGACCACAGGGCCTGGTGGGCGAACACAGAGTCACACTCCCAGGCGCTGGCATGGATCTCGGCGGGCTGGAAGGTGGACAAGGTCGACCTCGAGGGCCAGCTCATCCATCTGGTCAGGCAGCGCTAGGCAAGTCGCTACCTAAGCCTGCGGCTGGGGGCGCCTCAGCCTCTCGAGGTGCTGCTTGCGGAACTTCGCGACCTTGGGCGCGATGACCGCCATGCAGTAGGGCTGGTTGGGGTTCCTGGCGAAGTAGTCGTCGTGGTACCCCTCGGCCGGGTAGAAGTCGTTGGCCGTCTCGATCTTCGTGACAAGCGGGGCGTCGAAGATGCCCTGCCTCTGGACGCGCTCGATGGCCGCGCGCGCCCGGCGCTCCTGGTCCTCGTCCAGCGGGAAGATCGCAGAGCGGTACTGCGTACCCACGTCGTGACCCTGACGGTTCAGGGTCGTAGGGTCGTGGATGCCGAAGAAGACGTCGAGCAGGTCGTCGTAGGTGATAACCCCGGGGTCGTACTCGACGCGCACGGCCTCGGCATGACCCGTGGCACCGGTGCAGACCTGCTCGTACGTCGGGTTCGGTCGGTTCCCGCCGATGTAACCCGACTTGACGCTTTTCACCCCGTCGAGTTCGACGAACACGGCTTCCAGGCACCAGAAGCAGCCGCCCGCGAGTATGGCGGTCTCGGTTCTGCGTTGACCTTCCACGTTGGACCTCCGTCCGCTCTACCAACGCTACATGGTAGGACCGTCGGGGGACCGTTCTCTGCTTTCCCACGACCGAACCAGTTCGAGGAGCAGCCGCACCCCGTAGCCGCTGGCGCCGGGCTGGAGGTAGTGCCGCGGCCCCGGCTTCTCGACATGCTCAAGGCCCGCCATGTCGAGGTGGGCCCACGGGTAGCTCACGAACCGCTCGAGGAACACGGCGGCGGTGCCCACGCCGCCGCGCGCCCCGCCCGAGTTCTTCATGTCGGCGACCTGGCTCTCGATCGTCCTGCGGTACTCGTCGAACAGAGGCATGCGCCACACGCGCTCGCCTGTCGAGCCGCTGGCGGCCTCCACACGCGCCGCCAGCGCATCGTCGTTCGCGAAGAGTGATGCGCTCACTCCGGCCCCCAGCGCCACGATGCTCGAGCCGGTGAGCGTCGCTATGTCGATGACCGCCGTCGGCTCGAAGGTAGCCGCGTACGACAGCGCGTCGGCCAGGGCGAGCCTGCCCTCGGCGTCCGTGCTGATGACCTCGATGCTGGTACCGCCCCGGGCCACCAGCACGTCAGAGGGGCGGTAGGCGTTGGCGTCGGCCATGTTCTCGACGCAGGGGCAGATGCCGACGACCCGGATGGGCAGGTCGAGCTCGGAGACGGCTGCCATGGTGCCGATCACCGCGGCGGCGCCCGCCATGTCGCCCTTCATGTGCACCATGCCGTCCCGCGTCTTGAGAGAGAAGCCGCCGGTGTCGAAGGTGACGCCCTTGCCAACGAGCACCAGCGTCGGCGCTCCGTTCACCCCACGGTCGTGCTCCATGACGATGAACCGAGGAGGGTTCACGGAGCCCTTGGCGACGGCCAGCAGCGCGCCCATACCCTCGGCGGCAGCCCAGCTCTCGTCCTCGGCGCGGACCTTCAGGGTCGCGCCGGCGAGCCCCCGTGCCGCCTCGGCGAGGAACGCCGGCGTCGCCACGTTGGCGGGCGTGTTGACGAGGTCGCGCGCCAGGTAAGCGCCACGCACGGCGGCCCGCGCCCAGCGCGCGGCCTCCTCGAACGTCGGCAGCTTCGTCGCGTCGGCCTCCAGCAGCGTCACCCCGGCGACCTTGCGCCTGCCCTCGCCCGACGTGCTCTTCCAGCCGCGGAAGTCGTACAGAGCCAACCCCGCGCCCTCGAGGGTGGCCCGACCCGCGTCCAGCGGCACCAGCCCGCCGATCCCCGCGCCATGGGCGATCGTGGCCACGTCCCTCGCGCCCAGCTCGTTCGCCCTCTTCACGGCGGCGGCCGAGGCTCGCCGCGCCCCCTCGGCGTCGAACGCCTCGCGCGGCCCCAGGCCCACCACGATCACGCGCTTGGCGCCCAGCCGGCCACGCGACCACAGCACGGACACCTGGCCGGCTCTCCCCGAGACGTCGCCCGCCTCGATCAGCTCGCTCAGTTCGCCGTCCAAGGCCCGGTCGACGGCGCCCGTGGCGCCTCCGGGTGCCGTGACGCCTTCGAACAGGTTCACGACGACCGCGTCCCCGGCCCACCGTGTGATGTCGCCCGACGCCACCTCAAGCACCGGCGGCGGCGTCGCCTCCGCCGGCCGCGTGGCTACGCGGTCATAAGCGCTGCCCGTGAGTCCCGCTTCCCGTGTGTCCATGTGCCGATGCTAACCACCGGGCGCTCGGCGCGGGCCCGCGATCTTCAGTTCTTGACCCTGCCCTGCCCGCCGCCCACCAGGTCCGCGGCCCACACGGGCCCGGGAGGTCGCTTGGAGGCCGCGCCGGCGACCGTCTCGGCGAGCGCCTGGAACACCTGGTACAGCGACTCCGGGTCTTCCGAGTCGTA
>DASVCK010000105.1:0-2767 GCA_036381675.1 Trueperaceae bacterium | reverse complement strand
AGGACGAGGCCATGGCGCTCATCGTCCGCGGCTTCCTCGACCCTGTCGCCAAGGAGCTGCCGCTCGAGTACGCGGTGGAGCTCAACCGCCTCATCGAGCTGGAGATGGAAGGGAGCGTCGGCTGATGCAGGCGCTCGTAGGAAACCCGGCGGTCAGCGCGGCCGCCGTGGAGGAGATCATCGCGCGCTTCGACGAGCCGGCCTGGCTGGCGGACGAGCGCAGGGCCGCCTTCCGGACGTACGAGGCGACACCGTTCCCCACGGCGCGTGACGAGCAGTGGCGCTACAGCGAGCTGAAGCGCTTCACGATGGGCGGGCTGAACCTGGTTGACGGCCCCTTGAGCGACGTGGTGCCTGAGCGCATCACGATGCGCGCCGGCGACTCCGACGCCGAGGGCATCATGGTCATCAAGAACGGCAAGGTCGTCGACCGCCAGGCCAAGCTACGCGAGGCGGGGCTGGTGTTCACGGACCTGCGCACGGCCGTGCGCGAGCACGAGGACCTGGTGCGCGCCCACCTGTTCACGACCGTGAACGCCACCCAGACCAAGTACACGGCCCTCAACTCGGCGCTGTGGACCAACGGCACGTTCGTGTACGTTCCCAAGGACGTCGAGGTCGAGCTGCCGCTGGGCACGTTCACGACGGCAGACCGCGGCGGCATCGGAGCGGGGCGCACGCTGATCGTCGTGGACGTCAACGCCAAGCTGACGTTCATCGACGAGTTCACCAGCGAGCCGTTCGACGACCGGTTGTTCTACGACGCCGCCACCGAGATCGTCCTCAAGGACGGCGCCAAGCTGCGCTACGTCAGCCTGCAGAACTGGAGCCGCAACGTCGTGCACCTCCACAAGCAGCGCGCCGACGTGGGACGCGACGCCCGGCTCGAGTCCTTGACGGTGAGCCTGGGCGGCGACGCCGGCCGCGTCGAGATCGAGAGCGAGCTCACCGGACCAGGCGCCGAGAGCGAGATGCTGGGCCTGTACTTCGCCGACGAGGGGCAGCACGTCAACCAGTACACGGTGCAGCACCACGCGTCGCCGCGCGCCTTCTCGGACGTGCTCTTCAAGGGCGCGGTCCGCGACGCCAGCAACGTCGTCTACTCGGGCATCATCGTCGTCGACCCCGGCGCGCAGAAGACGGACGCTTATCAAACGAACCGCAACCTGCTCCTGGATCGCGAGTCGCAGGCCGTGTCCATCCCGCAGCTCGAGATCGCTGCGAACGACGTCAAATGCTCGCACGGCTCCACCACGGGCCCAGTGCCGGAGGATCAGCGGTTCTACCTGATGAGCAGGGGGCTCGCGCCCGAGGTGGCCGAGCACCTGCTCGTGACAGGCTTCCTCTACGAGGTCATGAGCCGCGTCACGTTGCCCAAGGTCGCCGAGTACGTGGAGCGTGTCGTGCAGGCCAAGCTGGGCGTGCCGGGCGTCAAAGAGAAGCTGTGAGCCCGGCGCGAGCGCCGCGTCCTCACGGCCTCATCATCGAGCCGCTCGCATGACGACAGACGCCAACCCGGACATGTTCGCCGCCCCCGCCCCGGAACCCGTCGAGGTGCCGGAGGCGGGGGAGGGCGTGTTCGATTGCGGGCCCGTGGGCGCCTACGCCGAGGACAGCATCACGCCCCTTGTCGTGGCGGGCACGGAGATCGTCCTCATCAAGCAGGAGGGTGAGTTCTACGCCCTGCCCGACCAGTGCACTCATCAGCGCTACCCCTTGAGCGACGGTGAGATGCTGCCAGGCAAGATCCGGTGCGTGCATCACGGTGCCACCTTCGACCTCCAGACAGGTCGCCCGACGCTGCCGGCCGTCAAGAAGATCCAGCTCTTCACGGCGTTCCAGCGCGACGGCCGGGTGATGGTCAGCCTGCAGGAGCGGTAGATCACTTCGGGTCTGGCTGCGGCCCCGAACCGTGGCAGGCTCCCCGCAGCGCGGCGCGCGTTCACCACTGAGTGCGAGGCCAGGGTACGGGGGCCGTGCTAGAGTCTCACCGCCGTGAAGCTCGACTCCGAGGCGCTGCGGGCGCTGCAGGCTCCTCTCAAGCAGAGGTACAGGGATGTGCCCGAAGCGGCCATGGTCACGCTCCGCGCGCAGGGCAGCCTTTCGGAGGGCATAGCTTGCAGCGTCCAGACCGGACGAGCGCTGGTAGAGGCCGGCCTCCACCCGGCCACCGGCGGTGACGGGGTCCTGGCCTGCTCGGGCGACATGTTGCTCGAGGCGCTGGTGGCTTGCGCCGGTGTGACCATGAAGTCGGTCGCCACAGCCATCGAGGTCGAAGTCGTGTCCGGAACGGTCAGCGCCGAGGGACGTCTGGACTTCCGCGGCACCCTGGCCGTGGACAAGGCGTCGCCGGTCGGCTTCGTCGACATCGGCCTGCACTTCGCCATCGACTCGCCGGCGCCGGACGAGAAGCTCGCCCGTCTGGTCGAGTTGACCGAGCGCTACTGCGTCGTCTACCAGACGCTCAAGGGCGGCGTG
Organism: Trueperaceae bacterium; assembly: GCA_036381675.1. GTDB lineage: Bacteria > Deinococcota > Deinococci > Deinococcales > Trueperaceae > DASRWD01. Next base: position 290 of record DASVCK010000105.1, on the reverse strand, counting down.
CCGCTGACCGTGAGCTTCGACCGGTCGCCCGCTGCCTCCGCCAGCGTGTAAGGGGGACTAGGTGCCCGCGGCGACGGTATCGCGCGGGGCGGCGAGCGCTACTGCGCCGGAGATGCTGGCCGGCTCCATGTCGCTCGCTTCGAACGTGACCTCGGCGTGGCGGGCCAGCTCCTGCGCCTCCAAGCGCACGGCGTGCATGCCGAGTCCCGTCGGCCGTGATCGTCGGGTGCTCGGGCTGCCGGCGTCGAAGTGCACGGTGATCTCGAACGGCTCGGCGCCTTCGATGCTGA
>DASVCK010000104.1:0-2537 GCA_036381675.1 Trueperaceae bacterium | reverse complement strand
GAGAAGGTAGGCGACAAGGCGTACTACGTCCACTCGCTGCGCCTGTCGCAGACGAACATCTGCTACGTGGGGTGCACGTTCTGCGGCTTCCAGCGGAAGTTCGGCGAGGACGGCGTCTGGGACTACGACCTGCCGCAGGTGTGGGAGTTCGTCGACCGCTACTACCACCCGGACCTCACCGAGATACACATATCGTCCGGCCACCACCCGAAGCGGGAATGGCAGTACTACCTCGACCTGGTACGGGGCCTCACCGAGCGCTACCCCGGCGTGCAGGTCAAGGCCTGGACGGGTGCCGAGATACATCACTTCACGCGTATCGCCAGGCCACGCCTCACTTACCGCGAGGTGCTGACCCAACTGAAGGAGCACGGTCTGGTCGCGCTGCCAGGGGGCGGTGCCGAGATCTTCGCCGACCGCGTCCGCAAGCAGATCGCCCGCGCCAAGGTGACCTCGGACCAGTGGCTGGAGATCCACGCCACCGCGCACGAGTTGGGCCTGCCCACGAACGCGACCATGCTCTACGGTCACATCGAGACGTTGGAAGAGCGCCTCGACCACATGCTCAGGCTCCGTGAGCAGCAGGACGCCAGCGGCGGTTTCGTATCGTTCGTGCCCCTGGCCTTCCAGCCTGACAACAACCAGCTGGCCAAGGAGCTTGGCACCCGGTTCACGACGGGCGTCGACGACCTGCGCAACCTGGCCGTCGCCAGGCTGATGCTCGACAACTTCCCGCATATCAAGGGCTACTGGATCATGATCACGCCGGAGCTCACGCAGGTGTCGCTCTCTTCCGGCGTGTCGGACATAGACGGCACGATCAAGGCCGAGAAGATCGCCCACGCCTCCGGCGCCGTGACGGCGGAGGGCATGGACGAAGAGGCGCTGCGAAGGCTGATACGCGGGGCCGGCCGGGTGCCAGTGCTGCGCGACGCGCTGTACCGCGAGCTCAGGGTCTTCGCTTGAGCGACGCGCCGCCGGCCCCGTTGGCGCGCACGGCCGACTGGCGTGACCCCAGCACCGAGGTCCTGGGCATCGTCGAGTTCGCCAACGTGGCGCCGCTGCACTTCGGCCTGGAGGAGGCCCCGGGCACGCGGTTCGTGCGCGGCGTGCCGACCACCCTCAACGAAGCCCTCCGGAGGGGCGAGATCGACCTGACGCTCGTGTCCTCGGTCGAGTTCGTGAGGCATCGCGCTCACTACCGCGCCCTGCCGGACTTCTCGATCGCCACCCTGGGGCCCGTCTACAGCGTCATGCTCTTCCACCTCTCCCCCTGGGACGAGCTGGGCGGGGCGCGCGTCGCGGTCACTCCACAGTCGGCGACGAGCGTGGAGCTGCTGCGATCGCTGCTGACCGCATCCGGCATGGAGGCGGACCTGCTGCCCACGCCCGGCACGCTCGACGAGATGCTGGCGACTTCGGACGCCGCGCTGCTGATCGGTGACGCCGCCCTGACCGAGGCGGTGAGGCACCTGCGGCCGCGGGCCGAAGGGCCGGCCGGCCGCGGCGCGAGTGGGCTGAGCGCGCTGAACCCACGGCTCCACGTCACGGACCTGGGAGAGGCCTGGTACCGGCTCACCCGCCTGCCGTTCACGTTCGCCGTCTGGGCGTCGCGAGCTGACAGGCGCCCCTCCGACGAACTGTTGGCGCGCTTCCGGGCGGCCAGGACGTACGGCCTCGGGAGGCTGGCCGAGGTCGCTGAAGAGGAGAGTAGGCGGTTGGGCCTGTCCGAGAGCATCGTCCAGCGCTACCTCGAGAACTTCCGCTACTACCTCGAGCCGCCCGACCTCGACGGGCTGGAGGAGTTCGCCCTGCGCGTCGACCCTTCGTTCCGGCGCGGTGAGCTGGGGTTCTGGGACGACTAGGCAGCGAGCCCGCAGCGAACGAGAATGGCCCATCGTGTTGCGGCTCGTGCTCACATGCCTGCTACTGCTCGTCGGGCTCGCCGGTGCGCAGGCGCCCCTGCTCTCTGGCGAGGACCTAACGCTTGTCCACGACGATGTTCAGCGTCAGTACTACCTCTACGCTCCACCTGGCTTGGAGGGCAACGCGCCGCTGGTCATCGCCCTTCACGGCCGAGGCGGGACCGGTCCGGGTATGGCCATGCTGACGGGCTTCGACGCCGTCGCCGAGCAGCATGGTTTCATCGTGGCTTACCCCAGCGGGATCGAGCAGCAGTGGAACTACGTCGAAGGCATCGAGGGGTACACGAACGAGACGAGTGACATCGCGTTCCTCCGCGCGCTGGTCGCCGACATCGCTGCCCGTCATGCGGTAGACGCAAGGCGCGTCTACGTCGCTGGATTCTCCAACGGCGGGTTCATGGCGCAGCGACTTGCTTGTGCAGCCAACGACGTCTTCGCCGCCTACGCCAGCGTAGGGGCGGCCGGCTTCGGCGGGCAGCCCAGCGTGTGCGGCGAGCTTGGGCCACTGCCCCTGCTCTTCATACACGGCTCCGCCGATGCAGTGGTGCCGTTCCAAGGCATGAGCCAGCCGACCCCGCGCGGCCCAGTCACGGTCCTGGCGTCGGTCGACCA
>DASVCK010000103.1:0-3378 GCA_036381675.1 Trueperaceae bacterium | reverse complement strand
GGCCGTGTAGGCGCCCGCGCCGTAGAAGGCGCCGTGCGCCAGCGACAGCTGTCCGGTGCGCGCCACCAGGTCCCAGGAGAGGGCGAGGATCGCGAGCGACAGGCCCCTTAGACCGATCGAGAGGTACGAGACCGAGGCCTGGCCGAACCACTGCTTGAGCACGGTGGGCAGCAGGATCAGGATCACCCCGAACACCACTGCGAGCACCAGGTCGCGGGCCAGCGGGCCTCGGTTGGCGGCACGGGCTCCGGCGGCCGGTGGGGTGTCGACCGGAGTGCCGTTCACACCGTCCTCCGGGAGCGGTAGACGAGGACGATGAAGATGATCGCGAAGAACACGGCGTTGCGCAGGGCGTCACCGTTGGGGACGAGCGTGGCGACGAGCGATTCGGCCAGCGCCACGACGAGGGCCGCGCCTACGATCCCTCTGATGTTGCCAAGCCCCGCCAGAACGACGATCGCGAACGCCTTGAGCGTGAAGGCGAAGCCGACGGTCGGCGTGGGCGACTGGATCACGGCGATCATCACGCCGCCGATACCGGCAAGGAGCGCCGAGAGCGCGAAGGCCACCAGGTAGACCCGGTTGACCTCGAGGCCCACCAGGCCGGCCCCGATGCGGTTCTGGGCGACGGCACGCATGCCCCTACCAAGCGGCGTGCGGGCCAGGAGCAGGTACAGGCCGGCCACCAGCACAACCGAGATCACGAACGAGCCCAGCGGCACGGCGCCCACGTTCACGCCGGCCACGTTCCAGCCGAGCCCGCGGTAGGGAACGTTGCTGATCGAGCGCGGGTCGCCTCCCCAGATCGTCAGCGCCAGGTTCTGGAGGATGATGCCGACGCCGAAGGTCAGGAGCATCTGGTTGAGCTCCGGAGCCTTCAGGACGAAGCGGATCGTCGATTGATAGATGATCGCGCCGATGACGAACAGCGCCGGCGCGACGAACAAGATAGACAGCAGCGGGTCGAACCCGAAGGTCACGAAGAGCTGGTAGGCCAGGAACGCGCCCACCATGAAGAACTCGCCGTGAGCGAAGTTCACGATGCCGATGACCCCGATGGCCAGCGCCAGGCCAACGGACACGAGGGCGTAGAGCCCCGCGGCCAAGACGCCTGAGACGAGCGCCTGGGGGATGAGGCTCAGCTCCACCTAGGTTGGCTCCTGGTCTGCGCTTGGTCGGATGTAGGTCATCGGCTTGGCTGAAGGCTCCTTGCGGTTCTGGCGGCGGTGGTGGGGCGGCCGGCCCTCGCGGGACCGACCGCCCTTCCGACGTGAGACTAGGCCTTAGTCCTCCAGGCTCACTGGCAGCTGACGAGGGGCGCGGTGGCCTTGTCGGCCGGCCACACGATCTCGCGCACGCCGTTCTGGAACTGGAAGACCAGCCACAGCTCGGAGCCGAAGCCCTGGTGCTTGGCGATCTGCGACTCGCTGAAGCTCCACTCGCCCATGGGCGAACGGAAGGTCAACGTCTCGAGGGCATCGATGACCGCCGCCTGGTCGGTGCTGCCGGCCGTGTTGATGGCGTCGGCGAGGCTCCAGAGCTGCGCGTAGGCCAACGCCGCCATGTAGTTGTCCGGGTCGCTGCCGTGCATGGCGCGGTAGGAGTTCAGGAAGGTGGCGGCCTCGGGGTTGGGGAGGTTGGGCAGGTAGCCGATTAGGCCGGTCACGCACTGAGCCTCGGGCGCGGAGTCGAACTCGCTGGGCCATCCCGGAGGCGCGCCGAAGATGTACTGCGGCTTGAGGTTGAGCTCGCGGATCTGGCTGATGAGCGGCACGACGTCGCTGTCGTAGCCGATCCAGAAGATCATGTCCGGGTTCTCGGCGGCGACCTTGCTGAGGATCGCGCGGAAGTCGCCGTTGCCGCCGGTCAGCGTGGACTGGAACGCCTCGGTCAGCACGACGTCCTGGCCGGAAGCCTCGATGAGGGCGGCGGCGGCCTGGGCGCCGGGACCACCGAAGGCGCTGTTCTCGTGCAGCAGCGCGACGGTGCTCACGCCTGTGTCGACGGTGAAGGCGCTGGAAGCCTCGGTGTTCTGGTAGTCCCAGGGATGGACGTGGAAGAACCAGTCCTCCTGGCCGATGAGCTCCTCGATGCCGTCGAAGCCGTCGATGCCGACGCCGGACACCGCGCCGCCGATCCAGCTGACGATGGGCTGGAAGGTGCGGAACGACTCGACCAGCGCCAGGGTCACGCCGGAGGAGTAGCCGCCAGCGATGATCTCGACCCCGTCCTCGGTCATGAGCTTCTCGAACGCCGCGACGGCCGTGGCGGCGTCGGCCTTCGTGTCCTCGACGATGATCTCGAGGGGCTCGCCCAGCACGCCGCCGGCGGCGTTGATCTCCTCGAGCGCGAGCTGGAAGCCCTTGAGCTGGGCTTGGCCGGTGCCGGCCGCGCCGCCCGTGAGGGGCGATAGCACGCCGATCTGGACCTGGGCGAAGCTCAGGCCCAACAGGCTCATCACGATCACTGCCAACGTTCTCTTCATGTGCCCTCCTTGAGGCGCTTTCATTGGTTCTCCTGGGTCTGCAGGGACCCTGATCGGGTCCGTATGGGCCTTCTCGTGGCCCGCAGCGAGCAGGGTGCCTAGCTCATGGCCCCGCCCCCTCGCTCACCGGCACGTTCTCCCCCGGCGCTGCCGAGCTTCGAGTTCGCTTCTGCCCGGTCCGACTCGCGCCCGGCGAGCCGCGGCAGATCTGTCTTGAGGATCTTGCCTGCGGCGCTCTTGGGGAGCGCCTCCAGGAAGACGATGTGCTTGGGAACCTTGTAGCGCGCCATCCTCAGCGTCAGGAACGCTCGCAGCTGCTCGGCCGTCAGGTCTTGACCCGTCTTGAGGACCACGCCGGCGATACCGACCTCACCCCAACGCTCGTCGGGGACCCCGGCTACGGCGCACTCCGCCACGGCCTCGTGGTCGTAGATCGCCGCCTCGACCTCGGCGGGGAAGACGTTCTCCCCGCCCGAGATGAACATCTCCTTGCGCCGACCCACGATGGTGAAGTCGCCCTCGTCGTCCACCATGGCGAGGTCGCCCGTCCACAGCCAGCCGTCGCGCAGCACCTCGGCCGAGGCCTCGGGGCGCTCGAAGTAGCCCAGGAAGACGTGCGGGCCGCGTATCGTCAGCTCTCCGGTCTCGCCCCTCTCGGCAGCTGAGCCGTCGGGACGGCGCACGACCGCCTCCCCGTGCAGCATGGGTCTACCGACGGAGCTCGGCTTCCGGTCGGCCACCTCCTGAGTCGTCGTGAAGCAGTTGACGCCGGCCTCCGTCAGCCCGTAGCCCTGGCGCACCTTCACGCCACGCCGCCTGAGGGCCTCGCGCACCGGCTCTGGGCACGGCGCTCCGCCCGAGATCGCCCAGCGCACGCTGCTCAGGTCGGCCAT
>DASVCK010000102.1:0-15663 GCA_036381675.1 Trueperaceae bacterium | reverse complement strand
CGTTCGCTGCACTGGCGCTCCGCAACGCCGTCGCGGCCGGCGTGGACATGCGACTCGTGCAGCATGACGAGGTCCATCAGACGAGCAGCATCACGCTCATCGTGACGCCGGACGCCCAACGGACGATGATCAGCGCGGTCGGCGCGAGCCGGTACTTGGACGCTGCCGGTCTGCGTGAGGAGCACGTCTCCGACCGCGACGCCCTCGTGCTCAGCGCGTACTCGCTGATCGGCGGCCGGCAGAAGGAGTACGCCCTCAGGACGCTCGAGCTCGCGGTGAAGCACAAGGTCACCGTCTTCGTCGACCTCGGGACCAGCGCCGTTCATGCCCTGGGCGACCGGCTGCTGGACCACGTCCAGGCGGCAGACTTCCTGCTCATGAACGAGTTCGAGCTCTACGCCATCACCGGAGAGCCGACGATCACCGACGCCGTGGGTAGCCTGCAGGAGCACGGCTTCGAGAACATCGTCGTGAAGGTGGGCGAGAACGGCTCCATCCTCTTCACGCCCGAGCAGTCCGAGCTGGTGGAGGCACACGACATCGACGGGGTCATCGACAGCACCGGGGCGGGCGACTACTACACGGCTGCCTTCGCTCACGCGGTCATGAGCGGCCACGACGCGCTTACCGCTGCGCGCATGGCGAACGTCGCCGGCGCTCTGAACACCACCAAGGTAGGCGCCCAATCGGTGGTCCTGGACGACAGGTGGCTGGAACGGGCCGGCGCGGACCTGGCCACGGCTCCGGCGTGAGTGGGGTCCGGCTCGCGGTCATGGGGGCGGCCGCGGCGCTCCTCCTTGCCTCCTGCTGCCCACCGGCCGTGGCCGATCCAGACCCTGAGCCCCCTGCCGTCTATGGCGTGGCCCCGAGCCGGGCGACCACGTGGACGCAGGCCGTCCAGGGACGGACCCTGCTCGACAGGTTCGACAGCGCGTGGCGGCTGGTTGACGAGCGCTACTGGGACCTGGCGTCGTTGGAAGTCGACTGGCAGGAGGTGGGCGACAGGTACCGCGCCCGCATGAGCGAAGTCGACGACGAGGACGGGCTCTACGACCTGCTCGAGGAGATGTACGACGAGATCGGCGACGACCACTCCGTCTTCGTGCGGCCCTCGCGGGTCGACGAGATCAGGCGGCTGTACGGCGACCTGCCCTGCCTCGCGGTGTTCGACGCTCAGGCCTCCACGGGCGGCGCCTACCGTCTTAGCCGCGTGGGACTGGCCCTCGATCCCGACGAAGTCGTGACGGACGCGATCGGCGTGGTGGCGTACGGGATGACCGACGCAGGCGGCGCAGCCGTGGGCTACGTCAGGCTGCCCGACCTGGCCACGGACGGCGTAGCGGCCGCAGTGCGGCAGGCCGTCACGCGCCTGCAGCGCCAGGGGGCGGAAGCGCTGGTGCTGGACCTCCGGGGCAACCCGGGCGGCCGGCTGGTGACGATGATGCAGGTGGCCGGCGTCTTCACCCGCGGGTTCCTATGGCGAGCGGTGCTCAGTTGGTCGCTGCCCGTGCCCTACCCGGCGTTCGGAGAACCGGCGACCGACCTTCCTCTCTACCTGCTGGTCGACGGCGGCGTGAACAGCGCAGCGGAGGGGCTGGCCGGGGCCCTGCAGGACAACGGGCGCGCCATGGTGGTCGGCGAGAGGACGGCCGGCAACGTCGAGGCCGTGTTGCCGTTCTGCCTGCGCGACGGCTCGCAGGCGTGGATCGCTACCGGGGTCCTGGCGCCTCTGTTGGGCGCCACGTGGGAGGGCAGAGGCGTGGAGCCTGACGTGGTCGTGCCGCCGGCCGAGGCCCTGGACACCGCTCTTCGACTCGTGGGGGAGGACAGATGAGTTTCGAGACCGAGAGGGTGAGCGCCCACGTGACCAGGGTCCCGCTGCCCGTGGCGACGCTCCCGCCGTACGACCACACCAACGCCTACGTGGTGGCTAACGGCGGGATCGCCCTCATCGTGGACCCTGGCTCTCCCCTGGCCTCTGCCACCGAGGCGCTGGCCACCGCCGTGGCCGCGTCGGGCGCCCGCACCGTCAAGGGCATCGCCCTCACCCACAGCCACCCCGACCACTGGGAAGGCCTGCAGGGGGCCCTGGAGCGCTTCGACCGGCCGAGCGTCTACGTGCACGCCTCGGAGGCCGAACGGGTAGACGTAGCTGCCCACAAGGTCCTGGTCCAGGACAGCGTCTTGCTCACCGTGGGCGACGTTACCGCCGAGCTGTTGCACACGCCGGGTCACAGCCGCGGGCACGTCTCGGTGGTCATCAGGGACGCGTCCGGCGCTGTCGAGAGCGCGCTGGCAGGCGACCTCGTCACGGCCAGCGGGTCCGTCTGGGTCGGCAAGCCCGAGGGCGACGTCGGCGCGTACCTACGCTCGCTGGATGCGCTGCTGGGGCTCGCTCCTCCGCGGCTCGGCCCCGGGCACGGCCCCCTCGTCGACGACCCGGCTACCCGGCTCGCCGAGCAGCGCGACCACAGGCTCGAGCGGGAGGCACAGGTCGTAGCGGCCCTCGAGGCCGGCCCGCTCGACGCCGCCGGCATCACGGCCACGATCTACCCCGGAGTCGACGGCGACCTGCGCGAGCTCGCCAGGCTGTCCGTCCTGGCACACCTCGAGAAGCTCGAGTCGGAGGGCAGGGCCAGGCGGCTCGAGGACGGCGACGCCGCGCCGTTCGCGCTCGTCTAGCCGCTGCGGAAGTCAGCCAGCAGCGCTCGCTTGAGGTCGGAGGCGTCGGCCGGCAGAGGCGTGGAGCGCTTGGCCGCCGTACGGAACCGCTCCAGGCCCGGATGGCTGGGCGGCTCTACCCCCGTGGCCCGGCGCACGGTGTCAGGGAACTTGGCCGGGTGCGCGGTTCCCAGCACGACGATGGGCCCGGCCATGCCGGCCGAGCGCTCCCGCGATGCCGCCTCGAGGCCCACGGCGGTGTGGGGGCAGGCCAGGTAGCCCAACTCCGACCACGCCCGCGAGATGCGCGCCAGCGTGGCCTCGTCGCCTACGACGTGCCCGCGCACCATGCGCCTCAAGTCGTCTCCCCACAGGGCCCAGAGCCGTTCGAAGTTCGACGGCCCACCCACGTCCATGGCGTTGGAGAGCGTCCGCACGCTGGCGTCGAACGCGTACGGCTCTGCCGCGCCCGACAGGAAGCGGGCGAAGTAGTCGTTCGCGTTGTGGGCCGCGACGAAGCCGGCGCTGAACCCGCCGATCCGGGCGGCCAGCAGCCCGGCGGTAAGGTTCCCCAGGTTCCCACTGGGCACGACGAACGTCGGCGCCCTGGTCTCGCCGGCCTCGCGCAGCCGAGCGCTGGCCAGCAGGTAGTAGACGACCTGAGGCAGCAGGCGCGCGATGTTGATCGAGTTGGCCGTCGACAGGTGGCGGCCGGACATGTCGGGGTCGGCCAGCACCTCCTTGAGCATCCGCTGGCAGTCGTCGAAGGTGCCTTCCACTGCGTACGCCGTCACGCCCGGCCGCACCGCCGTGAGCTGGTCCTCCTGCACGTCGGAGACCTGCCCCCGGGGGAACAGGACCGCGACGTCTACGCTACCGAGGCCCGCGAAGGCATCCGCGACGGCGCCCCCCGTGTCGCCCGAGGTGGCCACCAGCACGGTCGCCCGTCTGCCGCTGTCCGTGAGCAGGCGCTCCATGAGGCTGGCCATGCTCCTGGCGCCGACGTCCTTGAAAGCGGCTGTGGGCCCATGGAACAGCTCGAGCACGTAGAGGTCGTCGCCCAGGTCGACCATCGGCAGCGGGAAGTCGAGCGCCGCCCGGAACGCCGCCTCTGCCTCGGTTCGCTCCATGCCAAGGTAGGGCGCCAACGCTAGGGACGCCAGTTCCGCGGGGTCCCGTGAGACCTCCCAGCCTGGCGGAGCGGCCGGGAGGTCGTCCGGCAGGTACAGGCCGCCGTCCGGAGCCAAGCCCGCCAGGACCGCCTCCTCGAAGCTCACGCCCTCTGCCGAGCGCGCACGCGTGGACACGTACCTGACGACAGGGCCCTGCACGCCCTACAGCTCCTCGGCGCCCTGCGGTAGCGCGAGTCGTTCAGCATCGGGGGGCAACGCGGCCGCTGCGGCCCTCGGCGTGTGCCCTCGCCCTCCGGCTAGCGCTGCGAGCGCGTCCGAGACGACAGCCGTCGCGGTGGAGCCGCCACCAGCGCCCGCGCCGCGCACGTAGACCTCGCCAACAGGGTCTCCCACGAAGACCGCTGCGTTCACGGCTCCGCGCGTCACCAGCGGATGCTCGGCCGGCAACGACAGCGGCCTCACGGCCGCGCGCCAGCCGTCGGGACCGGCGTGCACGCTGGCCACGAGCCTCACGCTGCGGCCGCGCCTAACCTGGTCGGCCACGACCGTGCTGTCCAGACCGGATATGCCCACGGTCGCGTCCCTCACCTGCTGGAAAGGAAGGGCGGGATCGAACGCGAGCCGCGCCAGGACCGTCGCCTTGTGGGCGGCGTCGATGCCTTCGACGTCGAGGGTAGGGTCCGCCTCGGCGAACCCGGCGGCCTGCGCCCGGGACAGCGCCTCCTCGAACGCCATCCCCGCCTCCATGTCGCTCAGGACCACGTTGCACGTCCCGTTCAGGATCGCGTGGAGGCTGACGGGGCGGCAGCCGGCCAGCGCCTTGGTCAGCGGACCCACGATGGGGGTGCCGGCCATGACCGCCGCCTCGCACCAGACCTGGCCGGCGTTCAGGTGAGTGGCGAACTCGTCCCAGCGCTCGGCCAAGGCGGCCTTGTTCGCGGTGACGACGGGGACGCCGCGGGCCAGCGCCGCCAACATGTGATCGGCGGCCGGGCCCGTGCCGCCGGCGACCTCGATGACGAGGTCGACGCGGTCCAGGACCTCAGGGTCCACGGTCACGACCCGCCGCCAGTCCTCGAACCCTCGCGGCTTGGCAGCGTCGCGCACGAGGACGCCGGCGACCTCCACGCCCTGAGAGGCCCTGAGCATACGTACGACCACAGACCCGACTGTCCCGGCGCCGATGATGGCTACCCTGCTCATGACGCGGCTCCCAGACGGCATGCGCGCGACTCTATCACGCGCCTTCTAAGCGCTCTTCCCGCCGTTCTGGACCCCGGCGCGGGTCTGGTATGCTCCGCCGTTGGCGCCCCCATCGCGGCGCTGGAACGGCCCCGCAGGCGGGCCGCGGGAGACCACTGGTGCTAGGTATCGGGATCGTCGGGCTGCCCAACGTGGGCAAGTCCACCCTCTTCAACGCGATCACCAAGGCGGGCGTTGAGGCCGCGAACTACCCGTTCGCGACGATCGATCGCAACGTCGGCGTCGTCGCGGTGCCGGACGAGCGCCTCGCCGCGCTGCACGGGCTCTACGCGAAGCCCGGCCGGCACGTGCCCATCGTCCCGACGTCCGTGGAGTTCGTAGACATAGCCGGTCTCGTTCGCGGCGCCCACAAGGGCGAGGGCTTGGGCAACCAGTTCCTGGCGCACATCCGCGAGGTCGCGGCTATCGCGCACGTGGTGCGGTGCTTCGATGACCCGAACGTCGTGCACGTCGCCGGCGAGGTGGACCCCGCGGCCGACATCGAGACCATCGACACCGAGCTGATGCTGGCGGACCTGAGCGCGCTCGAGCGCAGGCACGAGCGGCTGAGGCGCAGCGCGAAGGGTGACGCCGAGGACGCGGCGCTGCTCAAGGTCGTCGAACCGCTCATGGCAGCGCTGTCGGACGGGGTACCGGCCCGGCGCAGCGGGATCGAGGCGCCGCCGAGCCTCGGCCTCATGACGTCGAAGCCAGTGATCTACGTCTGCAACGTCGCGGAGGCCGACGTCGTGACCGGCAACAGGCACGTGGAGACGGTGCGTCAGGTAGCCGGGCGCGACGACGCCGAGGTCGTGATCGTCTCCGCCCGCATCGAAGAAGAGCTGGCGCAGCTCGAGCCCGAGGAGCAGCAGGCTTTCCTCGAGGACATGGGGCTTGAGCGCTCCGGTCTGGAGCGGCTGATCACCACCGGCTACAGCACCCTCGGGCTGCTCACCTTCTTCACCGCCGGCGAGAAGGAGGTCCGCGCCTGGACCGTCAGGCGCGGTACCAAGGCGCCTCAGGCCGCCGGGGAGATCCACAGCGACTTCGAGCGGGGCTTCATCCGCGCCGAGGTCATCGCCTGGGACGAGCTGGTGGCTGCCGGCAGCATCGCGGCGGCGCGCGCCAAGGGACAGCTCAGGGTCGAGGGCAAGGAGTACGTGGTGCGCGACGGGGACGTCGTTCACTTCCTCTTCAACGTGTAGGTCCTGCAGCCCCGTCGCCACGGCGTCGCCCTACGGCGCGAGCGTGGGGGCCCACATAGGGTACGTAAGCCACACTGTCATCGCTCCGAAGGACCGGCGGTATCGTCGGACCAGGAGGACGCGACGGTGACAACGGTTCAGAGGAGCCCAGTGCTGGACCAGCGGCACGCGGAGAGCGGCGAGGTGCTGCTCTTCCCCGGCCGGTCCGAGCACCTCTACAGGCTCGTCAACGGCCTCATCCGCCTCTACACGGTTGACGACGACGGCACAGGCGTCACCCTGCGCTACGTCAAGAAGGACGGCTACTTCGGCGAGGAGGTGCTCACGGGCGAGCCGCGGCGCTACTTCGCCGAGGCCGTGACGCCTTCGGTGGTCGAGGTCATAGATCCCTCCGAGCTCAGCGAGAGCGACCTGAGGTCCCTGGCCTCAGTGTTGGCCGCTGCGCTGGACACGATGGGCCGGTCGCTGCATCGGTTGGCCGGCAAGCCGCTCAGGGCCCGAGTCGCGGCGGAGCTGCTCGAGCTGTCCGACTCGGACCTCTCGGGCCGCAGCCCCGACGGCGCGCCCATGGTCTACATCACTCACGACGAGCTCGCGACGGCGGTCGGCTCGGTGCGCGAGACCGTGACCAAGGTCGTCGGCGAGCTGGTGCGGCTGGGCGCGATCCGGGCGGGCTACGGCAAGATCACCGTTCGCGATGAGCGCGTGCTGCGTGAGGTCGCCGGGGAGTAAGCGGCTTCGCTGCCCCTGTCGTCCGCGACCTCGTCCGAACGTACCAACACGCTCCGCGCGCTTGCCCGGCCCTGGCGAGCCGGCGAGCCGGAACGCTAGAAGACCGGCCCGACCCTGAAGCTGAACACCCCGGTGGGGTGCCTCTGGCTGAAGGCGTAGTCGAGGCGCACGGCCGGCAACAGCACGCCCCCGAAGCCCAGGTTCACCTGCACGCCCACGCCGGCCGACGCGAACAGCGGCGTCTGGTACTCGGGGAAGCCCGGCACGCTCGACGCCCAGCCGGCGTCGACGAACACGACGCCTATGACCGTCTGCGTCGCGAAGCTGCTGAACTGGAAGTCGTAACGGTACTCGAACGAGCTCGTGGCGTAGGTGCGGGACAGCCCGAAGTCCTCACGCCGGTAGCCGCGGATCTGAGTGGCCACGTCCACGCTCTGGCCCACGAAGAAGCGCTTGCTGGCCGGATACAAGCCTCCGAACTGGTGGCCCAGGTCGAGACGCACGCCGAAGACGTGGTTCTCGTCCTGGATCTGCTCCGGGACGATGTCGGCCAGCTTGAAGTACGTGCGTGCACCGGCAGTCACCTGCTCGTAGACGTAGGTGACGCGGTCGCCGGTGTCGGGGTGCAGGAAGTCGTTGCCGAACCCGACGCCGATGCTGCCGTACGCACCGACGCCCTCCGTGGGGAAGTCCGGGTTGTCACGGTCGTCGTAGTTGACCCTGGCGCTCGTGAAGCCAGACAGGCCGCTCGTCGGCAGGTACTGCAGCGCCTGCCCTGCGGGTATGAAGCAGTTCTTCGGGTTGGTGACCTCGTCGCCATCGATCTCGCAGGCCGTGCGCACCGGCTCGAGCAGGTACTGGGTGTACGAGCCGCTGGCCCCGACGCTGAGGGAGATCTCGGGCGTTAGCGGCCGGGCGACGGTGAACCCGAAGCCCGTGGACCGCGAAGTGTACTCGCCGACCCTGACCCTGTTCTCCTCGGTCTCTGGCAGGCCGGGATAGAAGATCGTCGTCTGTCCCCCAGCGGTGAGTGGCTGGTTGTTCGCGACGACGCTGAAGATCGACGCTGATAGCGACGTGGGTACGTCCTGGAAGTCGAGCCAGTCGACGTACAGCCACGGTATGTCGTAGCTCAGCCTTCCGCCGACCATGAAGCCGACGTCGGTGCTCGTGGCGGTGACCTCGGCGCCGACGCTGTGCGCCTGCCCCAGGAAGTCGCTCTCGGTGTAGCCCAGGCTGGCTGAGAAGCCGGTGTCAGTGGCGTACTGGGCGGCGGGCCGGAACTGCCCGGTGGAGCGGTCTCGGACGGTCACGATCACGTTGACCTGCTCGGGCGCGGCGGTGGGCTCCAGACCGTAGTTGACGATGTCGACGACGCCGAGGCGGGCGACGTCCAGGAGCCCCCTGACGATGGCCTCGTCGTTGACCACGGTGCCGGGGTCGGGCAGGTAGCGGGTGATCACGGTCTCGTCGGTGCCGCCCGGCTGGCCGTCGTACACCACCGCGTAGTCGGCGATGACGAGCTCGGTCACCCGTTGGATGTACGTGCCGTCGTCGTACGAGAAGTCTGGCGTGGTGACGATCCGGTACCCCTCGTCCTGGTAGGCGCGGACGATCTGCCTGAAGTCCTCGTCGGCGACGGCCGAGGCGAAGTTGTCGCCAACCTCGGTCCGCATGGCCTCGCGCAGCTCCGAGTCCGACAGCACGGTGTTGCCCTCGAACTCGATACGTTGCACCGGTCCGGCGGTCTCCGGCGCTCCCAACCGGAACGTGACCCTCACGCCGCCTGTCGGCGACACGCCGGCCTCGAGCTGAATGTCGCTGGATCTGCCGCGCGCCAGCCGGCGCACGTCTTCCAGCAGCGTGTCGTAGTTGAACAGGTCGCCGGGCTGGAGGCTCAGGTCGGCCGGGTCCACGCCGAGTGCCGTCGTGTCTATCGAGGCGATCGTGAGCTCGCGTATGACGACGTCGAGGACGCCGTTCTGCAGGCTCGTCGCCGTTACGTCCACGCCGCTGCCGCGGTAGCCGAGCGCCAGGTAGCGGTTGGCGACCGCCTGGAGCGCCTGCCGGTACACCTGGGGGGCGAACTCACCTGACTCGGTGACGGCGTTGAAGATTTGCCTGAGGTCTCCGTCGGTCAGGACGGTGTTGCCGCTGAACCGCACCTCCTCGACCTCGGCGGTCTCGTCGACGACGTAGGTGAGGCGCACGGGGACGTCGGCGGCCGTCTCGGCCAGGTCGGGAGCCAAGGACAGCTCGAGGTCCACCTCGACGTCGAAGGGGAAGCCGGCCTGGCGGTAAGCCTGCCTGATCGTGTCGCGGGCCTCCGCCGCCCTGATGCTGTTGTAGACCCGGCCGGGCGCCAGCAGATGCGTGCTGGCGAGGGTCTCGAGTAGGGCGTCCTGCTGCAGCGCCGCGACGCCCTCGAACTCGACCTCGCCGATGCGCGGGTTCTCCTCCACCCTCACGACCAGCACCGGCCCGGTGGACGACTGCTCGATCTCGACGCTCACGCTCTCGAACGTGCCGAGGCTGTAGACCCGGTTGCGTTCCGCCTCCAGGTCGATGGAGGCGGCGTCCGTGCCCGCCCTGGTCGTGATGATCGTGCGGACGATGTCGGCGTACGTGGTCGTGCCTTCCACCCGTACCTCGACGATGCGACCGGTGGCGGCCGGTTGCGCCGAGGCCGTCAGGAAGGGCGACAGCAGGGCCGATACGAACGCGAGCACGACGGCTAGACGGCGCGGCATGGGCGCATCTTACCTACGCACATGAGAGCGTAGTGCTGCGGCAGCGAGCCGCAAAGGCGGGCACACCACAGGCCCCTCCCGCCGTCGCAAGCGGGCGAAGTGAGGACGCCGCCGGCGCCCATACCGGTATCATCGCGCCCATGGAGACGACGGACCGCGCGCCCGCGGTCGGGCACGACAGCAGCATCGGCGCGACCGTGGAGGCGATCGGTTCCAGGACGACGCTGCGGCCGCCCATCGGGCTGGTCCTTGGGTCCGGGCTGGGCGGCCTGGCGGAGGAGGTGGACGGGGTCACGATCCCGTACTCCGAGCTGCCCGGGATGCCGGTCTCAACCGCTCCCGGCCACGCCGGCCGACTCCACGTCGGCTATCTGGACGGTCACGAGGTCGTGGCCATGCAGGGCCGCGTGCATCCCTACGAGGGGTTCTCGGCCGCGCAGGTCTCCTACCCGGTGGCGGTCATGGCCGCTCTCGGCGTGCGGTCCCTGCTCGTGACGAACGCCTGCGGTGGCATCGACCCGAAGTGGAAGGCCGGCGAGCTCATGCTGCAGGTCGACTTCATCAACATGACCGGGCAGAACCCGCTGATCGGGCCGCTCTCCGACCCCTCGCTCGAACGCTTCCCCGTCATGTTCGAGTGCTACGACCCCGCGTACCTGGAGGCGGCGCGGAGCGCAGCGCTGCGGCACGGTATCTCCTTGCGCGAGGGCGTCTACCTGGCGATAACCGGACCCAGCTACGCAACCAGGGCCGAGCTGCGCGCTTACCGGACCATGGGTGCCGACGCGATCGGCATGTCGACGGTCTTCGAGGTGCTGCGCGCCAGACAGCTCGGGCTGAGGGTCCTGGGGCTGTCCGCGATCACCGACATGGCGCTGCCCGACTCCCCCGAGCACGCCACGGGGGACGAGGTCGTCGAGATGGCCGAGCGCATGGGCGAGTCGTTCAAGCGCCTCGTGCGAGCGGTCCTGCCGGAGCTGTGAGGGGCAGTGAGGAGGTGAGACGGTGCGTCTGAGCCCGCTGGAGATCGAGCATATGGAGTTCCCGCGCGGCGCCGGCGGCTACCAGCGCAAGCACGTCCGCGACTTCCTCGAGAGAGTGGCCGAGGAGGTCGGCGACCTGCTCAAGGAGGTGCAGGACCTGCAGGCGGAGCTCGACGGAGCCAAGCAACAGGTCAGCGACCTGCAGGCCAAGGAGGCCGAGCTGCAGCGGGCCGTCATCGCCGCCGAGCGCATCGCCAACGAGATCAAGGAAAACGCCAAGCGCGAGGCCAAATTGATACTCGACGAGGCGGAGCGCGTGCGCGAACGGCGGGTGTCGGACCTCGACGACGAGGTCAACCGCACTCGGGCGGAACTAGACCGGCTGGTGCGGGAGAGGGGCCTGTTCCGCGAGCAGTTCCGCGGGCTGCTCCAGGCGTACATGCGTTCACTCGAGGCCATGGACGGCGTCTCCGACGACGACCGCGGCATCTCGCGCGGTGCGCGGCGCCGCACGGTGGAGGCGCAGGACGAGGCGGAGGCAGATTCGGTCGAGGCCGGATGACCCGACCGGGCACGCACACAGGTCCCGCCTTCGCGGCCACGTACTTACCTGTCTAGCTAGGACCGCTCCATGCGCGCCTGCGCCAGGGCTTCCTCGAGGGTCACCCAGGCGAGGGTCGCGCACTTGACACGCGCGTGCAGCTTGGCGACACCGCGTAGCGCCCGGGCCTCACCCAGCCGCTCGGCCGGCTCTTCGCCCCTGATCATGGCCTTGAAGTCCTGAGCCAGCTCGAGGGCGTCTTTCGCCGTGCCGCCCTTGACGACCTCCGTCATGAGGCTCGCGGATGCCTGGCTTATCGCGCAACCCGTCCCCTCGAAGGCGACCTGTTCCAAGACGTCGCCGTCCAGGGTTAGGTACAGGGTGAGCTCGTCGCCGCAGCCCGGGTTCACGCCGGGGACGGCCACGTCGTAGCGCTCCGGCACGCCGGCGTTGCGGGGGTGCCGTGAATGCTGCAGCACGGCGCTCTGATAGAGCTCCTCCAAGAGCCCCATCACGCGATGGCGGCGAAGTGCGCCAAGGTCTCCTGCAACGCGTCGGCGAAGATATCCACCTCGCGCAGCTCGTTGTAGATGTAGAAGCTCGCCCGCGTGGACGCCGCGACGCCGAGCGCCCTGCCCAAAGGCTGGGCACAGTGGTGCCCCGCCCGCACCGCGACGCCCGCCAGGTCGAGAGCGGTGGCGAGGTCATGGGCGTGTATGCCGTCGACGACGAAGCTCACGAGGCCCACCCTGCCGGAGACCGGACCGATGACACGAACACCAGCCACGTCCTGCAAACGAGCGGTGGCGCGTTCCACGAGCGCCTGGTCGTGGCGCCTCACAGCGTCCATGCCGAGGCGCCGCAGGTACCTGACGGCCTCGGCGAACCCCACGGCCTCGGCTATCGCGGGGGTGCCTGCCTCGAAGCGTTTGGGCGGCGGGGCGTAGGTGGTGCCTTCCAACGTCACGCGCGAGATCATCTCCCCGCCCCCCATATAGGGCGGCATGCCTGCGAGGATCTCCGGTCGGCCCCACAGGGCGCCTATCCCCGTCGGCCCCAGCATCTTGTGAGCCGAGAACGCGTAGAAGTCGCAGCCCAGCGCCTGCACGTCGACCGGCACGTGCGGTACGGCCTGGGCACCGTCGACCAGCAGCAGGGCGCCGGCCGCATGGGCGATGCCGGCGATGCGCTCCACGTCGTTCACGGAGCCCAGGACGTTGCTGACGTGGAACGTCGCGACCAGCTTGGTGCGGGGCCCTACGAGCCGCTCGAGGTCAGCTACGTCAACGGTCTCGTCGGGCGTGAGCCCGGCGGCCTTGACGACGACGCCTCTCTCCTCGGCCAGGAGCTGCCAGGGGACAATGTTGGCGTGATGCTCGGCGACGGTGATGACGACCTCGTCACCCTCCCGGAGGTTCGCCCGACCCCAACTGCCTGCCACCAGGTTGATGGCCTCGGTGGTGTTGCGCACGAACACAAGGCCCTCTGGGTCCTGAGCGCCTATGAACCCCGCGACCTCCGCCCTGGCAGCCTCGTACATCTCCGTGGCCTCGACCGACAACGTGTGGGCGCCACGGTGCACGTTGGCGTGATGGTGGAAGTAGTACTCGGACATCGCCTCGACCACCTGCCTGGGCTTCTGCGACGAGGCGCCGCTGTCGAGGAACGTCAGGGGCTTGCCGTTCACGATGCGCGAGAGCACGGGGAAGTCTTCCCTGACCTTGGCGACGTCCAGCTTCACGTGCCGATGCTACCAACCGCCCGGCCAACGACCAGCGCGCCCAGGGACGGGCAGTACGACGGCCGGCGGTAGACTGCCGTGGTGCGCCTGAGGTCGCTCACACAACTGGCGTTCAGGAACCTCGCCACGCACCGGGTCGCGTTCCCGGACGGCGTGGTGGCGATCGTCGGCGCCAACGGCGCGGGCAAGAGCAACCTGCTCGCGGCCGCCTACCTGGGGTGCAACGCGAACCTGGCCTCGGGGACCCTGGGCGACATGGTCGCGTTCGGCCACGAGGAGGCCTACGTCGGTGTCGAGGTCGAGCACTCGGAGGGCGTCAGCCGGGTGGACGTCGGCTTAGCGGCGGGCCGGAAGACCGTGAAGGTAGACTCTCAGGCCGCCAGGACGGCGGACGTGGCTCGCCACGTCGCTGCCGTGCTGGTGACGCCCGAGGACTCGGAACTGGTGCACGGCTCTCCGAGCGCCAGGCGGGGGTACCTCGACGCTCTGATCTCCAAGGTCTCCGGCCGGTACGCGGCCCTCCTCCGCGAGTACCAGCGCTTGTTGGAGCAGCGCAACGCGCTGCTCAGGAACGCTCCGCACGACAGGTCGCTGCCCGACTGGACCGCCCGTCTCGTGGCCGTCGGCTCCGAGGTGGACGCGTTGAGAGGACGCCTGGTGGCGCGCCTCTGCCCCATCGCCGCGGAGGTCTACGCCGAGGTGTCGGGCGACGCGAGCCCTTTCGCGGTGGGCTTGGTCCGCAACTGGGCGGAAGCGACGTTGGCGGACGCCGTGGCCGCTTCGAGGCCGGCGGAGCTGGCTCGGGGCGCGACTACCGTGGGCCCGCACAGGGACGACCTGGCGCTGACGCTGGGCGGGAAGGAGTTGCGCTCCTTCGGCTCCAGGGGCGAGGCCCGCACTGCCGCCCTGGCACTGCGCGTGGCCGAGTACCGCCTGCTGAGCGAGCGTCACGGCGAGCCGCCGGTGCTGCTGGTCGACGACTTCTCGGCCGAGCTCGACGCCGACCGGCGCGCCTACCTCCTTTCGCTCACAGCGGGTACTCCACAGGCGATCGTCACCGGCACCGAGGCCCCGCCTCACCGCGACGCCCTGTTCCGCGTCACGGCCGGCGTGATCGAGCAGGTCGAAGTCAGAGAGGGCATGGCGGTATGAGGGGCGCTTCGTGAGGGGCGACGGTCCGCGCAGCGCCGGCGACCTGCTGACCGAGCTGTTCCGTCGCAAGGGCATGGGCCGGTCCATGAAGCGCGCCGAGGTCGTCCTCCTGTGGCCCCGCATCGTCGGGCGGGACGTCGCCCGGTTCTCGTCGGCGCGAGCGTTCACGAACGGGATCCTCGTCGTCGACGTCACCGACTCCGAGACCGCGATGCACCTCGCCATGCAGCGTCAACGTTTCGTCGCCGCCTACCACGACACGTACGGCCTCAAGGAGGTCAGGGACATCCGCTTCCAGGCCGGCCGCGTGGCGGCGGAGAAGAGCCCGGACGACGAGCCGGACGACCGCGGCGCTTCCGAGCCCGCCGCCGAAGCAGGGCCACTCGAGGGCGCGCTGGAGGCGGCCAGCCTGCCGCCGGACGTCGCCGAGTCGGCCCGGGCCGCGGCGCGTAGCCTCGCGAGCCACTGGGCCAGGCAGCGCGCCGCCGGGCACCAACCGTGCCCAACGTGCGGGGTGCTGCACGACGGCGCACTCACGCCGCCGCTACCCAGAGAGCGCCGGATGGCCGAGACCGGCCGCACGAACGAGACGATCAGGGACCACGAGCTGTGTCCCAGCTGCCGGCGGTCCGCCCGGGAGCCGCGCGTCATCGCGGCGGCCCGACGACTGGCGCTCTCGCCCGGCGAGATGGACCCTGGCCTCTCGTACGAGGAGGTCCAGGTCGCCACGCGATCAGCGCGCTTCTACCTGGAGGACATGTTGAACGACCTGCTGCCCCGCGCCGTCGCGGACCCGTCCACGAGAACCCATCTGGAGCTGGCGGCCCGCTGCCTGGCAGCGCTCGTCGTCGGCAAGGACCCTGACGACCTGACCGACGCGGACATGCACGTGCTCGACGAGCGCGTGGCCAGGTACCTGGGCTGGTCGTGGTCGTGAGCCGCCCCGCCACGCCCGTGATGCTGGTGGTCCTCGACGGTTTCGGCCTGGCCCCAGCCGGGCCGGGCAACGCCGTAGAGGCCGCCCGCACGCCCGTGTTCGATGCCATCTGGGCAGCGGGGCCGCGCACCACCCTGGAGGCCTCCGGCAAGGCCGTCGGGCTCCCTGCGGGGCAGATGGGCAACTCCGAGGTGGGGCACATGAACATCGGCGCCGGGCGCAGGGTCATGCAGAGCCTCACCTACGTGGACGAGCTGATCGAGAACGGTGAGCTGCAGAAGAACCCCGTGCTGCTGCAGACGTACGCGGCGGCGCGCGACTCCACGCTCCACCTGCTGGGCCTGGTCTCCGACGGCGGGGTCCATGCCGACATCAGTCACCTCCTGGCTCTCCTGGACTTGGCCGCCCTGCGCCGGCCCCGTCGCCTGCGCGTCCACGCCTTCACCGACGGCCGCGACAGCGCTCCGGACGGCGGCCGGGCTTACCTGCATGCGGTCGAGGCGAAGCTGAGCGACCTGCGGGAGAGCGGGGTTGATGCCGGCGTGGCGTCTGTCGTGGGACGGTACTACGCGATGGACAGGGACAG
>DASVCK010000101.1:0-4044 GCA_036381675.1 Trueperaceae bacterium | reverse complement strand
CGCTCCAGCAGCTTGCTGGCCACGATGCCCATGACGCCTGGGTGCCAGTCGTGGTGCTGCAACACGAGGGCCGGCGCGCCCTCGTCCACCAGCGTGCAGGCGTGCTCGAGCATCTCGTCCTGCAGGCGCCGACGGTCCGCGTTGCGGGCGTCTAGGTAGGCGGCCAGCTCGCTGGCGCGGCGCACGGACGCGGTCGTGAGCAGCTCGAGGCCCAGATCGGCTTCGCCCAGCCGGCCCGCCGCGTTCAGCCGGGGCGCCAGCACGAAAGCGACGTCGCGGGCCGAGACCTCGCCGCGCAGCTTCGCCTGCTTGATCGTGGCGCGCACGCCCGGCCACCTGGAGTCGGACAGGCGGGGCAACCCTTCCTTGATGAGCGACCGGTTCTCGCCCAGCAGCGGTGCCACGTCAGCGATCGTGCCGATCGTCGCCAGGTCGGCGTACTCCAGTGGCGGCTCCAAGCCCAGCTTCTCGTGCAGCGCCCACAGCAGATGAAACGCCACGCCGGAGCCGGTCAGCTCGGGCAGGCCATCGCGGGCCAGCGGCGAGAGCTTGGGATGGACGACCAGGCAGTCGGGCAACTGTTCACCCGGCGTGTGGTGATCCGTGACGATGACCTCCACACCCCGCTCCTGCAACGCCGCGATCTCGCGCAGGTTCGTCACACCACAGTCCACGGTCAGGAGCAGGTCGGCACGAGCCGCGTGCTCCTCGACGCGTGCCTCGTTGATGCCGTAGCCGTCGGTGAGCCGGTTGGGCAGGAACGCCTGCACATCGCCGCCCAGAGCCCTGAGTCCCAGGAGCAACAGCGCCGTGCCCGTGATGCCGTCGGCGTCGTAGTCGCCGTGGATCAGGATGCGCTCGCGCTTCTCGATGGCTGCGGCCAGGCGCTCTGCCGCCTGCACCAGCCCCGGGTTAGGGCTGCGCACCAGTGGCGGGTTCAGGTGATCGGCCGCGTCATCCCTCAGGCCGCGGGCCCACAGGATCGCCGCCAGCGCGGGCGGGACTCCCAGCGCCCGGGCGAGGGAAGCCACGTGCTGGGGCGGTGCGGGTGGCCGAACCGTCCAGACGGTGTCGTGGGCCGCATCGGGCGGCGGGAACATCAAGCAGCTTCGTCCGGGTCGTCGGCTTCGGGATCGTACGCGCGGTCGGGGATCACGGGCATCTCGCGCTCGTAACTGCGGTCGGGGATGCCGGACTGCGTGTAGTAGGGATCCGGTGTGGCTTCGTACGGCGCGGTGCGCCGGCGTTCCTCGGCCAGCTCGTTCTGCAGCCTACGAACCTGCCGGTTACGGCGCAGCAGGAGGATGCGCGGTGGTATCCAGCCGATGAGCCAGCCCACGATGACGGCCGCGATGACCACGAAGCCGACGGGCTGCTGGGCGAAGACCAGGTTGAGAGGCCACGGGAGTTGCACGTACCCGGGGTTGGCGCTATGGAACAGCCAGAGGTAGACGGCCGCCAGGACGATGAGCAGCAGTTGGACGATCCTCACAGCCTTCACTGGCACCTCCCTCGCAGACTCTACCGCAGCGGCGGTGCCGGGCCATACGCCGGGCGTTGGCCGTCGTGTTCGAAGCTGGCGGATAGGACGCCTGCAGAGCGGCTATGCTTGCCTGCTGTGAGCGCGATCGCCGCCCCCACCACCCAAGACGTTCCTCAGGTCGCCGCCAGTGTGGCGCCCAAGGTGCTCGTGGGCATGTCCGGCGGGGTGGACTCCTCCGTGGCTGCGACGTTGCTGGCCAAGCAGGGCTACGACGTCGTCGGCAGCATGCTGCGCTTCTGGCCGGACGACCGGCCCGAAGGCGCGTTCGACTACTGCTGCAGCCCGGACGCCGCGTACGACGCGCGCCGCGTGGCCGACGAGCTGGACGTACCGTTCTACCTGCTGGACTTCCGGGACCGGTTCCAGGAGATCGTCATAGACCCGTTCGTACCCGGCTACGTGGCCGGCACGACGCCCAACCCGTGCGTGTGGTGCAACCGCGAGATCAAGTTCGGAGCGTTCGTCAAGCGCGCCCAGGCGCTGGGGTGCGAGTTCATGGCCACCGGACACTACGTGAGGCGCCTGGACGGGCCCGCCGGGCCGGAGCTGCACCGTGGGCTGGACGACGATAAGGACCAGACGTACTTCCTGTGGGCGCTGCCCCGCGAGGTGCTGCCCTACCTCCTGTTCCCTCTGGGCGAGATGACCAAGTCCGAGGTCAGACGCATCGCGGCCGAGCACGACCTGCTCACGGCCGACAAGCCCAGTTCGTCGGGCCTGTGCTTCGTGCCCACGACGGTGAGGGACTACCTGGTTGACGCCCTGACGCCCAAGCCCGGCGTCGTGCTTGACGCGGCCAACGGCTACGAGGTGGCGGGCAGCCATGACGGTATCGCGCGGTTCACGATCGGGCAGCGCAAGGGCTTGGGCCTCAAGCACTCACACCTCGAGCGTTACGTCATCGAACTGCGGGCCCAGACCAACGAGGTCGTGGTGGGCACCAAGGAGATGTGCCACTGGTCGCGGCTGGTGGCGAACCGCCGCAACTTCCTGTGCGACGAGCCCGACCTGCCCAGCCGTGTGATGGCCCAGGTGCGCTACCGCCAGACCCCGGAGCCCGCCACGCTGAAGTTGCTGGCGGACGACCGCTTCGAGTTGGTGTTCGAGGATCCCCAGTTCGCGGTGGCGCTGGGCCAGTCCGCGGTCATCTACGACGGTGAGCGGCTGCTTGGCGGCGGCGTCATCGTCGAGCGGTAGACCAGCGGGGACGACCTAGTCGCGTGGCCGCCCAGCTCAACGTGGCGGCGGCACTCGCCACCAGTCGCGGGTGAGGACAGCGAAGACGGTCACGACCTCGAGCCTGCCGGCGTACATATCGAACGTGAGGACCGCGCGCCCCAGCGCCGGCAGGTCCGCGAACGACTCCATGGGACCAACGTCGGCGAGGCCAGGGCCGATGTTGCCAAGGCAGGCGATGGCGGCGCTGAACGACGTCACGAGGTCAGTGCCCAGCATCGCGAGCACCGCGGTGCTGCACGCGAACACGAGGACGTACAGGGTGATGAACGCAGCCACCGACCGGACCACGGCGTCGGGCACGATCTGGGAGCCCAGCCGCACCGGCAGCACGGCCCGGGGGTGCAGCGCACGCCTGACCTCGCCGCTGCTCTGGCGCAGCACGATGAGCCAGCGCACGACCTTGACGCCACCGGCAGCGCTGCCGGCGCTGCCGCCCACGAACATGAGTGCCACGAGCACGATCTGAGCAGGCGGGCCCCACACCGCGAAGTCGGTGGAGGCGTAGCCGGTCGTCGTGAGGATGGACACCACCTGGAAGATCCCAGTGCGCATGGCCTCGCCGATACCGCCGCCGTCCCATAGGAAGTACGCGACCGCGATCGAGGCCGCCAGGACGGTGAGCAGGTAGGCGCGGAACTCGACGTCAGCCAGTAGGGCCCTGGGCCTACGCGTGTAGACCCGATACTGCAGCGCGAAGTTCACGCCCGCCAGGAACATGAACACGCTGCCCACCCACTCCACGGCCCTGGACTCGAACCCGGCGAAGGAAGCGGCCTCAGAGCTGAAGCCCCCGGCCGACAGCGTGCTGAACGAGTGCGACACGGCCTGGGTGAGCGTCATCCCTGCGGCCCAGTAGGCCAGCGCGCACGCGACGGTGAGCCCGCCATAGACGGTAAGGAGCGTGGTAGCGGTGTGGCGCAGCTTGGGCGTGAGCCGTTCGTCCGTGGGCCCGGGAGCCTCGGTGAAGAAGAGCTGGCGGCCCGCGATGGCCAGTCGCGGGAACAACGACACGAAGATCACGATGATCCCTATGCCACCTATCCACTGAGCCGCGGCGCGCCACATGAACAGCGACGACGTGAAAGCGCCGAAGTCTGACAGTACGGTGGCGCCCGTCGTGGTGAACGCGCTCATGGACTCGAACAGCGCGTTCAGCGGGGACATGCCGCCCGTGACGACGAACGGCACGGCACCGATCGCAGGCACGACAGACCAGATGAGGAGGACTGCCAGCAGCGCCTCGCGTCTGCCGGGCTCGCTGG
>DASVCK010000100.1:0-9714 GCA_036381675.1 Trueperaceae bacterium | reverse complement strand
CCTTCCGGTGGTAGCCTCACAGACCGGAGGTTCTTAGGTGAGCGAGCGGGAGCGCGGCACGCTGGAGCTTGGCGAGGACGGCGGCTTCCCCCTGGCCGGCATGGACGTCGTCTTTCGCGCCCCGCCGGCAGCGCTCGTCGAAGCCGCGGTCGCGGGCGGCGAGGGCATGCTGACGGCTTCCGGCGCGCTGGCGGCGGACACGGGCAGGTTCACCGGCCGGTCCCCGGGTGACAAGTTCATCGTCAGGAACGCGGCCAGCCGCGACGTCGCCTGGGGCTCCGTCAACCAGGTGATGGACCAGGCGAGCTTCGACCGACTGCTCCACGACATGGTCAGCCACGCCCGCACGCTCAGGCTCCACGTGCAGGACCTCTACGCCGGCGCCGACCCGCGCTACCGCCTGAAGGTGCGCGTGATCACTCAGCACGCCTGGCACGCGCTCTTCGCCCGCAACCTGTTCATCGACCAGCCCACCGCTGCGTCCACGGATCGGGGCGCGAGGAACGACGAGAGCTGGACGGTCGTCGACCTCCCTAGCTTCGAGGCCGACCCTCGGCGTCACGGTTGCAAGAGCAGCACGGTCATCGCGCTCGACTTCGAGAAGCGTCTGGTGCTCATAGGCAACACCGAGTACGCCGGCGAGATGAAGAAGTCCATCTTCTCGGTCCTCAACCTCGCCCTGCCGGCCAGAGGGGTCTTCCCTATGCACTGCTCGGCCAACGAGCCCTTGAGCGGCGACGGCGGCGTCGCCCTCTACTTCGGCCTCTCCGGGACGGGCAAGACGACGCTGTCGTCCGACTCCTCGCGGCGCCTCATCGGGGACGACGAGCACGGGTGGTCCGACGAGGGCGTCTTCAACTTCGAGGGCGGCTGCTACGCGAAGGTCATCCACCTCTCGGCCGAGAAGGAGCCCGAGATCCACGCGGCCAGCCACCGCTTCGGCACGCTGCTGGAGAACGTGGTCGTTGACGAGTCCAAGCGCACGGTCCTCTTCTCCGACGACATGAAGACCGAGAACACCCGCGCCGCCTACCCCATAGGCTTCGTGCCGCACTCGTCGAGCACCGGCATGGGCGGTCACCCCACCGACGTACTGTTCCTGACCGCAGACGCGTTCGGCGTCCTGCCGCCCATCTCGCGACTGACCGTGCCGCAGGCGATGTACCACTTCCTGAGCGGCTACACGGCCAAGGTGGCCGGCACCGAGCGCGGCGTCACCGAGCCGACGGCCACGTTCAGCACCTGCTTCGGCGAGCCGTTCATGCCGCTGCGGCCGGCCACCTACGCCGAGATGCTGGGCGAGCGGCTCCGCCGGCACGGCGCCAGGGCGTGGCTCGTGAACACCGGCTGGTCGGGCGGGCCGTACGGCGTGGGCTCACGCATGTCCCTCCCGGCCACGCGCGCGCTGGTGAGGGCCGCTCTGGACGGCAGGCTCGACGACGCCCCCATGCGACAGGACCCGTTCTTCGGTCTGAGCTACCCCACTCAGGCACCAGGCGTGCCGCCCGAGCTGCTGGACCCGCGCAGCACCTGGTCGGACCCCGCTTCGTACGATGCCACGGCCGCGAAGCTCGTCGAGATGTTCAGGGACAACTTCAGGGCCGGCTTCGACGGACTGCCCGAGGAGATCAGGGCCGCGGGCCCCAGCTAGTCGCGTACTTCAGTCACTTGGTTCCCAGCGGGCCAGGCGCCTGCTGCCTATGGCCAGCGGCGCGATGGTGAAGGCGGCGCAGACGGCGACGAGGGCGGCCAGCACCAACAGACCGTCAGTAGAGGTCCAGGCGAACGCGCCGCTGCCGCCCACCAGCGACCGCCACGCCGGGTAGGCGAACAGGACGGTAGACACGGCCGAGTACGCCATCGCCAGCCCCATGTACAGCAGGCCGCCGCTGGATACCGCCACCTCGTGCGGGTTCACGCTGTCGAAGCGGGGGAAGGCGGCCCCCAGCCCCACGCCCAGGCCGGCCGTCGCGAAGGCGGCCAGCCCGCCCGCCAACGGAGCGGCCAGGGCAAGCGCCGGCGACAGCTCCAGCCGCCCCGCCACCGCCACGCCGAGGCCCACTCCCAGGAGGAGCATGGGGGGCAGGGCGCCGAGGAACTTGGCCAGCACCAGTCGCCACGCCCTCACGGGCGCCGTCTTGAGGATCCAGACGGCCTCGCCCTCCAGCGACACCAGCGGGAACGCCAGCCGCACGCCGACGCCTGCCAGCAGGAACCCGAGGAACGCCACGTTCATCGTGCCGATCGCGTCCCTGAAGCGCTGCACGCCAACGCTTAGGCTCGCCGTGCTGATGAAGTAGACGCCGGCCAGGGCAGCGAGGACGAGCAGCTGCGACCATTGGGACGGGTCGCGGAACATCAGCTTCAGGTCCTTCACGACGACCCCGCGACCCACGGGCGCGAGCAGACGCTCCCACCACGGCGGCCTGATCGACGACTTGCGCTTGCCACCGCCCCAGGGCTGGTCGTCAAGCGCCCGGTACCAACCCGCCGCGTACGCCTTCGTGGCCACCAGCGCCAGCCCGCCCAGGGTCGCGATCGCGAGCCCGACGAGCAGCGTCGCCCCGGCGGAGAACGTGCCCGAGAGGCCCTGCCAGATGGCGTCGCTGGCCCAGGCGCTGGGCAGCCACCCGAGGTCGAGCGCCGCGAAGGCCGAGAGCATCTGCTCGAACTCCTCCGGCGTCATGGCCTGGAGCTGTTCCGGCCTGAGAGCCCGTAGGCCCAGCACGAGACCGGCCGCCACGACGACGCTGGCGGCGGTGGCGACCTCGCGAGCCTTGCCGGGCGGCGCTACCCGCATCAGGACCAAGGCGAGCAGGGCACCGAGCGCCACGGGCAGGGCGTAGAGGCTGGCCAGGGTGACGAGTGCGATGGGGTAGTACGCCGCGGGCGCTTGTCGCTCGCTGCCCAGGGCGATCAACACCGGCACGGTGAACACGGCCGGCATGAGCGCGCTTGAGGTGTACGTCTCGGCGACCTTGAGCGCGAAGACCCGGTAAGCGCGCACCGGCTGCGAGAGGAGGAACGGCAGGTCGATCGAGCCGTACAGGGTCGAGATCGCGCCGGTCAGGACCGAGAACGCCACGGCGACCATCAGCACCGTCATCAGGCCTTCGAGGCTGCGCCTCACGACCGCTTCCTGGATGGTCCCGATGTCAGGGTAGTTGGCGAGGAAGCGCAGCGCACGCACCGTGAGCGCGTGCATGCCCCAGTAGACGATCGCCAGCAGAACGGCGCCGACGAGGGCTCTGAACGGCCGGCGCCGCAGCCCGTTGAGGGAGCCGGTGACACGCATCGCGAGTAGCGTCACGCTGCCTGCCCCTTACCGCGAGCCGCGTGGTGTCTCATGCCGGCTGGGGGGCCTCGTCCACGAGGCGCAGGAAGATCTCCTCCAGGTCGGCAGCGTCGTCTCCGACCCGGCGCCTCAGCTCGGCGAGCGTGCCCTCCGCGACCGAGCGGCCGAGGTTCATGACGACGATGTCGTCAGCCACCGCCTCCGCCACGGCCAGCGAGTGGGTCGTGAGCAGCACGGCGCCGCCGTCGTCGGCGTGCCGGCGCATGAGCGCCCGCACGTCCCGCGCGCCCCGCGGGTCCAGGCCGACCATGGGCTCATCTATGACGAGCGCCGCGGGTTGGTGCAACAGCGCCGCGCAGAACGTCAGCCGCTGTCTCATGCCGTGCGAGTACGTCTGGATCAGCTCGTCGGCGGAGCGCGCGAGCTCGAAGCGCTCCAGCAGCGCGGCCGCCTTGCGCTCGGCGTCGTCCACCTTCCTGAGCCGGCCGAGGAACCGCAGCAGCTCCCTGCCGGTGAGGTTCGGGTAGAGGTACGGCCTGTCGGGCACGTAGCCGATGAGCGTCTTGGCTTCCAGGGGGCGCTTCACGACGTCGAAGCCGCCCACGCCGACGAAGCCGCCGGTGGGCACGATCTGGCCGGTGACGGCCCTGATGGTCGTGGACTTCCCCGCCCCGTTGGGGCCCAGCAGCGCCAGCACGCGCCCGCGCTGGACCGTGAAGCTCAAGTCGTCGACGGCCGTGAAGCGCCCGTAGCGCTTGACGAGCCCTCCGACCTCGATCACGCGCACAGGCTACGTGGCGGCGGGCCCCGATGCGTGTGGGAGAGTCGTCAGTGGCGCACGATCAGGCGCTGGCCGGCGCCTCGCACTCAGCACGCGCTGCGTTACGAGCGCGGCCCGAGCGTTCGGAGCGCCCGGGCCGCACTAGGGTCCACGCGAAACGTGGTCTTCAGTTGGCGGCGGCCTGCTGCTGCAGGACCGTGTCGTAAGCGGCCTGTAGGGCCGTGTCGGTGTCGAGGTGAACGATGGCCTCACCCTGGACCGGCGAGATCTCGCGGGCCGGGCCCAGAGCCATGACCTCGAACTCGCCCTTGTCGTCAGCGGTGGCGGAGCCTACGACGGTGCCGTCTACGACGATCTCGACGGTCTGACCGGCGGAGAGCCCGCGGCCCTCGGCGACGATGGTGTTCGGGTAGCGGGTGTCCTCGGCGAAGACGTCAGGCGTGATGCCCTCCTCCGCGATGCTCTGGCGTTCCGGCGTCAGCCACTCGAACGACACGTACCTCAGCTGCCCGCCGTCGGAGAGCGACAGCACGGACTGCGCCACGCCCTTCCCGAACGTCTGCTCGCCCACGACCAGCGCCCGCCCGTTCTCCTGCAGGGCGCCTGCCACGATCTCGGAGGCCGAGGCGGAGTGCTCGTTGACGAGCACCACCATGGGCAGGTCGTAAGCGGAGGGGTCTGCGGAGGCGATCCGCTGCGTGACGCCGCGCGCCCGTTGGAACACGATGTCGCCGCTGTTCAGGAACTCGTCGGCCACGAGGATGGCCTGGGTGAGCAGACCACCGGAGTTGTCGCGGAGGTCGAGGATGAGCGAGGTGGCCCCGTCGAGCAGCAGCTCATCCAGGTGCTCCACGAGCTGTTCGTGGAGGCGCTGGTTGTTGAAGGAGCTCAGGCTGATGTAGCCCACGTTGTCGGGCAGCATCGCGCTGCTGACGTCGATGATCTGGATCGTGTCGCGCACGATCTCGAACGTGAGCGCCTCCTCCGAGCCGGGGCGGCTCATCTTGAGGGTCACCGTGGAGCCCTTGGGACCGCGCACGACGTCGGCCACCTCGGAGGTGGTGAAGTCCTTGACGTCGATGCCGTCCACCTCGAGGAAGACGTCACCACGCTGCAGGCCGGCCTGGCTGGCGGGCCCCCCGGAGTAGACGGTCAGGATCTCGACGCCCTCGCCGGTGTTGCGGTTGTGCGGCGTCAGCACCGCCCCGATACCCTCGAACGAGCCGGAGAGGTCCTGCGAGTCGCGCGCGGCTGCACGCGGCTCGACGTAGGCGGTGTACGGGTCCTCGAGCGACTCGATCATGCCCGAGATCGCGCCGCGGATGAGCGTTTCGTCGTCCACGTCGTGCAGGTAGCCGCTCTTGAGCGCTCCGTACGACTGGATCAGGGCGCGACCGGCGGCGGTGTTGAGGAACTCGCCGGCGAAATCGCGCGAGATCTGCGCGTAAACGGCCATCGTGCCCACGATCAGGGTCACCAGGCCGGCGATCATCCATCTACGCTTCATAAGCCTCCAAGGGCGTGGCAGAAACGGCCCCGGGCCGCTGTCAGACCGCGCTTCGCTGAGGGAGTATACGCAGCCAACCATGATGACCCCGTAAAGGGTCTGACGCGGTAGTCGGCACGGACACCGGCCTCCGCACGGCTAATCTCAAGGGCATGCGCGTGCTGTTCGCCTCGTCCGAGGTAGCCCCTTACAGCAAGGCGGGTGGCCTGGGTGACGTGGCCGGGTCGCTGCCCCGCGCGCTGGTAGACCAGGGGCACGAGCTGCTGGTCGTATCGCCCTGGTACGCGCACCTTGGCGCCGCCGCGCGGCCGCTCTGGATAGGCGACGTGGACGTGCCGTTCGCCGGCGACGGCGTCAGGGTGGGCGTTGGCACCCTCGAGGCGAACGGCGTGAGGTTCGTTTTCGTGGGCCATCCTTCCCTGAGCCGTGACCGTCTCTACGGCTACGGTGACGACGCTTGGCGCTTCGCCCTGTTCTCCCGGGCCGTGCCGGAGGCAGCGCGGCGCGTCGGGTTCCGGCCCGACGTCGTGCACGCCAACGACTGGCACACGGGCCACCTGCCCCTCGTGCTCGCGCGCGGCTGGCACCTGCCCGAGGGCTTCTGGCACCTACCCAGCGTCTTCACGATCCACAACGCACAGCACCAGGGCGCCTCCGATCTCGCCGAGACCCTGTACTGGCTGCGCCTGCCCGCCGAGCTGGCGGGGTCGTTCGCGAACCATTACGGCCGCTACAACGCCCTCAAGGCGGGCGCCGGCTTCGCCAGCCGGGTGACCACGGTGAGCCCCACGTACGCCCAGGAGCTGACGCGTCCCGAGTACGGCTACGGGCTGGACGGCGCCTTCAGGAGCCTGGCAGGCCGCTTGGTCGGGATCCTCAACGGCCTGGACGTCGAGTACTGGAACCCCGCGACGGACCCGTACCTGCCCGCTCCGTTCGACGCCAGGCGGCCGAACGACAAGGCCGCCTCCCAGATCGCGCTCAGGGAGAGGTTCGGCCTGGAGACCGGCCTGCCCGT
This sequence comes from Trueperaceae bacterium, assembly GCA_036381675.1. Classification (GTDB taxonomy): domain Bacteria; phylum Deinococcota; class Deinococci; order Deinococcales; family Trueperaceae; genus DASRWD01. The sequence goes on along the minus strand of DASVCK010000100.1, from coordinate 3,113 downwards.
GCTCGCCAGCGTCTCGCGCCTGGTCGAGCAGAAGGGCATCGACCTGCTGGTGGCCGCCGGGCCGCGACTCGTGAACGCCGGCTGGGGCATCGTGATCCTCGGGACGGGCGAGCCGGCGGTGGAGGCGGCGGCGCTGTCGCTGGCCGCCGACTACCCGGGCCGTGTCGGCGTGCATATCGGCTACGACGAGGACCTCGCGCACCTGGTTTACGCCGGCGCTGACGCCTTCGCCATGCCTAGCCGCTTCGAGCCGTGCGGCCTGAGCCAGATGATCGCGATGCGCTACGGCACCCTGCCCATCGTTCGCGCCACGGGCGGGCTCATCGACACGGTCGAGCACGGTCGCACCGGCTTCGTGTTCGAACACGCGACGGCGGACGGGCTCGTGTGGGCAGCTGCGCAGGCGCTCGACGTGGGGCCGGGGACCGACCGCTGGCGGGGGATGCAGCTCGATGCCATGCGCCAGGACAACTCGTGGCGGCAGTCCGCCCGGCGCTATCAGGCCCTGTACGAAGCGGCTCGAAGTGAGGGCTGACTTGGTTGGGTCAGGCTGAACTCCCCCATGGGGTCCGCGGCCAGGAACGTCGCATGATACCGTCGCCACGATGGCAGATAGGGACGCCACGACCGGCGCGTACGGCACGCCAGGCGACGGGAACCCCGCGGACGCGCCGCCACCGCTGCCTGGCACGTCTCCAGCTGTCGCTGGGCTGCCCGACTGGCGAGACCTCGTCGAGCTGCGCCGGTTCAACGACGCCAAGAAGGCCTATCTGGTCGCGAAGTACGCGGCGTCCGGCGTCGCGGCGCTCGAGCCGGGGCCGACGGACGACCTCACGCGCGCAGCGCTGACGGCGCTGGCGGACGTCGAGGACCTGCTGCGCGAGCGCCGCTACAAGAAGGCGATCGAACGGCTGACGAGGCTGGAGAACCGCCCCACCCTGGCGCCGTGGCACGCGCTCGAGGCGGACCTCGAGACCCTCCTCAAGGTGGGGACGGCGCTAGACCGGAGGGACGCCGAGGAGGCGCTCACGCGGCTCGAGCCGCTCGCCGCGACGTGGTTCAAGGCGGAGGCGTTGACCCTGCAGGGGACGGCGCAGATCTACCTTGGCGAGATCGCGACGGCGCAAGCGAGCTTCCTGGACGCGATAGAGGTCGACCCGGAGCATTACAGGGCGCTGACGAACCTGGGCAACCTGGCGCTGGAGGAGGGCGACGTCGATGAGGCCATCGCCAGGTACCAGCGAGCGATCGAGATCAACGACGAGTTCGCCAACGCCCACCACAACCTTGGTGTGGCGCTCCGGCGTAAGGGCCACGTCGCGAAGAGCGTGAGGGAACTGAGGCGCGCCCAGCGGCTGGCGTACAGGCAGGACGCTGCGCAGGCGCGCGAGAGCTTCACGGGCGGCCTCAAGGCCCAACGCGCCCGTCCGGTGCTCAAGTGGGTCCTATGGGTAGCTGTCGGGGCTGTCGTCTGGTGGGTCCTGCGGTCGCAGGGCGTCCTGTAGGTCACTCCTCCAGGAGCTGTTTGAGGACCATGTCTATCTCGGCGTCCTCCAGGCGCCTGAGCGACAGGTCGCCCTGAGCCTGGTCCAACACGCGGCCAAGCTCCTCCAGCACGACGACGTCCTCAACCGTCACCAAGCGCCTGATGAGCTCGTACTGCTTCTGTTCGACTTCGGCTTGAGTCGGCACCGCCAATGATCCTCCCGACGAAGAGATTAGGCCGGTGGCGTGAATCCTGGCGGTGAGGGGTGCACCACGGCCGGTCCCTCCCGCCAGTGCGCCCAGCCCATCTCGGCAAGGATCGGGCCCCGGACGACGCTGCCCGGGGCCCGACGATGCACTTTTGCGCGCTACGAGTCTGCGCTCTTCGACTCCGTGTGCTTCGGCCGGCCTGGTCCTACTCCACCGTCACGCTCTTCGCCAGGTTGCGCGGCTGGTCCACGTCTCTGCCCAGGGCCACGGCCACCTCGTACGCCAGCAACTGCAGCGGCACCGCGTTGACGATGGGCGAGATCAACTCGTGGGTCTGGGGCACGCGGATGACCTCGTCGGCGTGCTCAGCGATCCTGTCGTCTCCTTCGTTGGCCACGGCGATCAGGCGACCGTCGCGGGCCTTGACCTCCTGTAGGTTCGAGACCGTCTTGTCGTAGACGTGCGAGGAGGTGGCGACGGCGACGACCGGCATGTGCTCGTCGATGAGGGCGATGGGTCCGTGCTTCATCTCCCCCGTCGGGTATGCCTCGGCGTGTATGTAGCTGATCTCCTTGAGCTTGAGCGCGCCCTCGAGGGCGGTGGGCACGTTGACGCCGCGGCCCAGGTACAGGGCGCTGCGGGCCCTCACCATGCTCCGCGCGACCTTGGCGACGTGCTCGCGGCAGCCGAGGGCCCGCTCGACCAGCTTGGGCAGCTCGCGCAGGCCGTGCACGAGCTCCCTGGCCATGTCGTCTGCCACGTGACCGCGCTCGCGGCCCAGCCACAGGGCGAGCAGCGAGAACGCCGCAACCATGGCCGTGTAGGCCTTCGTGCTGGCCACGCCGATCTCGGGCCCGGCGTGGAGGTAAAGGACGTCATCGGCCTCACGCGAGAGCGTGGAGCCTTTGACGTTCAGGATCGCCAGCGTGCGCGCGCCCCGCCTCTTGGCCTCGCGCATGGCCTCGAGCGTGTCGATAGTCTCGCCCGACTGCGACACGGCGACACACAGCGTGCGCTCGTCCACCACCGGCTGCGAGTACCGGAACTCGCTGGCGACGACCGTGGTGGCGGGCAGCCGCGCCAGCTGACCCAGCAGCGCCTCACCGACCATGCCAGCGTACGAGGCGGTGCCAGCGGCGGTGACGATCACTCGGTCGATGCTTAGAGGATCTAGGTCGAGGCCCAGGTCGACGCCCATGCCGTCGCCGGTGAACCGCCCGAACAGCGTGTTCTGCAACGAGGTCGGCTGCTCGTAAATCTCCTTGAGCATGTAGTGCTCGTAGCCGCCCTTCTCGGCAGCCTCAGCGTCCCAGTCGATAGTGGCCGTGGGGCGCTCCACCGGTTCGCCCATCAGGTCGGTGATCAGCACCTCGTCGGCCGTGAGGACGCCCACGTCGCCGTCGAGCAGGTAGATCACC
>DASVCK010000099.1:0-3826 GCA_036381675.1 Trueperaceae bacterium | reverse complement strand
CTTGACGGTGTCCTCGACCTCATGTAGGGCGGCCTGGCCGCTCTCCTTGACGGTGCCGGCTACGTCCCTGGCACTGGACTTGACCTTCTGCATCAGAGCGTCGGCCTCGTGCATGAGCTTCTCCCTCGCTTGAGCCGTGGCCTCTTTGGCCGCGTTGTAGATCGCCTCGGCGCCTTCTTTGGCGGTGCGCGCGCTTGACTCCGACAGCGTCGTGACGTCTCCTCGCAGGGCGGCAAGGTCTTGCTTGAGCGTGTTCAGCTCTTTCCTCAGCTCGGGCGTATCGGCCATGTCCCTCACCTCCCGGTGTAGGGGCCGCCTCCTGTCAGGAGGCGCGTCCCCGTGGGGTTCTAGGTGATTGGAAGCTAGCACCCACTTCTGAGTGTTGGGTGCGAGATAGGTGGGCTTTCCGCAGGGGTTACATTGCCGGCCGTGAGGCGACCGCCGCAGGCCGATCCGCCGTCGCCGGTGAGTCTGGGGACACACCTCCGTGACCTGGGGACCACGCTCTCCCTGGTCTGGGAGGCGAGTCCCGGGCGCACCGTTGCGATCGTCCTCCTGTCGCTGGTGCAGGCTGGCCTGCCCGCCGCGAACATGTGGGTGGCCAAGCTGCTGCTGGACCAGGTGGCCGCCGCCATCACCGGCACGGCCGGCACACCGGACGAAGCCTTCACCTCGCTCCTGGGGCTGCTGCTCCTGCAGGTGGGGCTGGTGGCCGCGGGCAACGTCGTCGGCATCGTGCAGGGCGCGAACCGGGAGCTCCTCGGCGACACGCTGCAGAACCGGATCAGCCGGAAGATCCTCGCCAAGGCGGGTGAGCTGGAGCTGGCGCAGTTCGAGGACCCGAAGGTATACGACTCGCTGCAGAACGCCTATCGCGAGGTGGGAAGCAGGCCGCTTGGGGTCTTCTCCCAGATCATCACGTTGGGTCAGGCCGTCGTCACCCTCGGATCCGTCAGCGCGTTGATGGCCCAGCTCGGGTGGGCGGTGGTCCCGCTGGTGCTGCTGGCGTCCGTCCCGGCCGTGTGGGTGCAGTCGCGGTTCGGCACCGAGGGGTACCGGATGATCAGGCGCCAGGCACAGGACGCCAGACGTCAGAACTACCTCGGCAACCTGCTCACCAACGACCAAGCGGTCAAGGAGATAAGGCTGTTCGGCTTCGGTGACTACCTCATGGAGCGGTGGCAGTCGTACTACCACCTGTTCAGGGGTCAGCTCGTGTCGCTCATCCGACGACGCAGCGGCTGGGGCTTGGCTGCGTCCCTCGTCTCCACCGGTCTGGTCGGCACCGCTACCGCCGTGGTGCTGAGGCGCGCTGCCGCCGGCGCCATCACGGTCGGTGACTTCGGGCTGTTCATACAGGGGATCTCACAGCTGCAGCAACAGTTCTCCAACCTGCTCTCGGGCGTCTCAGGCATCTACCAGAACCTGCTCTACATGCGGAACCTCTACGAGTTCCTCGAGCTGCCCGTTACCGACCACGACGCTGGCGAGAGGTGGTCAGGCCCCATCGAGTCGATCGAGCTGCAGGGCGTCTACTTCCGCTACCCGCTCACCGAACGTGACGTCCTGACCGACGTGAACCTGAAGGTCTCCAAGGGCGAGACGCTGGCGCTCGTCGGGGAGAACGGCGCCGGCAAGTCGACGCTCATCAAGCTGATGACGTTCCTCTACCGCCCTTCCAGCGGCCGGATCCTTGTCAACGGCCTGGAGGCGACGCGCTTCAGCCCCTCGAGCCTGAGGGCCGAGATGAGCACGGTTTTCCAGGACTACGGCCAGTACCAGATGACCGTGCGCGAGAACGTCGCGCTGGGCGACGTGGATGAAGCCGCCAACGACCCGGAGGTCATCGCCGCCGCGGAGCGGGCGGGTGCGGACGACTTCATCGAGAAGCTGCCGGAGCGCTACGACAACATGCTGGGTAGGTGGTTCGAGGGCGGCAGGCAGCTATCCGGCGGTCAGTGGCAGAGGCTGGCCTTGGCACGGTTGTACTTCCGCGGCGGCTCCGTGCTCATCTTCGACGAGCCCACGGCCGCCCTGGATGCCGACGCCGAGTTCGAGGTCATCGAAACTTTGCGCGCCCACGCCAAGGGCCGCATCACGATCATCGTCTCGCACCGGTTCAGCACCGTGCGCATGGCGGAGCGGATCGTCGTGCTCGAGGGCGGGGTCGTCGTGGAGAAGGGCACCCACGAGGAGCTGTTGGAGCGGGGCGGCGTGTACGCCCGCATGTTCCTCAAGCAGGCGCGCGGTTATCTGGAAGGGTACGACGAGCTGGAGCTCGGTTAGGCTCACACCAGGAGGCGATCTATGTCCGTCACGACCAAAGCCAACGCGCGCTGGGAAGGCAGCCTGAAGGACGGCAAGGGCGTCATGCGGCTGCCCAGCGGTACCTACGAGGGGCCCTACACGGTCAAGTCGCGCTTCGAGTCGGGAGCCAGCCGCGAGAACGGCACGAACCCGGAAGAGCTGATCGGCGCGGCTCTGGCAGGCTGCTACTCCATGTACCTGGCGAGCATCCTCACCAAGGCAGGGCACACGCCCGACCACGTGGACACCGAGGCGTCCGTGCAGATGGACACGACCGACTCCGGACCGGTCATCTCCAAGAGCGTGCTGAAGGTGCGGGTGAAGGCCCAGGGTCTCGACGACGAGACCCTGCAGGCCAAGGCCCAGGAAGCGGCGAGGGACTGCCCGGTATCGAAGGCGCTGGCCAGCGTCGAGAAGACGGTCGAGGCCAGCTTGGCCGGCTGATCACTGCCCCCTTGGGCTGATCAGAGGAACCGGTTCAAGGCGTAGAGCAGCGCGCTCAGCGCCAGACCGTACAACAGGACCCTGACCACGGTGCGCCTCACGTCGGGCCGTGGTCGGGTCTCGTTTAGGGGCGCGCGGGTGGGCTGCTTGAGTATGTAGTAGACGCCGTAGGCGGCGACGACGAGCGTCAGGCCCACGCCCCACCAGACGCCCTTGCTGGCCCAGACGTAGACGCTGAACCCCGAGAACACGACGATCATGCTGGGCGCGAAGACCTTGACCCAGCCAGGGATGCCCTTGCCGGCCTGAAAGTCGCGCACCCAGCCACCGAAGGTCCGGTGGTTCATCAGCCAGTTGTAGAACCGCGGGCTGGACCGGGCGAAGAAGAACGCCGCGATGAGGATGAAGACGGTGCCCGGCAGGCCCGGGAGCAGGTAGCCCGCGATCCCGAGGGCGAGGAAGAACACCCCGAAGGCGCGGAAGACCCAGCGCAAGGCAGGGTTGGACGAGATCTGCATCTCGGCGCTGTAGTCGACGAAGGGACGTGAGCTGCGCGTCTTCGAGCTTGGTTCCATGACGCGGGCATCCGGCCCTGTGGGACGTGTCACCTCGCCACTGTAACTTCGGTCCCGCGGTTGCTGCTGCCGCCAGCTACTTCACGGAGCGCTGAACTTCGGGGTCAGGCCGTGAGCGAGACTCGCCCCGGCTCAACGCGCACCCTTCTCAGACCGCGCACCGAGCTGCTGACCATCACCACCGGCGCGCTGCGGAGGTCCTCCTCGCCCAGCACCGCCTCGCGCACGAGCCCCAGTTCGATCAGCTCCTCCCTCAGGACGCCAGGCAGCGCTCCACTGGACAGGGGTGAGGTGGCGAGGTCCGACTCCGTACCGACATAGACCGTGGAGATCGCCGCTTCGACGAGCTCGCCCCTGGTGTTGAAGAAAAGGACGTCCTCCAACTCGTGTGCCGGGGCGAACGGGCGGCCCAGCTCGTAGAGATAGCGGTCCGTCGTCTTATGGCGTCTGGCCGGGTTGCTCTCGTCGACCGTCTCCGTCGCCACAGCCACGCGCATGAA
>DASVCK010000098.1:0-16994 GCA_036381675.1 Trueperaceae bacterium | reverse complement strand
GTAGAGCAGCCTGTCCTGCCAGACGAGCAGGAGGCTCGACTCGCGGTCGGAAGTACCAATCACCGTGTCGAAAGCACCGGAAACGTGTTGTGACGGGGCCGTACCGAGCAGCTCGAACCCATCCTGCGGCCGGCCGCCGCTGAACTCCCTCACGAGGCGCTCAACGGCCTCGGTGGGTCGCCCAGCGGGCCGCGCAGCCGTGAGCGGCCCGAGGTCGCCCTGAGCGGCGGAGCGCACGATCTGCAAGCTGCGCGCTTCGAACTCGGCCCGGCCCAGCATGCCGGGAAACAGTTCGTCCCGCGCGGCGCCGTCCAGGGGCAGGAGCCGCAGGTGGCCGCCGCTGGGGACAAGGCGCACGCTACCGCCGCCCGCCAGCGTGCGTTCCCCCTCGAGCCGCTCGAGGTCGGACTCCACCCCCACGGGAGCGGCCGGGGGCAAGGTCGACTGCTCACCGAACGCCAGCGCTGATACGTGTTCCCTGATGGCGCCCGGCAGGAAGACCCCATCGTCGACGCGGTTGCAGAAGACGATGAACATCAGATCGGCGTCCAGGTAGCGACGGAAGTAGGAGCAACTGCCCCAGGACGATGCGCCGCCGTGCTCCGCCCGTCGTCCGTGACGCCCCTCCGTCACCCGCCTGCCGTACACGTAGCCGTTCCGGAACGGGCTGTACAGCGCCTGCTTGAACTCGGCTGACAGCACGTCTGCGCCCATCAGCGCCTGGTGCCAGCGGTACATGTCCAACGTCGTGGAGAGCATCTCGCCGTTGCCCATGACGGCCCACGAGGGGAACTCCTTCTCGAGGTTCGTCCCGCGATCCACGCCGTCGACGTAGGAGCGAGCTACCGTTCGACCCTCCCATGTCGGGGCGCGGTAGCCGGTGGATGACATGCCAAGGGGCGCGAAGAATGTCGCGTTCAGGAACTCCTCGTAGCCCTGGCCGCTCACCAGCTCGACTATGGCGGCCAGGAGCGAGTAGCCCCCGTTCGAGTAGCCGTAGCTCGACCCGGGCTCGAACCGCAGGGGCGCTCCCAAGCCGATCCGGACCGCCTCCGGGCGCGACAGCGGCTCATAGTCACCCGACAGGTACTCGACCACACCGCTCGTATGGGTCAACAGGTGGTGAAGGGTGACCTTCGCCTTGTCCGGCGGGATCTCCGGTAGGTAGGCGTCGATGGTCGACGCCACGTCCACCAGGCCGCGCTCTTGCAGCTTCAACACGGCGGCAGCCGTGAACTGTTTGGTGATGGAGCCGAGGCTGAAGACCGTGTCAGGCGTGTTCGGTGCCTCGACACGACGGTCGGCCAGACCGTAGCCTTCGCTCAGCAAGATCTCGCCGCGTCGCGCCAGCAGCGCTGCGCCCGAGTAGCCGAAGGGGACGAGCCGACCAAGGAACGTGTCCACATCTTCCGCAGGGTCTGGACCGCTCACCTGACCTCCTACGCTCCATACGTTGCAGTAGCCGCCCCTGCGTGTACACTGGGGAGCTTAGTATGACGGCCGCCTGAACGGCGGTCTTGGCCTCGGCGCCCACGGGCGACGGCGGGCCGCGAAGGGAACTACGAACGAATGGTCAAGATCCGCCTGATGCGCCTGGGCTCGATCCACAACCCGCACTACCGGATGGTGGTAGTCGACGGTCGCACGAAGCGTGCCGGCGACTACATCGAGCAGATCGGCTACTACGACCCCCGCGAGACCACCGAGGAGCACCTCAAGGTCGACACGGAGCGCGCCACCCACTGGCTGTCGCAGGGCGCTCAGCCCACCGACACCGTGCTGCGCCTGCTGGAGAAGGTGGGCGTCGAGACTCCTTCCGTCAAGGCGAAGCGCCGGGCTCCCTACCAGAAGCGCCAGGAGGCCGCCGCCGGCTCCTGAGGACACCGGAGGCCCTTAGATGGTCGTCGACCTCGTCAACTACTGCCTCGTGAACCTGGTCCAGGAGCCCGAGCGCCTGGAGGTGAGGGCAGAGCGCAACGACCGCGCCCTCGTCGTCAAGGTGACCTGCGCTCCGGAGGACGCCGGCCGCATCATCGGCCGCGGTGGTCGGGTGATCAACGCCGTCCGCACGCTGGCCCGCGCCGCGGCGGACGGGCGCCAGCGCGTAGAGGTCCAGCTGCTGGAATGACGGTTCCGCCCGCCGCTCGGCCGGTGAGTCCGGGCCCGAGGCTGCCTTGAACCGACGTCCCGTGCTAACCACGCCGCCCGCCGAGTACCTGCGGCTGGGCAGGCTGGGTCGTTCCTTCAAGCTGGACGGCGGCGTCAGGCTTCACGTCGAAGCGGAGCTCGCAGATGACGAGTTGGAGGCCTTGCTGGCGAGCGGCGCACGCTTGTTCGTGTCCGGCCTCGGGGAGACGCGGCTGCGTGGTCTTGACGACCGGACGGGCACGCTCGTGTTGCTGCTCGAGGGCGTCAGGGACCGCACCGCCGCCAGAGCTCTGGTGAACGCGGCCGTGTACGTGCACTCGCAGGACCTGCCGGAAGCCTTGGGTGAAGCGTTGAGCGCGCCGTCCAGCGAGGAGGCCCTGAGGGGCCTGCCCGTGGTCGTGGACGGTAGGCCTTGGGGCGAGGTGAGTGCCGCTCACCTCAACGCGGTCAACCCCTACGTCGAGGTGAGGTCGGACACGGGCTCCGTGTCGCTCGTCGCCCTCGCCGCTCCGTACGTCGAGGTGACCGAGGAGGCCGTGGTGCTGACCTCCCCGCCCGAGGGTTTGCTGGCCTGAGCATGCGTTTCACCGTCTACACCCTCTTCCCCAGCCTCGTCTCGCCCTATTTGGAAGAGGCTCTGCTGGCGCGCGCCGTGCGCGAAGGCATAGTCCACATCGAGGTAAGAGACCTCCGCCGCTTCGCCGGGAACAGGACGAACAGGGTGGACGACGCCCCGTACGGTGGCGGCGCCGGCATGGTGATAAGGGTGGACGTGGCTGCAGCCGCGCTAGACGAGGCGCGCAGGGACGAGCCGCCTCCGGACGAGGTCGTGCTCCTCTCCCCCGCCGGCCAGCCACTCACCCAGGACCTGGTATCGGAACTGGCTACACGTGAGCACGTCTGCCTGCTCGCCGGCCGCTACGAGGGGTTCGACGCGCGCGTGGAAGGGCTGGTGACCCGCGAGGTGTCGATCGGCGACTACGTCCTCATGGGCGGCGAGTTGCCGGCGCTGTGCGTGATCGAGGCCGTGACGCGTCTGCTGCCTGGAGCCCTCGGTGACGAGGAGAGCCACCGTCAGGACTCGTTCCAGACCGGTCTGCTCGACTACCCGGAGTACACGAGGCCGCCCGAGTATCGAGGCATGGCCGTACCCGAGGTGCTGCTGTCCGGCCACCACGGCAAGGTGGCGCAATGGCGCCGCCGCGAAGCCCTTAGGCGGACGCTGGCAAGGCGCCCCGACCTGCTCGACGCGGCGCCGTTGACCGACGAGGACAGGGCCGAACTCGCGCGCCTGCGGGATGAACCCGTCGAAGAAGCTTAGTCAGTCCAGTGAAGCGCGGGGGGAGCCGTCAGGCGGGCGTCACTGCGCGTTCAGGCGGTCCACGACCATCTGGGTGATGTCCAGGTCGGGGTCGGCGTAGACGACCAGGTCCAGCTCCCGAGCCTTGTCCGCGTCCATGATGATCGTGTAACCGTTCTCCTCGGCCAGGTCGGCGAGGATGCCGTTGACGGCCTCGATGGCGGGCCGAGCAGCGGCGTCGATCTCCTGTGCATAGCGGTCCTGCACGGCGTTGATGGAGGTGACGAGCGCCTGATAGCGTTCGTTCTCCTCGGCCGTCAGCTCGTTGCCGGCGGCCAGCTTGGCATCGAGTTCCCGCAGGCTGGCGACGAGGCCGTCCACCTCGGTCTGCGCCTGCTGCTTCAGCTCATCCACCTGCGCACCGGCGGGGTGGGCGAGGATGGCGGTCTGGGACCGCACGAAGACCACCTTCGTGTCGCGGCTCTGGCCGCTGAGGTGGGAGAACGCGAAAAAGATGGCCAGGACGGCGACGACGCCGAGTGCGGTGAGCCTCTTCATAGCGGGCGCAGGATAACACCGGGATGATGAGAACCCAGGAGCGTAAGTGCCGCCTTCCACGCAGTTAGCTGGCCCCAGGACCTCCAGGGCGAAACGCGCAGAGAAGCACACGTGACCGCCCTCCTCGTGGCCTTCGCGGCGGCGCTGGGAGCGATCGTCGGGAGCTTCGCCAACGTCGTCGTCTACCGGTTACCGCGGGGCGAGTCCGTCGCGTACCCCGGTAGTCGTTGCCCGCACTGCGGCCGGCGGCTCTCCGCGATCGACCTCGTGCCCGTGCTCTCCTGGGTCTTCCTACGCGGCAGGTGCCGAACGTGCCACGCCCCGATCTCGGTGCGCTACCCGCTGGTCGAACTGCTCATGGCGGCGCTGTTCGTCGTGCTGGTAGCCGTCTTCTCGCCGATCCTGCACGGCCCTGCCGTGTTGCCGTTGCTCGTCGCCGTCGCGATGCTCGTCATGGCTGCCCTCATCGACCTGGAGCGCTACGTCCTACCCGACGTCCTGACGCTCCCGGCGCTGGTGGTCGTGCTACTCGGCTCGTTCCTGTGGAGAAGCGTGGAGGGCTTGCCCGACCCGCTAGAGGCCCTGGCCGGCGCCTTGGCGGGCGCGGGCGTGCTGGTGCTCATCAACCGCGTCGGCGGGCTGGTACTGAGGCGCCTCTCCGACACGGCCGAGCGACTCTGGCCCCTGAGCCTCGACCAGGTGAACGTGGCAGCCGTCGTGGGCGCGGCCTTCGGCGTGTGGCCCGGGCTCTTGGCGGGTCTTGGCAGCGTGCTCCTCAACCTCGTCACCCGACGCACGCTGCGCCTGCCGGAACCTCTCCTCTACGGTCTGTGGCTGCTCGCGTTGGTGCTTTCCTCCCTCGGTTTCCCTGTGCCGATCACGACCGCTGTCGCAGGGTCGGTCATGGCTGCGGGGGCCTGGGCGTTGGTGGGTGCCGTCTACTGGTGGCTCCACGACGTCGTCAGGGGCGAGGACGCGAGCGCAGAGGCCGAATCACCGGGCGAGGAGGAGGCCGAGCCGGTCGCGATGGGCTTCGGGGACGTCAAGCTCGCCGCGGTGCTCGGAGCCTTCCTTGGCTGGGAGAAGCTGCTAGTCGCGATCTTCCTGGCCGTGACGATCGGCGCCGTGGGCGGCGTGATCGCCCGCGTGGCCGGCGGCTCCCGCCTGGTGCCGTTCGGGCCCTACCTCCTGCTCGGCGGGCTGGTGTCTCTGCTCGTCGGCGGCGGCATCATCGATTGGTACCTGGGCATGCTGGGCCAGTGACGTCGTCCACGCATCTCCTGTTACCCGACGGCCACCGGGGCGGCGCAGCGCGCGGTGATAGAGTGTGCGCTTGTCCGCCGTCCTCTGGCGCCCGTATCGACGGTCCGCCAGGGCTTAGGCGGGCTTCCATGAACGTTAGGGGCTATCAGATGGACGTGCTGAGGGTGCCGACGCTGGCCGGACGCGACCTGTTGTCGCTCGCCGACCTGAGCAAGGACGAGTTCGACGGTCTCCTCGAGAGCGCCGTGCAGATGAAACAGGACTGGAAGAGGGGCGTCAGGCCGCGCCACCTCGAGCACAAGTCGATCGCCATGATCTTCGAGAAACAGTCTCTGAGAACGCGCTCCACCTTCGACATCGCGATGGCCCAGTTGGGCGGTCACGCCATACTCCTCAGCCAGAACTACATCGGTTGGGGTGTGCGTGAGACGATCCGGGACGTGGCCTCGAACCTCGATAGGTGGGTGGACGGCATCATGGCGCGCACCTACGGGCACGACACCCTCGTGACGTTGGCGCACCACGCTCGCGTCCCCGTTATCAACGGCCTCTCCGACCGCCTTCACCCCTGCCAGCTGCTCGCCGACTACGTGACGCTGCTCGAGCGCTTCGGCGAGCTACGTGGTCTGCGCGTCACCTACGTTGGCGACGGCAACAACGTCTGCAACTCGCACGTGAACGCGGCCGCCTTGGCAGGAACCAGCCTGGTCATCGCCTGCCCAGAAGGCTACGAGCCTGACGCCGAGATCCTGGCCGCTGCCAGGGCCCAGGGCGCCGACATAACGATCAGCCACGACCCTCGGGAAGCGATCAAGGGCGCCGACGCCCTCTACACGGACGTGTGGGTATCGATGGGCATGGAGGACGAGCTGGAGAAGCGCCGCAGCGCCTTCGCCGGCTACACCGTCACGCCCGCGTGGTTCGAGGACCTGAGCGCCCGTGGGGTATTCATGCACGACCTACCGGCCCACTACGGCGAGGAGTGCACCGAAGAGGCCGTCTACCACGAACGCAGCGTGGTGTTCGACCAGGCCGAGAACCGCCTGCATGCCCACAAGGCCGTGCTGGTGCAGCTCTTGGGTGACCCGGGGTACTGACGTGGCAGAGCGACTGAGCGTTGGCGTCCTGGGCGCGAGCGGGTACGGGGGCGCGGGGCTGATCGAGAGGCTGGCCAGGCACGGCGGCGTGCGGCTGGCCGCGCTGGGCTCCAGGCAGTACGCCGGCCAACCCATCGACGCCTGCTGGCCGCACCTCGCCGGCATGTTCCCGGATCTACGGTTCACCGGCGAAGAGGAGGTCATACGGGCCTCCGACGTCGTGTTCTGCGCCACGCCGCACGGCGCGACGGCGCCGCTCGCCAAGATGGCTCTTGACGCGGGTAAACGGGTCGTCGACCTCTCCGCCGACTTCCGTCTCTCCGCCGAGGGCTACGCCGAGTGGTACGGCGGTCCGCATCCCCACCCCGCGCTGCTCGACGAGGCCGTCTACGGGCTGGTCGAGCTCCACCGCGAAGAGCTGGTGGGGAAACGCCTCGTCGCGAGCCCCGGCTGCAACGCCACGGCCGCCAGCCTGGCGCTGGCCCCGCTGGCCGCGGCCGGCCTGCTGGGGTCGTCTGCGGTCGTCAGTGTCCTGGCCGGCGTGTCGGGGGCAGGGCGAGGCGTCTCGGCCATGCTCCACTACCCGGAGATGGCCGGCAACGCACGCCCATACAAGCCTTCCGGCACCCACAGGCACACCGCGGAGATCGAGGCGACAGTGGGACGGGTCAAGAGGGCCGGGAAGCGCCTGAGAACGCACGACGACTTCGAGCCCTACACGGTCAGCTTCACCCCCCACATAGTGCCCATGGAGCGCGGCATCCTCGCGACCTGCGCGACCCGCAGCAAGGACGCGGAGCTGACCGATGCCACGGTGCTGCAGGTCGTCGCCGACTATTACGCCGGCGACCCGCTCATCCACGTGCAGCAAGACCTGCCCCAGACCAAGGCCGTCTACGGCAGCGACCGCGCCGTGCTCTCGGCTCGCTACGACCCCAGGAGCGGCCACGTGCTCACGTTCTGCGCGATAGACAACCTGGGCAAGGGCGCTGCTGGCCAGGCAGTTCAGGCGTTCAACGTCGCCTACGGGTTCGACGAGACCGAGGGCCTGAGCCGCGCCGGGGTGTGGCCTTGAGGGCGCCTCGCGGCTTCGAGCTGGCGGGCGTGACCGCGGGCATCAAGGAGTCGGGTCGCAGCGACCTGGGCCTCATCTACTCCCCGCACCCGCTGGCGTGGGCGCTGGTGTCGACGACCAACCTCGTCAAGGCGCCGTGCGTCTCGCGCAACCGGTCGCGCTTCGCCGCCGAGTCCAGCGTGCGCGCGGTCGTCGTGAACAGCGGCAACGCCAACTGCGCCAACGGCGAGAAGGGCACTTGGGACAACGAGGACTTGGCCGGGGCTGCCGCCGCGACGCTGGCCCTCGACCGTGTGCAGGACGTGCTCACGGCTTCCACCGGCGTGATCGGCGTGCCGCTGCCCATCGACAAGCTGAAGGCCGCCATGCCGGCCGCGGCGAACGACCTGACGGCGGACTCGGCCGCCTTCGCCGAGGCGATCCTGACGACGGACACCCTGCCCAAGGAGGCCGTGGCCACCCTCTCGACCGGCGCCCGCGTGCTGGGCGTCGTCAAGGGCTCCGGCATGATCCACCCGAACATGGCGACCTTGCTGGCCTTCGTGATGACGGACGCGCGCATCTCGCAGGAGGACCTGCGGGAGATGTGGCCGCGGGTGGTCGACCGCACGTTCAACCAGCTCAGTGTCGATGGCGACACGTCCACCAACGACATGGCGATCGCCCTGTCGTCCCAGCGCGTGCCGGCGGACCTCGAAGAGCTCGAGGAGGCCCTCGTCGACGTGTGCGCCAAGCTGGCCAAGAAGGTGGCCAGGGACGGCGAGGGGGCGACCAAGCTCATCACCGTCAGGGTCACCGGCGGCCGCAACGACTCGGAGGCGAGAGCCGCGGCCAAGACCGTCGCCGGCAGCATGCTGGTGAAGTCTGCCGTGCACGGAGCCGACCCGAACTGGGGCCGCATCCTCGCCGCCGTGGGCCGCTCCGGCGCCGTCTGCGACCTGGCCAACGTGCGGGTAGCGGTCCAACGCACCGAGCTCTACAAGGGCGCACCGCGGCCGTTCGACGCCGCCGACGTCTCTGCGGCGTTGCGGCAGGAAGACGTCCTGCTCGAGGTGGACCTAGCCGCCGGCGACGCCACCGGCGAGGCCTGGGGCTGCGACCTCAGCGCCGAGTACGTCCGCATCAACGCCGACTACACGACCTAGGGCCTAACCGCTCACCGGCGGCGGTTCGCGATGTGGATCGCCCTGCCATGGGCGTGCTCTGCCGCTTCCATCAGCCCTTCGGAGAGGGTCGGATGCGGATGCTGGGTGAGGGCGATGTCCTCCAGGGTGGCGCCCATCTCGATGGCCAGCGTGGCCTCGGCGATCAGCTCGCCCGCCCCCGGCCCCACGATGTGCGCTCCCAACAGCAGGTCGGTCTCCTGGTCTCCGATCAGCTTGACCAGGCCCTCGTCGGTGCCCAGGCTGGCGGCCCTGCCTGAGGCCGACAGCGGAAAGCGCCCGACGCGGACGGTGTGGCCGGCGTCCTTGGCCTCCTGCTCTGTCATGCCGACGCTGGCCAACTCTGGCGACGTGTAGATGACCGAGGGCACGACCGTGTCGTACGCGACGGGCTTGCCCGCGGCGTGCTCTGCCGCCACCAGGCCCTCCTTCATGGCCTTGTGCGCGAGCAGGGGCGCGCGCGCCACGTCGCCGATGGCGTAGACGTGGTCGAGGGTCGTCTGCATGTGCTCGTTGACGACCTTGACGTAGCCCCGCTCGTCCACCTCGACCCCGATCTCCTCCAGACCCAGCCCCTTGCCGTTCGGCCGCCGACCGACAGCCACGAGCACCTTGTCCACGACAAGGTTCCGCTGGCCACCCTCACCGTCGAGCGTCACCTCGATGCCCTTCTTGCCTCGCTTCTGGCCGGCGACCTTGGTGCCCGTAAGGACCTCGATCCCGCGCTTCTCGAAGGACTTGCGCAGCTCCTTGGCGGCATCAGGGTCGGATGCCGGCGCTATCTGCTCGAGCATCTCGACCACTGTCACCTCGGCGCCCAGCGACTGGTACACGTCCGCGAACTCGAGGCCTATCGCGCCGCCACCGATCACGAGCAGCCGCTTCGGTACCTCGTCGCCGAGCTCCAAGGCGCCGGTCGAGTCGATGATCCCGTCGCCGCCTATGTCGAAGCCGGGGATGGACGCCGGGCGCGATCCCGTCGCGACGATGAACTTCTTGGCCTTGTGGCGCTCGCCAGCCACCTCGATCTCGTCCTTGGAGACGAAACGCGCCTCGCCCTTGAGCACCTCGACCTTGTTGCCTTTGAACAACATGCCGACGCCGCTCGTCATCTTCTTGACGACGCCGCTCTTGAAACCGTCGATCGCCTTCAGGTCCAGTTCAGGCTCACCGAACTTGATGCCGATCTCAGCAGCGTGCCTGCCGTTCCTCACCTCGGCGGCGACGTGGAGCAACGCCTTCGTGGGTATGCAGCCCACGTTCAGGCACACGCCACCGATGTCGGCCTTCTCGGCGCAGGCCACCTTGAGACCTAGTTGTGCGGCCCTGATGGCAGCGTGGTAGCCCCCAGGTCCCGACCCGATGACGATGAGATCGAACTCCATGTTCGGAGTCTACAGCGGGTCGCCGGCGCCGGACGGCCACCCTCGGTTGACGGCCGCTCACAGGGGTCCTACGATGCCGTCATGGACGCGAGGGCCGCACACTCAGGTCACCAGCTCAGCGGCGGCGCTCGACTACGCCTAGAACTAGGTGGTGCGCCCGGCTGACGGCCGTCGATGATCGGCCGCCCCATCAGGCGCACCCCGGCTTGGCAGGCCGGGGTTCTTCATGTGGTACTAGGCACCTGAAAGGTTCGGAGGGACCATGACGCAGACCATCCCGAGTGGCGACGCCGTCCAGGCGGAGCGCTACTCGCCCGGCGAGGTAGAGGCCAAGTGGCAGGAGCGCTGGCGAGAGCAGCGCCTCTACGAGGTCGACTTACACGACGAGAGCAAACCGAAGTTCTACTTCCTGACGATGTACCCGTACCCGTCCGGCGACCTCCACGTCGGCCACTGGTTCGCTGAGGCGCCCGCCGACGCCGCCGCCCGCTTCAAGCGCATGAACGGCTACAACGTGCTGTTCCCCATGGGCTTCGACGCGTTCGGCCTGCCGGCGGAGAACGCCGCCATCAGAGCCGCGCGGCAGGGCGAGGACGTGCACCCGGCCACGCTCACCTACCAGCGCATCGAGCGCATGGAGCGACAGTACGACCAGATGGGCGCCATGTTCGACTGGTCGAAGAAGGTCATCACGTGCGACCCCGAGTACTACAAATGGAACCAATGGTTCTTCCTGAAGATGTACGAGCGGGGCATCGCCTACCGCAAGGAGTCGTTCGTCAACTGGGACCCGGTCGACCAGACTGTGCTCGCCAACGAGCAGGTGATCGACGGGCGCGGTGAGCGCTCCGGCGCGCTCATCGAGCGGCGGCTCATGCCCCAGTGGCATTTCAAGATCACCGACTACGCCGACGAGCTCCTGAGCTTCGAGGGCCTCGACTGGCCCGAGCGTATCCGCGTCATGCAGACCAACTGGATCGGTCGCTCCGAGGGTGCCAAGGTCGTCTTCACCAGCGAACAGGGCGACGACATCGAGGTCTTCACGACGCGTCCCGACACGCTGTGGGGCGCCACCTTCATGGTCCTCGCGCCGGAGCATCCGCTGGTCGAGAAGCTGACGACGCCTGACAGGCGCGCCGCCGTGCGCGCTTACGTCGAGCGCGCCAGCCACATGACGGAGCTCGACCGTCAGGCCGAGGCGCGGGAGAAGACCGGCGAGTTCATCGGCGCCTACGCAGTGAACCCGGTGAACGGCGAGAAGATCCCGATCTGGATCGCCGACTACGTGCTCATGGGCTACGGCACCGGCGCCATCATGGCCGTGCCCTACGGCGACGAACGCGACCACGAGTTCGCGCAGAAGTTCGGACTCGAGATCCGCCCGGTGGTGCGGCCCGACGACTCGCGCGTGCCCGACGAGGAGCTCAAGGACCTCTGGACGGGGCCCGGCACGATGGTGAACTCAGGGCCCCTCAACGGGCTGCGCAACAACGGCGAGAAGGGCCGCGCGAACCCCGCGATCGCAGCGGCCATCGATCACCTCATGACGATCGGCGCCGGCGAGGAGCAGGTCACGTACCGCCTGCGTGACTGGCTGATCTCCAGGCAGCGCTACTGGGGCACGCCCATCCCGATCGTCTACTGCGACGAGTGCGGGATCCAACCGGAGAAGGAGGAGAACCTCCCCGTCCTGCTGCCGGACGACGTCGCCTTCATGCCTACCGGCGAGTCGCCCCTCAAGCACCACCCGGCGTTCGCCGAGGTGGCGTGTCCCAACTGCGGCGGCAGGGCACGCCGCGAGACCGACACCATGGACACGTTCGTGGACTCGGCCTGGTACTGGTTCCGGTACCTCTCCCCCCACGCCGACGACAGGCCGATCGATCCAGCGCTCGTCAGGCGTTGGACCCCGGTCGACGTGTACACGGGCGGGGTCGAGCACGCGATCCTCCACCTGCTCTACGCCCGCTTCTTCACCAAGGTCCTGCGCGACCTGGGCCTGGTGGAGATAGACGAGCCGTTCCTCAAGCTCCGCAACCAGGGGATCATCCTGGGCGCTGACAACGAGAAGATGTCGAAGTCCCGCGGCAACGTCGTCAACCCGGACGAGCTCGTCACGCAGTACGGGGCCGACACGGTCAGGGCCTTCCTCATGTTCATAGGGCCCTGGGACCAGGGCGGGCCATGGAACTACCAAGGGATCGAGGGCGTCTACCGGTTCCTCCACCGCGTCTGGGCACTGGTCGTCGACCAGGAGGCGAAGCCGGAGCCCGGCTCGGACGCGGACGTCACCGCCATCGCCGGCGAGCTCAAGCGCGCTGTTCACAACGCGATCAAGGAGGTCACCGAGGACCTCGCCGCCTTCCGCTTCAACACCGCGATAGCGGAGCTCATGACGCTCTCGAACGCCATGGGCAAGGCCAGGACGCACAAGGCGGCCCTCGGTCCCGCCTGGTCGGAAGCCGTGCGTGACCTGCTGCTGCTCCTCGCCCCCATCGCGCCCCACATCACCGAGGAGCTGTGGGAGCGCTCCGGCTTCGAGGGGTCTGTCCACCTCCAGAGCTGGCCCACTTTCGACGAGTCTGCGCTCGTGGCGGAGACCGTGCAGATGGCGGTTCAAGTGAACGGCAAGGTGCGCGGCCAGGTACAGGTGCCTGTGGACGCCCAAGACTCGCAGGTCCTCGACATCGCCCGCGCAGAGCCCAACGTCGCCCGCTACTTGTCGGAGGGACAGGTGGTGCGCGAGATCGTCGTGAAGGGCAGGATGGTCAGCTTCGTCGTGAAGGGCTGATCCCTGCACGTCAGCGATCCGGCCAGGCGGCCGCGCTCACACCGGGAGGCGCGGCCTCGTGAGTCGGCCGCAACAAATCATGCGCGGCTATGACCGTCACTCGTCCGGTGCGCGCCAGAACGTCAACCACGTCCCCACGTGATCCTCGATCGTGAACTCGTCCTGCCCCCAGGGACGCGCAGCGATCGGGTCGACGACGGTGACCCGGTCGGCCACCAGGCGCTCGTAGAACTCCTGCAGGTCCGGAGCCTCGATGTAGAGGGAGACGGCTGCGGCGCCGCCCAGGCGACGACTTATCGCCTCGTTGTACGCCGGCGAGTAGAGGTCCGCTGGCACCTCGAGCATGATCCGCGCGTCACCGCGTGAGAGCGAGTTGTTCACCTCGTCCGGGCCACCGCGATCTAGCTTGAATCCGAGTCTGCCCAGGTAGAAGTCGAGAGCCTCGCGCATGTCGGGCACGCGCACGGTGGGTATCACCGCCCAGCCAGCCATGGATCACCTCCAGCGCCGCCCCTCAGATCAGGTCATCAGGTTACACGTCTGTCTACTGAGGGGCCACGAGAACGACCTCGCGGAGGATCGCCAGCTCCACGCTCGGGCGCACGATGTAGGTGCGCCTGAGCTCGTTGGGGTCCGGCGGCAGGACCTGCTCCACCACGCCGATCAGTACGCCGATCGGGAACAGGCCCCCGAAGCTCGACGTCTCGACGAGGTCTCCAACCTCGACGGGCTCATCCTCCTCGAAGCGCGTCACGCGGACCAGCTCGCCGACGTCGCCGACGAGCACGCCTTGGCCGCCCTTGCCCCTCACCGTCACCCCGATGCGCGACTGGGGGTCGGCGATCGTGCGAACGACGGCGGACGTCGGTCCCACCTCGGTGACGATGCCCACCAGCCCGGCGGGAACGGTCACGGGCATGTCTACCGTCACGCCCTGGCGGCTGCCGGCACCGATGATCAGGCGGGCGATGTCGGCGCCGATCCCGCCACCTATGACCGGTGCCGTGGTCACGACTCCCGGTGATTGGGCCCGTCTGACCTGCAGCACCTGCTCGAGGCGTTGGACCTCGAGCTCCAGTTCGCGCGCGTCCTGACGGGTCGTGGCCAGCTCGGTCTCGAGGCGCTCCAGCTCAGCCCGCAGGTCCCTGCGGTCGGTCATGCTCTCGATCGTCAGCCTGACGTTGGTGCCTGTGCGGTGCAGCATGTCGTGAGGCAGCGCCACGGCGGCCGTGAGGTCGAACGGGACGCGGCCCACCAGCGCCATGAGCGCGATCGTCACCAGACCGAGCGCGATGAACGCGTACCAGGCCCTGAGGAGGCTAGACAAGCTCCACCCCCAACCGCCTTGCCGCCTCCACGACGGCGGGCAGGCTCAGGCCGACGACGTTCGTGTAGCTGCCCTCGACCTCCGCTACGTGAGCCGCACCCAGGCCCTGTATCGCGTACCCACCGGCCTTGTCCAATCCCTCGCCCGACTGAACGTAACGGTCTATCTCACCCTCGGTGAGCCGCCGGAACAGGACCCGAGTCCTCACGACACCGCCGTCGGCGGCCGCGCCAAGCCTCAGGGCGTGACCCGTGTACACGTCGTGCGAGATGCCGGACAGGAGCCGCAGGAAGGCCGCGTTCTCGGCCGCGTCCGTCGGCTTGTTGATGACCTCACCGTTCACGACGACCGTGGTGTCGGCCGCGATCACCAGGGCGTCGGGATGACGCTGTGCGAGGGTCTCGGCCTTGGCGGTCGCCAGCCGCGACACCAGGTGCTCGGGTCGCTCCCCCGGCAAGACCGTCTCGTCGACGTCAGCGGGCTCCACCGTGAACGTCAGACCCAGACTGGCTAGGAGCTCCCGGCGGCGTGGCGATGCGCTGGCCAGCACGATGCTCCGCACTCCGCCAGTCTACCCAGGGAGGGGCGACGGTTAGACTGCCCGCCGAGATGAGCGGCGAGGATCTGAAGCGCGCGGCCGCCGCGGCGGCCCTGGAGCACGTCGCGAGCGGCATGACGTTGGGCCTGGGCACGGGCAGCACCGCCCGCTGGTTCGTGGCCGGAGTGGCCCAACGCGTGGCCGCCGGCGTGCTGAGCGACATCACCTGCGTCCCCACGTCGCAGGCCACCGCCGACCAGGCGAGAGGCGCGGGCCTGAGGCTGGTAGACCTGCCCGCGGCAGGCGTCGACCTGGCGGTAGACGGCATGGACGAGCTCTCCCCGTCCCTGGACGCGATCAAGGGCCTCGGCGGGGCCCTGCTCAGGGAGAAGGTCGTCGCGGCCGCGGCCACGAGGTTCGTCCTCATCGGCGACGCCTCGAAGCTGGTCACGCGCCTGGGCGAGAAGGCGCCGGTGCCGGTGGAGGTCGTGCGTTTCGGGTTCGAGCGGACCGTCGCCGTGCTCTCGACGATGTGTCGGGAGGCGACGCCACGCCGTGACGGCTCGGGGCTATTCGTGACCGACAACGGGAACCACGTCGTCGATTGCCGTATGGCGCCCGGCTTCGACGCGCAGGAGCTTGACGCACGACTCAAGGGATTGCCCGGTGTCGTGGAGCACGGCCTGTTCCTGGGCATGGCGGACGCGGCTCTGGTGGCCGGCTCGGATGGGGTGAGGCGCCTGGACCGGGTCGTGACGTCATGAGCGCGGCGGGTGCTCATGCCGCCGCTTGGGGCCGACGCGCGTGATCGTCGCGGTGGGGCTCGACCTGATCGAGATCGCACGCGTTCGGCAGGCGGCACAGCGCCACCCCGTCAGGTTCCTGAAGCGTTGCTTCCACCCGGATGAGCTGGCCGAGCTGGACGGACGCAAGGACGTCTACCCCGGTCTCGCGGCCCGCTTCGCAGCCAAGGAGGCGTTCGCCAAGGTATGGCCGTCCTCCTTGAGCTGGCGCGACGTGTGGGTGATGAAGGAGGGCGAGCGGCCCGTCCTGCGCACCAGCCAGGACCTGGCCTCCGCGATGGCGGCGGAGGGGCTGGTAGCCCACGTCTCGCTGTCCCACGCCGTAGACCACGCCGCGGCCGTCGTCGTGCTCGAACGCCTACCACGCGACCCCGCCTCCGAGGGCCCGCCGTGAGAGCAAGCCCCGTCACGGTGTACACCGACGGCTCATGCGACACCACCACGGGGCGCGGAGGTTGGGCCTACCTGGTCGAGGTGGGCGGTCAGCGCCAGCAGGCCTCGGGCTTCGAAGCCGGGACCACGAACAACCGCATGGAGCTCACCGCGGCCGTGAAGGCGCTGGAGGCGCTGACCGAGCCGTCGAGAGTCACCATCGTCACCGACAGCGAGTACCTCAAGAAGGCGTTCACGGACGGTTGGCTCGAGCGCTGGCAGCGCAACGGCTGGCGCACCGCCGGACGGCAGCCCGTCAAGAACCAGGACCTGTGGCAGCGACTGCTCGAGCTGACGAGCGTTCACGACGTGAGCTGGGAGTGGACGCGCGGTCACGCCGGGCACGAGCAGAACGAGATCGTGGACGGGCTGGCGTTGAGCGCGCGCCGGCAGGGCCGCTGACGTCAATTCGGCCAGCCGGTCAGGCGGACAGTCGCTCCAGCAGGTCGTGGAAGACCTGCAGGCCGACGGGCAGCGAGGCGGCGTCCACCCACTCCCCCAGCGTGTGAGCACCGCCGCCCCGGTAGGCTCCGAAGGAGATCGCGCTGATCCCGGCCGCCATGGCGGCGTTCGCGTCGGTGCTCGCCGCGGCCAACGTCGCCTTGACGCCCGCGGCCCCCAGAGCTGACCTCGCAGACGCCACCAACTGCTCGTTGGCGCTGGTCCCGGCGGGCCGGGCGCCGATCCTCTCGGTCTGGACCGCGCAGCCACCGGCCTCGGCCGCGGCCCGTATCTCGTTCTCGCTCGCCTCCCACAGCAGGTCGAGCGTGTGCTGGTCCACGCTGCGCAGGTCGAGGGCGAAGCCCGCCTCCGCCGCGATCGTGTTCACGCTGGTGCCGCCCCACAGCAGCCCCACGTTGAGGCTCGAGCGCGGCTCCTTGGGCACCGAGAGCCGCGCCAGCCTGGCCACCGCGTCACCGACCGCGTGCACTGCGCTGGGGCTGGGGTAGTCCCCCCAGGAATGCCCGCCGGCGGAGGTCATCCTCACCTCGTGGCGCAGTGAGCCCACGCCCTGGTGGCAGATCGAGCCCAGGTGCCCGTCGAGCGCGATGAAGTGGTCCACGCGTCCCGCCCAGTCGGCCACGACGCGCCTCGCGCCGCGCAGGTCGCCTGC
>DASVCK010000097.1:0-6046 GCA_036381675.1 Trueperaceae bacterium | reverse complement strand
ACTGAGGTCCACCAGTCGGTCGCGGCTGAACCTTGTGGTCGTGTGCGTCGTCATCGGCTCCCTATCGGTCCTGTCCTGAGGCGGGCGTTCGATGCGGGTGGGTGGGCTGCGGTCAGAGTTTCCTGGGAAGCGTGACGGCGTACTCGTATAGGTCCGAGCGGACGGCGGCCTCGAGGTACTGGACGGCCCTGTCGAGGTCCGTGTAGGCGGTGCGCCTCACGAGCAGGATGGGCAGGTTGTCCGGCATGGCCAGGAGCCGCTTCTCCTCCTCGGTGGGCATGCGCGCCGAGATCTGGTCGGTGCCGTAGTCGATGAGGCTCTTGCCGGCCTCCTCGACGAGCTCGTAGATGGTGCCGGTGAAGTCGGCGTCGGTCGCTATGCCCACCCACTCCGGGACGTTGTAGGTGGTGACCGAGAACGGCCGGCCCGCGATCATGTGGGTCCGCCTGACGCGCAACGCCTTCTCGCCGGGCGCGAGCTTCAGGTGACCCCTCACGGCCTCGTCGGGAACGGCGAGGTGCACGTCGAGCACCTCCACGTCGAGGGAGAGGCCCGCCGCACGCAACGGCTCCGAGAGAGGCTGCAGCGTGTCCACGTGCAGGTTGGGTCGGCTACGCACGACCATCGTTCCCACACCGGGGACGGCCTTCACGAGCCCCAGGTCCTTCAGCGACCTCAGAGCCTTCCGCACGGTGTCGCGGCTCACGTTGAAGATCTCGCAGAGCTCGTTCTCGGTCGGCAGCTTCGAGCCGACGGCCCTACGTCCGGACATGACCTGCGACCTCAAGACGCTCTCTACCTCTTTGTAGAGGGGCTTCCCCATCGGCCTCTCCCAAAAGTACGTACAAACTTGCCCGTTTGTTGGCTGAGGCTACGCCATGGGCTGGGGAATGTCAACAACCTGGCGTGACGCGCGCGGTTTGGACCGATGGGGTGGGCACTGTCTGACAGAATGGCCTAGGACGGGCTTGTCCGTACAATCTTGGGACACGTGGCGCGCTGTTTGTCCTTCGTGATAGTTCACCGCAGGATGATGCCCGCCGCTCCTGGAGTCGTCGGGCCGCCCCTACGAGGGCGACCTCACGAGTCCCTCGCACCATCAAGACGCCGGCTCCGGCGAGCTACCGAAGCCACAAAAGCAGAGCGCACTCTTGGCGGCCCGCACATGGCCGGTTTCCTAGCTAGGGCGTCTCCTGCTTCCCGACCACCTAGCAACGTGCATCCGTGCACGTGGTGCACGTGCGGCCCAAGAGGCCCGACCACGTCAGAATCAGCGCCAACGCTTCGGGGGCCGCGGGACCCACCGGTCAGGAAATCTCGCTGGCGATGTCTAGCGCAATCTGCGAACAGACACGGGATGGCTAATCCCGTCGACCATCATCTTGTAGCCCCCGTAGTCCGAGTAGACCGTCACCCTCGGCCGGAAGGTATGCCAGTACCAAGTGTAGTACTCAATCTGCTGCCACACCTGGCCGTTCGCCAGGACGAAGACCTCCCCGGTGGAAAAACCACTGAAGTCGCTCGTGATAACACTTTCGACTGCTCCGTAGGCGCTATGGGTAGAAATTGGCGCATACGACGAGCCGCCATCATAGCCTTGCCAGAAGCCGCCCCAGAACGCAGCCGAGCCTGCACTAGGAGCACAACTCGACAAGATCACCGATAACGCCAAGATGGCGGCCCTTGCCAAAGGTCTGGTCATGCCTGGAGTGGACTGCTTCAAAGTCTATTCCTAGCTTTAGAGCGTGAGTCTGTAGGGCCCCCGCGTGGGTCTTCTCTTGCGAGCCCTAATTCAACTTGGTGATGCTAAGCGTACCCGTGATAGTCCCAGTGCAGTTGAATGCCGCGTAGTTGCCGCTAAGCGTACTGCCAGAGCGCGTTGCTACCACACGGAATGGACAGGTCGAGACGTTGGACGGGTACAGTTCCAAGACAACTTCGGAGCCGTTGATCGCACCGACTGCCGTTCCACCATTGTTGCCGCTGGCGAACGTTGCCTGCCACGTCCCGCCTATGTCCAAACCCGACTGCGTCAATGTGGCGGACACAACGCCGTTTCCGGCTAGGCTGTCCACGATAGTGCCAGACCATTGTCCAGCATAGATGAAGGCTGGCTGTCCCGTCCCCGATGTACAACCCGCCATGGCCAGACATAGCCAGACGAACATGCCCACCCCATCAGCTCGTTTCACAATGTTACCTCCAGCAAACTTCGTCGACAGTGGAGGCAACATTGTACCACTGACTACAACCAAGGAATGGGGTATGGGACTACTGACATAGTGGACATGTGGAAACCCTACTAGGACAGCTATCGAGCTAGTACCAGTGTCGTCGACACCTTGCCTCGAGGAGTCTACGGTAGGCTCCGGGTGCGGAGACCAACGGGAGCCTGCAAGCTGCGCTATGAACCCCCACGACTAGCGCCTCCATACTCGAAACGTCCCTGAAGACACGCCGCGAAGAGCCACACGAAGCCGGTCCGCTGAACCCGGTCGTTGGCAATGAAGTACAAGGAATTGGGTGGTGGGCGGCACAGGATTTGAACCTGTGACCCCTCGCGTGTGAAGCGAGTGCTCTCCCGCTGAGCTAGCCGCCCACGTGGCCAGCGTCCTTGAGTGTACTCGCCCGTCCGGGTCGGGGTCAACGCGCCGCAAGCCCAGAGGGCTCGGGCCGGAGGGCGCTAAGGAGCGGGTATCTGGCGTGCGAACGGCCCTCCCCGGTGCGGACCACTTACCTCGCCAACACCTCGTGCCCGTCCGCTGTGATCGCGACCTCGTACTCGAACCTGGCGCCGTAGGAGCCGCGCTTGAGGATGCCTGGCTCTAGGCAGATGACGTCTCCCTCGGCGAGGACCTCGGTAGAGGTCTGCATGATGAGAGGCGACTCGACGGTCTCCAGGCCGATGCCGTGGCCGGTGAAGCGGGCGCGGTCCTCGAGGTGCCCGGCGCGCTCCAGCACGGCGTCGGCGGCGGCGACCACGTCGCGCACGGGCACGCCGGGGCCGCACGCGGCGATGGCTGCCTCGGTGGCGTCGCGGGCCACGCGCATGAGGTCGTGCAGCGCGGGCGTGCCCTCGCCGACGACCTTGGCGCGCAGGATGTCGAACTGGTAGCCGTTGACGGCGCCGATGTGGTCGATGCAGACGGTGTCGCCCTCGGCGAGGACGCGATCAGTGGCCGGCGGCCAGCGGTGCGGCCAGCCGGAGAAAGGACCCGACATGACGCGCATGTAGCGCACGAAATCAGCCCCCGCGGCTATCGACGCGGCGATGCCGGCGGCCGCCACCTCCGACTCGGTGCGACCAGGCTCTATTGCCTCCAGCGCGGCGGTCATGCCGATCTCGGCGACCTCGGCGGCCCGGCGCAGCGCTTCCAGCTCGGCGGGGCTCTTCCTCCGCCGCGCGGAGCGCAGCACCTCGTCGGCGGGGAGCAGCTCCACGCCCAGGCCCTCCGTCGCCTCTGCGACCAGCGCGTAGGGCGCCACCTGCAGGCCGACGAAGGCCAGCCGCTTGCCGGCCAGGCCCAGGCCCTGGAGCGTGCGGCGCAGCTCGGCGGGGACGTTCGAGGTCGACCGGATCTCGTCGGCGGCGATCCTCTCCTCCCTGTAGGCGACGGTGTCGACGACGAGGTAGGTGCCGCCGCTCACCGGCAGCACCACGGCTCCGTAGCCGAGGCCCCTGTGCTGGCCCTCGAAGTTCGACGTGGGGAACGGCGGCTGGTGGCCGCTGAGGTAGAGGAGGTCGCCGGGTCGGTCGTAGAAGGGCCCTCCCACGACCACCAGGGCGTCGGCGCCCAGCTCGGCGGCCCCATCGCGGGCGCGCTCCTGCCGGCTCCGCAGCTCCTCGCGGGAGATGACTACCTGTGGGTTCACGCTGGCTCCTGTCGGTGTGAGCGTAGGGGGTAGGGCAGCGAGGGAACGTCGTTCCCGGCGCCACGTGGGCGGCCGGGAACGACCAAGCGTTGGCCTAGTAGTGCGCCAGCCAGAAGTACGGCATCTCGGTGCCGGGGAGCACCTTCACGTCCTGCAGCGCGGCGTCCTGGGCGAAGAAGATCGAGGCGCGGTAGGTGAAGAGCCAGGGCGCGTCTTCCCACACGATGCGCTGGACCTGCTCGTAGTCCTGCGCGCGGGCGTCGAGGTCGAACTCGGAGCCGCCCTCGTCGATGAGCCTGTCCACCTCGGGGTTCGTGTAGCCGCCGGGGTTCCAGAGCTGGCCGGCGTTGCTCGAGTGCAGCAGCCGGCGGAAGGCATTGTCCGGGTCGCCCGTGGAGCCGCCCCAGCCGAGGAGGAACATGTCGAACTGCCCGCGCTCAACGGTGTCGACGTAGGTGGGCCAGTCGGAGATGGCCTGCAGGTCCACGTCGAAGCCGGCGTCACGGAGGTAGCCGGCGACGGCCTGGCTCACCTCGACGTCCGAGGGGTAGCGGGAGGTGGGCGACAGCAGCGTGATCCTCGCGCCCACGGCGCCCGCCTCCTCGAGGAGCTGGTGCGCCTTCTCCGGGTCGTAGTCGTAGAAGCCCACGGGGATCGACCACTGGACCGCCTCCACGAGCGAGTGGGAGGGCGTGCCGGCGCCGAAGAGCACGCGGTCGATGATCGTCTGCTTGTCGACGGCGTAGTTCGCGGCCTGCCTGACCCTCACGTCGCTGAAGGGCCCGTCGGTGACCTTCATGGGGTAGATCATGCTGCGACCCACGACCTGGCCGATCTTCAGGTTCGGGTTGGCGGAGAGGCGCTCGACGTCGGTCGGCAGGATGCGCAGGGCCACGTCGGCCTCGCCGGTGTCGATGGCCAGGGCCCGGCTGGTGTCGTCGGTGACGAACTTGAAGTCGATCGTCTCGAAGTAGGGCTGGTCGCCGTAGTAGTCGTCGTTGCGGACCAGCGTGATGTGATCGCCGGTCACCCACTCCTTGAACACGTACGGCCCGGAGCCCACGGGGTGCTGGCCCCAGTCGGCGCCGAGCTGCTCGTAGGCGGTGGGGCTGATGATGGCGGCGTCAGGGTGCGCGAGGTTGTTGCGCAGGGCCGGGAAGAGGCCGTCGGTGACGAAGGTGATCGTGTAGTCGTCGACGACCCGCACCTCGGCGATCGGCTCGAACAGCGCGTACTGGCCGCAGCCCTCGGACTTCATGCGCTCGATGGTGTAGGCGACGGCCTGTGCGTTCACCGGCGTGCCGTCGTGGAACGTCACGCCCTGGCGGAGCTGGAACGTCCACTCGGTGCCGTCGTCGCTTATCGACTCGCCCACGACGAGGTCGGGCTCCGGCTCCATGTTCTCGTTGAAGGTGAAGAGCCGGCTGAAGACGTGGTACTTCACCATGCTCTGGTCGCCGCTGACGGTCTCGCAGGTGTCGAGGTCGGGGAACTCGGCGGGCACGAGGACCTCGAGCGTGGTGTCCTGCGACTGCGCCAGGGCTGTGCCGAGCGCGAGGAAGAGCAGCAGCGACGCCGCGCGCAGCGCGGAGGCGAGCGCCGACGCTCTGTTCCTGGGCCTTGCCTGTGGCTCTAACATCTGTTCCTCCCGGGGAG
This sequence comes from Trueperaceae bacterium, assembly GCA_036381675.1. Classification (GTDB taxonomy): domain Bacteria; phylum Deinococcota; class Deinococci; order Deinococcales; family Trueperaceae; genus DASRWD01. The sequence goes on along the minus strand of DASVCK010000097.1, from coordinate 517 downwards.
TTGGGGAACGTTCGTCATCTCTGGCTCTGGGGGACGGGAGACCTGCCTGCACCTCCTTCGCGCGGGTTCAACGGGCTGAGAACGGGTCGGCGCGGTCCCGCACGTAGTCGCCGACGAAGTTGAGGGCGAACATCACGAGCATCAGCGCCAGGCCGGGGACCACGATCAGCAGCGGCGAGCGCAGCATGTAAGGGCGGGCGGCGTTCATCATCGCGCCCCACTCGGGGAGCTCCGGGGAGATGCCCACGCCGAGGAACGTGAGCGTGGCGCCGATGAGGATGGCCGTGGCCATCTGCAGCGAGGCTACGACCATGAGCGCGCTGAGCAGGTTCGGGAAGACGTGTCGCCCCAGCACCCTGGCGGGACGCGAGCCCAGCGCCTTCGCGCCCTGGACGTACTCGCGCTCCCTGAGCGCCAGCGTCTCGGCCCGCGCCACCCGGGCGAAGACGGGGAACGACCTGAGGCCCACGGCCAGCACCAGGCTGGGCAGCCCCGGGCCGAGGATCGCCACGATCAC
>DASVCK010000096.1:0-2641 GCA_036381675.1 Trueperaceae bacterium | reverse complement strand
CGTCTATGACGTTGCGCGGCTTGAACGGGTGCGCCAGGACCAGCTCCTCGACCGCCAGGGCTACCTCGCGCGGCTCGGCGGGACCCTTCTCGACACGCAGCAGCACCTCGCGGCCCACCATCATGTTGGCGAGCTGCCGTTGGTCGGTGCGATCACGCCTGACCGTGCCGATCATGCGGCCGTCGCGCATCACGCTCATGCGGCCACAGACCTCGACGACCTCGTCGAGCTTGTGGCTGATGAAGATGGCCGCGTTGCCCTTCCGTGCGAACTCGCGCAAGAACCGGAAGAGGCCCACGGTCTCCTGGGGCGTCAACACGGCGGTGGGCTCATCGAGGATGAGCACGCGGGCGTTGCGGTAGAGCGCCTTGAGGATCTCGACCTGCTGCTGGTATCCCACGGGCAGGTCCTCGATGCGGGCGTCCGGCTCGATGTCGAAGCCGAACTCTTCGATCAGCCTGGCGGCCTCGCGCCTCGCTGCGCGGTAATCGAGCGCCGGGCCACGACGCGGCTCCGAGCCCAGCACCAGGTTCTCGGTGACGGTGAGCGGCTCGACGAGCATGAAGTGCTGGTGCACCATGCCGATCCCGAGGTCGATGGCGTCGCGCGCGCTCTTGATCTCGACCTGCTTGCCGTCCACGGCGATCGTGCCCTCGTCGGGCTGCACCAGCCCGTAGAGGATCTTCATCAGCGTCGACTTGCCGGCGCCGTTCTCGCCGATGAGCCCGTGCAGCTCTCCCCACGCCACGTTGAAGTTCACGTGGTCGTTGGCCAGGACCAGCGGGTAGCGTTTCGTGATATCCCGCATCCGCACGGCGAGCGTTGCCATGCCGAAGTATACGTGCCTGCCGTGCTTAGCCTTACCGGCTGGCACGCTTCGCTCTGCTAGACTGAAGGACCGGTGCGAGCGTAGCGTACCGGCAGAAACGCAAGTCTCGGGGGCGACACGGTCTCGACGGGACCGGCACCTAGGCCGAGGCTGCGCGCCGCGGATGGCAGTTGGCCGCGTCAACAAACCTGCCACGCCATAACTGGCAACAACAACTACGCACTGGCTGCTTAACCGTAGCTAGCGTTCCCCGGAAGCCCTGCCCGTGGCTCGCCGGTGCGAACGACCTGAAGCGGGCTGGCCCCTGCGCTCGCGCGTCGGTAGCTAGGGGCGAGACCTAAGACGTGTAAGCGCGGTTCCACGAGCCTGCCAGGGAGCTCGGGCCGCGCCGACAACCGATCCCAGGCTACGCGCGTAGACGCCCGGTCGAGGCGGTTCCGGACGCGGGTTCGACTCCCGCCGCCTCCACCACCAGACAGAGCCCGCGGCCCCATGAACGGGTCGCGGGCTTCTCTATCAGCGGCAGGCGCCCGCCAACGGGGTCGCGGGCTTCTCTTTCTCTTCCTGCTCAGGCCGGCACCGGACTGGCAGCGGTATCCGTCCTGGACTCGGGCGCCGCGGCCTGACGCCCGATCGTCGCCACGATCCTCTTCGCGTCGCGCCCCACGCCGTGGATCATGGCGGAGGAGAAGGCGTAGAGGTAGTGGAGGCCCACGAAGTAGAGCCCGGGCACCTCGGGGACCACGCCGCGCTCGTGCACGGGGCCCTTCTCGTCGAAGGTCAGCGGCAGGTCGATCCACTCGAACCCCGGCCGGAACCCGGTGCACCAGACCACGGCCTTGACGTCCAGGGTGCGGCCGTCTGCCAGGAGGGGCAGTCCGTCGCGAACGCCCTCCACCCGCGGCAGGCGTTTCACGCCGGCGGCTTCGAGATGCTTGGCCTTCGTCCTGATGAGTATCCCGGATCCCTTGAGGAACTTCGGCCTGGCTCTGCGGCCGATCGGCGTCGCCACGGAGAGGACGCGGTGGAAGACGACCTTGAGGGCGAACCTGATCAGGACCGCATGGGCAGCGCGGCTATTGATGGAGAAGGGCAGATGGCCGGGGTAGCGCCCGGCCAGCATCACTTCTTGGCGCCTGGAGAGCTCGAGGGCGATCTCAGCGCCCGAGTTCCCCGAACCGACAACCAGCACCGGTCCGTCCTCAGGCAGCTGGGACGGGTGGCGGTACTCGCTCGAGTGGAGTTGGACGATATCGGGCCTGAGCTCCTGGGCGAACCCAGGGATCTTGGGACGCTGGTAGTTGGACATGGCGACGATGACGTTGTCTGAGCGGAAGTCGCCCGCCGAGGTGCTCGCGACGAAGCCGGCGCCGTCACGCGACAGGCGCTCCACCCTGGCACCGTGTCGCACCGGAAGGTGGAAGCGTCGCACGTAGGCCTCCAGGTAGTCGGCGAACTCGTCCTTGGTCGGGAAGTGGTCACGGCGCGACGGGAACGGCATCCCGTCTAGGCTCGAGAACGCGGCCGGCGTGAAGAGTCGCAGCGAGTCCCAACGCTTGCGCCACACGTCGCCCGTGCGTTGCTGATCGTCGAGGATCACGAAGCTGCGTCCGGCCTTCTTGAGGTAATAGCCAGTCGAGAGTCCCGCCTGGCCGCCGCCGATCACGATGGTGTCAAGTGAGTTGGTCATGGCGCCAGGCTAGGAGCGCCCCGCCTTGCCGCACATCGGCGGCGCCACCCAGCGCCGTTGCGTCATCGCTGGGTGGTTCCACCCAGCGGCTTTCGGTGCCCTTAGGCCAGCTTGTGGCGAAG
>DASVCK010000095.1:0-4329 GCA_036381675.1 Trueperaceae bacterium | reverse complement strand
TGGAACTGCTCGGCCACCGGCACGGTGCCGCCTGTCCAGACGGGGAACGGACTACGGCCGAACACGGCTTCCATCGCGTCCGAGGCCACGTCCAGTGCGGGGTGGTCCAGTGGCATCTGGTACGCCCGCCCGCTGCCTGGCAGGGGCGTGAGCGTGGCCTTCACGCCGGGCGGCGTGTGCATCTCGACGTGGCGCCTCAGCGCCGCGAGCACGGCCTCAGGGTCCTGACCCACCACGAGTCGGCAGGTCACCTTGGCCTTGGCCCGGTTCGGGAGTACGGTCTTCACGCCCGGCCCCTGGTAGCCCCCGCCGATGCCGTTGACCTCGAGCGTCGGCCGGACGGCACGGCGCTCCCCGGCCGTGTAGTCGGGATCGCCCCACCAGCTGTCAAGGCCCAGCTTGTCCAGCTCGGCGCGCTCGTCCACCGGCTGCTCGCCGACAGCGCGCCTGACGTCTGCGGACAGCGCCGAGACCCCGTCCTCGAAGCCCTCGACCACCACGCGACCGCGGTCGTCGTGGAAGCTGGCGATGATCCGCGCGAGCGCCGCGATGGGGTTGGCGACGGCGCCCCCGTACGTACCGGAGTGCAGGTCCGTGCTGGCGCCCTCAACCACCAGCTCGGCGCCCGCCAGTCCTCGCGAACCGACCGTGACGGACGGGATGCCGACCCCGAAGATGCCCCCGTCCGCGCAGATGGCGAGGTCCGCCTGCAGGAGGTCGGCATGCCGGCGCAGGACTGGAGCCAGGTTCGGGCTGCCGATCTCCTCCTCGCCCTCGATCAGGAACGTGACGTTGACAGGGGGCATCTCGCCCGTGTCGGTGAACGCCTGCACGGCCTGGATGGCGGTCAACACGCCGGCCTTGTCGTCGCACGACCCGCGGCCGTAGATCTTGCCGTCCCGGACCTCGGGGCTGAAGGGCGGCGAGTCCCACAGCTCGAGGGGCTCGGCGGGCTGCACGTCGTAGTGGCCGTAGATGATCACGGTGGGCTTGGACGTGTCGTGGTGCAGACGGCCCATCACTACCGGGTGGCCGGCCGTCTCCAGCGTGCGCACGTCTGGCACCCCGGCTCGCTTCAGCCTCTCGACCGTCCAGCGGGCCGCGGCCTGTATGTCGGCGGCGTGATGCGGCTCGGTGCTCACACTGGGGATCTTCACGTAGTCGAGCAGGTCGGCCACGTACGACTCTCCGCGCCTGGCCACCTCGGCCAGGGCCTTACCTACTGCTGAAGCGTCGCTGGTCACGCCACAACCTATACGCGTCGTGGCCGGGCGTCAACGCACGAAGATCAGTGGGCTCGCACTTTGTGATCCTCGAGCTGGGTGTACCTGCCGCGCTCGAATATCAGCGGGTCGCCTGGTGCGGTCCTGAGAGCCTCGACGCGGCCTAAGAAGATCGTGTGGTCGCCTGCCTCGAAGCTGGCGTGCATGGCGCAGACGATGTGGGCGATGGCGCCGGGCACTACCGGGAAGCCAGCGAACTCCTCGAAGGGCTCCGGGGCGTGCAGTACCGGCCGCCCCGCGAAGCTATCCGAGACGGCCATCTGGTGCTCGCCGAGGACGCTGACGGCGAAGCGCTCGCTGGCCGCCATCGTGTCGTAGGCGCGCGCCGACCTGTCGAGAGACACCGCGATGAGAGGGGGGTCAAGCGACACGGACATGAACGCGTTGATCGTGATGCCGTAGGCTTCGCCGTCCGGCGCCACCATAGTCACCACCGTCACGCCGGTCGCGAAACGTCCCAGCGTGCGGCGGAAGTCGAGGGAGTCGAAGGTCACGTGGTCCTCGCGCCCCGCGGCTTCCTCCCGGGTGCCGACGATGGGCCTGACGGCAGACAAGCTCATACGGATCGAGTCTAGGAACGGTACCTGCGGGGGTCAATCGTGGAACTAGACAATGTATTCAGGAATCATGGTGTACATCTACAACTAGCAACCGAGGTCCGCGAGCGTAGACTCCGTGCAGCATATGTCCATGGAGGCTCAAGTGGGAGCGACGCTCCTCCCGCTCCTGGAGCGGGAGGACCTCGGGCTCACGTTGGTTCACGGCGAACCTGACACGGGGTTCGGCTCCGTCGTGATGCTGGCACGTGAGGCCGACAGATCGTGGCTACGTCCCACCGACCTGCGCATCCACGAGGGGGAGTTCGGTCTGCCGCGGCCACCCGTCGATCCCGTGCTGGAGCCGCCGCCCAAGATCGTCGTGCACAGCCTGTCGACGAAGCGCCGTACCGTGCCGGACTCTCTCGTAGAACGCTGCCGGTCGGCCGGCGTGGCGCTGGCCGTCTCGCCGCCGACAGTGGACCCCGGGTCGGTAGAGGAGGCGGCGTTGCAGCTGCTGGTGCGGACGGCCGGCCCGGCTCTCACCGGGCTGGCCGCGCTCCAGCGGCACCTGCTCGCCACGCTGGAGGGCCCCAAGCCGGAGCGCGCCGCGCTGGAGGAGATCAGCAGGCTCTCCGGCATGGGGATGGCCGTCCTCAGCCCCTGGGGGGAGGTAGTGGCGCGAGCCGGCGAGACCACTGGTCGGCTCGGCGGCACCGATCCCACCACGCTCTCCGAGGGCCGCATGCGGTTCCGCGGTCGAGACGCCCTGGTCGCCAAGGTGATCGTCAGGGGGCGTCTGCGCTCGGTGCTGATCGCGTTCGAGGCTGGTCCCGACTCGATGACCTGGCTCGAGCTGTCGCGCTCTCTGCTCGTGGCGGCGGCACTTCACAGGTCCGCGGAGGCCCAGCAGGACCGCAGCCGCAAGGGCGCGCTGCTGGCCGAATGGTTGGCCGGTCCGCAGGCGGCGAACATGCTGCTGCCGCGCCTCGTCGACGCAGGCATCGAGACCGACGCCGACTACGTGGTGGCCGTGGCCGAGGCCGGCCCGCGTGCGCGCAGCGGCCGCATGGCGGCGGTCCGCGGTCAGGCGCTGCTCGAGAAGCTGAGGGAGGCGGCCGACGAGTACTTCAGGACGCGCGGCTACGGCTACCTCTCGGAGACGCGGGCCGAGCATGTCGTCTGGGTCTTCTCGGGCGGCGCGCCACGCGCCCAGGCCGAGCCGCTCTACCAGGCGCTGCGGGCAGCTGGCGGGGAGACGGTTCCCGTCCGACTCGGTCTCAGCCTGCCGAGGGACGACCTGACCGGCGTGGCTGACGCCTACCACCAGGCGGTCCTGGCCGCGCAGTCGTTGGCGGGCCCCGCAGGGCACGCCTGGTTCGACCTCGTGGACCCGGTCTACTGGGTGCTCAAGCAACAGCCGCCCGCCAACCTGGCGACCATGCGCGACCGCCTGGTCGGCCCGGTCAAGGAGGCGGACGACGGCAAGCTGTGGCGGACGCTGACGGCATACCTGCGCTCGCCCGACGACCTGGGCGCCCTCGCAGAGGAGCTGCATGTGCACGTGAACACGCTGCGGTACCGGCTCAAGCGCATCGCCAGCCTGCTGGGCGTCGACCTCGCGCGTCCCGAGACGCTGGCCAAGCTCTACCTGGCCCAGCAGATCGACGCCATGCTCGAGCGCGAGGGCGGGGCGTGAACGGGCCCGCGCCCTGGCGTGCGACTGTGCTTGGCGCCGGCACCATGGGCACCGGCATCGCTCAACTGCTGCTCCAGGCCGGAGCCAGCGTCTCGCTCATCGACCCCGTCGAGCCGGCCCTGGAACGCTCGCGCCTCACCCTGCAGGAACTGTTCGAGCGCCTGCACGCCAAGGGCCGCCTGGCCGAGGATCCCGGCAGCCTGCTGAGCCGCCTGCGGCTGGGTCACGTCCACGACCTGATACGCGGCTCGGACTGGGTGCTCGAGGCCGCGCCGGAGGACCTCGAGCTCAAGCGCGGTCTGTTCGCGGCGGCCGCCAGGGTGGAGCCCGCCGCGAGGCTCGCCACGAACACCTCCACGCTGTCCGTGACCTCGATAGCCGCGGCGTGCCCCGACCCTGGCAAGGTCATCGGGCTGCACTTCTTCAACCCGCCCGGCCTCATGCGACTCGTCGAGGTGATCCCAGGCGTCCGGACCGCGCCCGAGCTGGTGCCGGCGGCGGTGGACCTCGTGCGCCGTCTCGGACGCGAGCCGGTCGTCGCCAAGGACGCGCCCGGCTTCATCGTCAACCGGTTGGCGCGGCCCTTCTACCTCGAGGCCCTGCGACTGCACGGCGAGGGGTTGCCGGTGGCTTCCGTGGACGCGGCGTTGCGCGGCGCGGGCTTCCGCATGGGCCCGTTCGAGCTCCTCGACCTGATCGGCATAGACGTCAACCTCGCGGCCAGCGAGAGCGTGTACCGCGCCTTCTATGAGGAGCCGCGCTTCCGCCCGCACCCTCTGCAGCGCGCGATGGTCGAGGCAGGTCTCCTGGG
>DASVCK010000094.1:0-6881 GCA_036381675.1 Trueperaceae bacterium | reverse complement strand
CTGGCCTTGCCACGTCAGGGGGTGCACCGTCGAGTAGATGGAGATCTTCCGCCGCTTCTCCTCGGCCGTGTGGTCCGATGCGGTGGTGCCCTCCTCTACCGAGCCGAGCGTCGGCAGCGCGCCGGAACGATGGAGTAGCGCCTCGACGAGGGATGTCTTCCCCGCGCCGCTATGCGAGAGGACGGCGACGTTGCGGATGTTCGACATGTCGGCTCCGATCCCTGGCGAGAGGCGGCCGCTATGAGGTGCGCGCCGGGCGGGACGGGAACCTGTTCGGGCGCGGGCCCCACACCAGCGGCCTCCCAAGCGCTTCTGCGAGTGGGGCACATCGTAGCAGAGGCGCTAGAGTCCGGACGTGGACATCGAGCGCGAGCTGAAGTACTCGACGACGGACGACCACGTGCCCAGCGCGGCCGAGATCGCGGCGGCGCTGGAAGGGACCGAGCTCGGCATCGGCTCGCCCAGCGTCGAGCGCTACCGCGACGTCTACTTCGACACCGTTGACGGCGCCCTCAACCGCGCGGGCGTCGCGCTGCGCAAGCGGCACCGCCCCGGCCGGTCGTTCGCGACCTTCAAGGGCCCGGTCACGATGCGGGAGGGCATTCACGCCAGGCGCGAGCTGGAGTCCCCGCTCACGGCCGAGGGCGCCTGGCCGGCTGATGTCCTCGCGGCGTTGCCGGCGGGCGTAGCGCCCGAGCGCCTGACGGCGCTGGCGGAGCTGGACGTGCGCCGCGTCCGCCTCGTCGCTGGGCTGGCGGGTCAGCCCGTCGCGGATGTCGCGTTCGATGAAGTGACGTGCCTCCTGCCCGACCACGAGGACTCGTCGGTCACCTTCCACGAGGTCGAGATCGAGAGCCTGACCGAGGACCCAGGCGCCGAGGTCCACATGCAGCGCCTGGCGAAGGCCGTCGAGACCCTGGTGCCGCTGACGCAGTCCAGCGTCTCCAAGCTCGAGCGCGCCTTGGCCCTGTTGGCCGCGTTCGCGTGAGCGGCGTGGCCGGGCGGGAACTGCCGGCCTGGCACCAAGTTTCCTAAGCGCTCCGCGCTGGGCCCTTGCCCTTCCGGGCAAGGACCCGGAACGCTCCCTATCGGGCCAGGAACCCGCCGTCAACGGGCAGGTAGGCGCCGTGTACGAAGGACGCCTCGTCGCTGGCCAGGAACAGGGCCAGGGAGGCGATCTCCTCGGGCTCGCCCAGCCGCCCGACAGGGTGCATGGAGACGAGCATGTCGTTGGCGGCCTTGTCCTCCTCCAGCGCCGAGATCAGCGGCGTGTGGATGAAGCCGGGGCCGATGGCGTTGACGCGGACGCCCTTGGCCGCGTACTCGAGCGCGGCGGTCTTGGTGAGGCCGACCACGCCGTGCTTGGCGGCGACGTAACCCGCCGACGTGGGCCAGCCGACGGCGCCCAAGATCGAAGCCATGTTCACGATCGCACCGCCTCCGGCCTCCAACATGGCTGGGATCTCGTACTTCATGGCGTAGAAGACGCTGGAGAGGTTGATGCCGATGACCTTCTGCCAGCCGTCCACGCTCATGTCGGCGATGTTGTTCGCCTCACCGCCGATGCCGGCGTTGTTGCAGGCGACGTGCAGCGCGCCGAAGCGCTCGACGGTCTCTCGCACCATGCGCTCGTTGTCCTCAGGCCTCGACACGTCGGAGCGCACGAACAGCGCCTCGCCGCCCATGCCCCTGATCTCCTCGACGGCGCGGTTCCCGCTCTCCTCGGAGAGATCGACGATCGCCACCTTGGCGCCTTCCTTGACGAAGGCGTCAGCGACCGCCCGGCCGATGCCGGAGGCGCCGCCGGTCACGAGAGCCACCTTGCCCGTTAGCTTCGCCATGGTATCCGCAGTCCTTTCCCCGGGCCTCGCGAGCCGACGACGGGTGAGGACGTGACGGGGCCCGGCGCCCGTGCCCTTGGCGCTGCACGGACGACTACGTCCAAGCGTGTCATGCGCGGGTGAGGGTCGGTAGGAACCAATGTCCTACGAGGAGCCGGGCGCGATACGTATCGCCCCCAGGCCGGAGGCGACGTGAAGGGGCCGGACATATACTCGCTAGTCATGGACCGAGACACCGCCGTCTTCGAACTCGTCGAGCGCGAGCACGAGCGCCAGCGAGCCGGCATCGAGCTGATCGCGTCCGAGAACTTCGTGTCGCGACAGGTGCTCGAGGCCGTGGGCTCGGTGCTCACGAACAAGTACGCCGAGGGCTACCCGGGCAAGCGCTACTACGGTGGCTGCGAGGTGGTCGACGAGGTCGAGACCCTGGCGATGACCCGCTGCAACGAGCTCTTCGGATCGGCCTGGTCCAACGTCCAGCCTCACTCCGGCTCCAGCGCCAACCTCGCCGTCTACTACGCTCTCCTCGAGCCCGGCGACCGCGTCCTGGGCATGGACCTCGCCCACGGCGGTCACCTGACTCACGGGTCGCCGGTGAACTTCTCGGGGATGAATTACGAGGTGACCGGTTACCCGGTCGATCCCGACACGGAGCTCATCGACTACGACGAGCTCAGGCGTCTGGCGCGCGAGGTGAGGCCCAAGCTGATCATCGCCGGGGCGTCCGCCTACAGCCGGCTCATCGACTTCGCTGCCTTCCGCGCGGTCGCGGACGAGGTGGACGCCTACCTCATGGCCGACATCGCCCACATCGCCGGACCCGTCGCCGCAGGACTGCATCCACACGCGTTGCCACACGCCCACGTCGTGACGAGCACGACCCACAAGACGCTGAGGGGGCCGCGCGGCGGGCTGATCCTCGGCGACGACGACGAGGTGGGCAAGAAGGTCGCCAGGACGATATTCCCCGGCACGCAGGGTGGCCCGCTGATGCATGTGATCGCGGGGAAGGCCGTCGCGTTCGGCGAGGCGCTCACGAGCGAGTTCCGCGCGTACACGGGGCGCGTGCTGGAGAACGCCGCTGCCCTGGCCACGGCGCTGGCCGACCGCGGCTACCGCATCGTCTCGGGCGGCACGGACAACCACATGTTCGTCGTCGACCTCAGGCCGCAGGGGATCAAGGGGAACAAGGCGAGCAACGTCCTCGACGCCGCCGGCATAACGGTCAGCAAGAGCATGGTCCCCTACGACCCGGAGAAGCCGTGGGTCACCTCAGGCATCCGCTTGGGCACGCCGGCCGTGACGACGCGGGGGTTCACGACGTCCGACATGGAGACGGTGGCAGGGTTCATAGACGAGGCCCTGGGAGGCGCCGAGCCGGAGGAGATCCTGCGCCGCGTGCGGGCCCTGACGGACGAGAGGCCGCTGCCAGCCTAGAACGGCTCTACCGCCTGCGCCGCAGGCGCTCCATGCCCTCACGCAGGGAGATGCGCATGCGCTCGACGGCCCTGGCGATCTGCCCCAACTCGTCGTCGCGCTGGAGCTCCACGGGCTGCTCGAGGTCACCGTGACTGATGCGGTCGGTCGCGACCAGCAGGTACCGGATGGCGTCGGTGATGCCACGCGTCAGCGACATGGCAGCCAGGACGGCGAGCAGTACGGGGATGAGGCCAACCAGGAGCGAGGACAGCAGCACCCGGCCCAGCTCACCGCGCAGCCCCGAGGCGTCCACGCCCACCACCACGGTGCCGAGCGGCAGGCCCTCGCGCGCTACCTGCGCCGCGGCTACGACGGGTTCAGCGTCGCGAACGCCCACCACGGCCAATAGGGTGTCCCAGGTGCGGCGCAGTGACGCGGACCAGTCGCGGGGCGCCTCGGCCGCCGGGGCGTCACGGGCGGCCGCCTGCACGACCGATTCGGTCTGCGTGGACAGGGCGCCCGAGCCGGACTCCCAGCCCAGCAACGGGCGGCCGTCCGCGCCGATCACCGCGAGGAACGTGAGGTCGCCGCCAGCGAGGCGCATGGCGACGCGGGACTCGACCTGGGCGAGCTGAGTGCGGATGAGCGGCGACGACAGCGGCAGCCCGCCCGAGAGGCCCTCGATCGTGGCGGCGACCGCCGCCGCCGTGCCCTGTGCGCGCTCGAACTGCTGGCGCCTGAGGGCGGGCAGCAACGTGACCGTGAGCACCAGCAGAGCTGCGACGAGCGTCAGCACGGCCGGTAGGGTCGCGGCCCTCGCGATGCGGCGCCTGAGCCCGCGCCTGTCGAGGTCGGGCGGCTCGCGCGTGAGCGTCGTCTTCATGGGATCGCGGGGAGGCGTCGTCGTCGTGCGGCCGGCCGGCGGGACCTGGGTGGATCGCGCCGCCCTGTCGTCCGCCGGCGTCGGCACCGGGCCGCCCGCCTCGGCTGCCGCCTCCTCGCGCGGGGTCGCCGCGCCGACGCGCAGGCCCTCGGCTCTCGGGTCGAAGCGACGTTCATGCCCTGCCTCGGTGCTGAGCTCGTCTCCGGCGGCTTCGTCCGTCGGCCCCTGGGCCTCGTCCTCCCCGACACCTGCCGTGCTCACGGCGGGGCCGGGCGCGTCGGCTGGCAGGGGCGGCGGCGCCGGCACGGAGGTCACCAGCGGCACGACCGGCCCGTCCACGTCTCCCTCGCGCAGCTCGACGTTCAGGCCCGCCTCCGCCAGGATGCCTGCCACGGTCCTGGCCTGGGCTTCAGGCACGGCCTTCGTGACGGCGCCGGGGGCACGCCGCAGGAGAGCCGACGCCCTGTCCTCAGAGATCTTGAAGCGCTGCGCGACGACGCCGGCGATGACCGTCAAGTCCTCGGGAATTGGCCCCACAACCACGACGACGTAGTCCATCACAGCCTCCCCGGCGCCACCGGCTCGAGCGCGAAGAGCTCCTTGAGCTCGTTGGCGCGCCTGACGAACTCCGCCCGCGCATGTTGCTCCTCGAACGCGAGCTCGATCGCCTCGATCAGCTCGTCTACCCGCCCGACCACCACGGAGTCGCTGCTCATGCCCAGCTCGTAGAGAGCGTCCTCGACGACGATCTCACCCACGGGGCCCAGCAGGTCCACGGCCTCGCGAGCCAGCTCCGACGCGAAGCGCGCGTCGGCGACGACAACGGACACGTATTGCGCCAGACCGGACTCCAGCAGCTCGGCACCCGCCGTCACGACCTCCGAGACCGGGCGGCCCGCCGACGTCGCCAGCTCCCTGAGACTGCTGGAGCCGTCCAGTCGACGCCATAGGTGAAGTGCGGCCAGGGACAGGGACACGCTCTCCGGGACCCCGTTGTTGCCCCCGCCCATGCCTGAGCGGTAGGCGTCGCCGACGTCGCCCAGGACGCGCACCGGCCCGAACGGGTCCTCGTTGAGGGCGTCACGCGTCAGCGTGGTGGGCGCGGGGCGACGCCGGGGAGGCCGAGGCTCGCCCTGCACGGCGGCCAGCACGGTGTCGGGGTCGACCTCGTCGCCGGCGACCTCGTCGGCACGCTGCGTGGCCCGCAAGAGGAGGTTCTCGGTCGAGACGTCGAGCGTCCTACGCGGCGCCGCTACCCCGGACCTGAAGGCGAAGCGACCGTCCCGCCACGACAGGAGCTGGGTGAGCGCGGCCAGGTCATAGAGCGGCCTCGCGTCCACGAAGACCACGCGGCCGGCCTCGAAGTAGACGTAGCCCTGGCGCCGCTGCGAGTGCCTGAGCAGCAGGCAGCCGGAGGCCCGCGCCATGGACAGGTACTGCAGAAGGTCAGGGAGCGCCCCCTCGGTAAGGTGGCCGCTGAGGCTGGTCACGAAGGTGCTCCTTGCATCTGTCGCGGTCATCCTAACAACGGCTTGGGCCTCCCGGCCCGCGTGTTACCTTCTTATGGCTGGCCCGCCGCGAGAGGTGGGCATGTAAGGCGCGACCTAGGAGAGTTCCCATGCCGACAATCTGCCTCATCCCCGGTGACGGCATCGGGCAAGAGGTGATCCCTGCCGCGCGTCGCCTGCTGGAGGCCACGGGCCTCGACCTGACGTTCGTCGAGGCGGAGGCCGGTTGGGCGACGTTCCAGAAGACGGGCAGCAGCGTGCCCGCCGAGACCCTTACCAAGGTCACGAGCTCGGACGCGACGCTCGCCGGCGCGTTCACGAGCCCGTCGCACAAGGTCGAGGGCCACCAGGGCGCCATCCGCTACATGCGGCGCACGCTGGACCTGTTCTCGAACCTCAGGCCGGCCCGCTCCCGGGCCATCCCGAACAGCATCCCCGGCATCGACATGCTGATGGTCAGGGAGAACACCGAGGGCCTGTACGTCGAGAAGGAGCGCCGCTACGGTGACCTCGCCATCGCCGATGCCGTCGTCACCCGCCGGGCCTCGCAACGCATAGCGCGCGTGGCGCTGGAACAGGCGCGCAAGCGCCGCGGGCGCGTCGCGGTGATCCACAAGGCCAACGTGCTGCCGCTCACCTCCGGCCTGTTCCTCGAGACCGTCATGACCGTGGCCAAGGAGGAGTACCCGGACGTGGAGGCGTACGACGTCATCGTCGACGCCGCCGCGATGAAGCTGGTGCGCGACCCCGGCAGCTTCGACGTCCTGGTGTCAACGAACCTCTTCGGCGACATCCTGTCCGACCTGATGGCGGGGCTCACGGGGGGCCTCGGCGTCGCGCCCAGCGCCAACGTGGGTGAGCGCTACGCGATCTTCGAGCCCGTTCACGGCAGCGCCCCAGACATCGCCGGCCAGGGGGTGGCCAACCCGACTGCCACGATGCTCACGGCCGCGATGATGCTCGACCACATGGGATTCACCGCGGAGGCACGGCGCATGGACGCCGCCGTGGACACGGTGTTGGCTGACGGACCGGTGACCCGCGACCTGGGCGGCGACGCCGGCACGGAACAGTTCACCGATGCGGTCATAGCGGCGTACACTGCGGCTTGATGTACGCGCTGGCGCAGGCCATGCGCGCCATCCGGGCGAACTGGGTGGCGAGCGTCTCCACCATCACCACCATGACGCTCTCGCTCACCATGCTCGCCGCCTTGAGCCTCGTCAGCGC
>DASVCK010000093.1:0-5305 GCA_036381675.1 Trueperaceae bacterium | reverse complement strand
TGCCTGCGGGCGCCGCCCAGTCCACGCCGGCGTGGTAGCGGTTGCCGTTAACGGACACGTTGCGCCAGCCGAAGCCAGAACTCAGGCGGCCGCTGATCGGCTGCACGAAACCCTGAGGAGAGATGTCGGCCAGCGCCAGCTCCGAGATGGCGACGGGCAACGCCGCCAGCTGCGCGTCACGCAGCTCCTGCCTCGGGTCGTCGGCGAGGGCGGACCCCCAGGCGAGCGACACGAGGCAGGCGAACACCAGCGGGCGCGCTCTCACGCCCGACTCTTACCGTTAACCCTGGCCGAGCGTGGAGAGGAACTCCGCGTTGCTCTTCGTGCGCGATAGGCGGGAGAGGAGCATCTCCATGGCCTCCGCCGGGTCCATGTCCGAGATGACCTTGCGGAGCAGCCACATCTTGGCGAGCACCGCTTCGTCGAGCAGCAGGTCTTCGCGGCGCGTGCCGGACTTGAGGATGTCGATGGCCGGGAAGATGCGGCGCTCCTCGAGCTGCCTGCTCAGGTGGAGCTCCATGTTGCCCGTGCCCTTGAACTCCTCGAAGATCACGTCGTCCATGCGGGACCCGGTCTCGACGAGCGCCGTCGCGAGGATGGACAGCGACCCGCCGCCGCGGATGTTGCGGGCGGCGCCGAGGAAGCGCTTGGGCCAATGCAGGGCGTTGGAGTCGAGACCGCCGGAGAGCGTCCTGCCCGTGGGTGGCGTGACGAGGTTGTTGGCGCGCGCCAGCCTCGTGATCGAGTCCAGCAGGATCATCACGTGGCCGTTGTCCTCGACGATGCGCCGGGCGCGCTCGTGCACGAACTCGGCGACGCGGATGTGGTTGGTGGGCGGCTCGTCGAAGGTGCTGGCGATGACCTCGACGCCCTGGACGGACTCCCTGAAGTCGGTGACCTCCTCGGGCCGTTCGTCGACCAGCAGGACGATCACCTTGATATCGGGCTCGTTCTGCGAGACCGCCGTGGCGATCTTCTTGAGCAGGGTGGTCTTCCCCGCCTTGGGCGGCGCGACGATGAGCCCGCGCTGGCCACGGCCGATGGGCGCCAGGAGATCTATGACCCGGGCCGAGAGCTCGCTCTGCGTGGTCTCGAGCTGGATATGAGTGTCCGGGAAGGTGGGTACGAGCTCCTCGAACCGCGGGCGCCTCGAGGCCTGGAAGGGGTCGACGTTGTTGACCGCCTCCACCCGTATGAGGGTGCCGTAGCGCTCGTTGTCGCGCGGGCGGCGCGCCTTGCCGAGGATCAAATCACCGGTACGAAGCCTGAACTGCTTGATGAGCCCGGCCGAGACGATGACGCTGCGCGTGTTGTTCTGAAGCAAGGACTCCTGCAGGAAACCGTAACCGTCCGACGAGATCTCGAGGTACCCCTTGACGAGCCGGAGACCCTCCTGCTCGGTGGCGCGCTCGAGGACCGCGACGACGAGGTCGTCCTTCTCGAGCTGCCTGTAGTCCTCGAGGCCGACCTCCTTGGCCATCAGGTGAAGCTCGGGCAACACCTTCGCCTGGAGGTCCCTGAAGTTGACGGCGCCCTTGCGCCCCTGATTGCGGTTGCCTCGCCTGCCGCGACGCTCGTCACGGCCTTCCTGCTCCTGGTTGCGCGCTGACCCGCCGTTGTCGCGGCCCTGCTGCTCGCCCCCGTCGCCGCCCGCCTCGCTCGCCTCGGAGCTGTCGTCGGCGGGGCTCGTCTCCTGGCGCTCTGGCGTCGCCTCGCCATCTGCGCCGTGCTCGACGTCCGGTTTGCGGTTCTTCGGTGGCCGCCCGCGCCTCTTGGGAGCGGGACGCTCGGACTGCTCGGCCGCGGCGGCCTCGTTGTCAGCCGCCGTGGCGGTGTTCTCCTGTGCCTCGACCGCCTCGGCGGCCGCGGCCTCAGACTTGCGAGGGCGGCCGCGCCTTCGCGGCGTCGCCTGTTCGCTCTGCGGGGCCTCTGCCTCGCTGCTCTTGGCTCTTGGGCTCATCGTCTCTCCGTTCCCGTCAGGGTGTCGTATGGGTCCGTGAGGATTCTCCTGATCGGGTTTGTGCGGTCGCGCGGCTCCCATCGCCCCCACCCGCACGGCGCTGCGCATTACACCTGGGCTGCCATCCGCGCTCGCTCGGGTCCTGTAGGCCTTCGGCCAACACATGCTTCAACGCCCGATCGTTCCTTGAAGCTGAAGCGTTCGAACCGGATTTGCCAGGAGACGCAGCGGCGTATTGACGTGTTAGAAGCCTGCTGCTAGCTTTGAGTATATGCGTCTGGCGCCGCCTTTGTAAAGCGGCCCAGGCACGCGCCCGGAACCTCCGGGCGAGGCTGTGACGGGAACACGCGGGGCGCCAATGGCAGCCGCACCAGCGAGCCGGGGACGGTGAGAGCCCGGCCGGCGCAGGCGACCCCGTATCCTCCCCGAGCCGCCCCCCGAACAGCGCCTCGCAAGCGGGCGCCCAGTAGATGGGGCCGAGTGGCGCGCGTGACGCGCCGCGCTCTCCCGCAGAGTCGCGGGGCAGCGGCCGAGGCCCGAGGCGTGAGCCAGGGCGAAGTTGGGTGGTACCGCGCTCACCTACCGGGCGCCCCAACGTTTCAGACCGGAGCGTCGGGGCGTTCTCTTTTGGCACCCGGCCGCCGGACTAGGACCAGGGGCGCCGCGACGCCCGGGAGGTTATGGAGATGTTCCGCGAGGTGAAGCAGCAGGTCGACTTCCCTGCCCTGGAGCGCGAGGTGATCGAGTTCTGGAAGGCCGAGAAGGTCTTCCGCCGCTCGGTGGACAGGCCGGCTCCCAAAGGCGACTGGGTGTTCTACGAGGGCCCTCCTACCGCGAACGGCAAGCCCGGCGTGCATCACGTGATCAGCCGTGCCTACAAGGACCTGTTCCCACGCTTCAAGACGATGCAGGGATACCGCGTCGGACGGAAGGGTGGCTGGGACACGCACGGCCTGCCGGTCGAGATCGCCGTCGAGAAGCGGCTTGGCTTCACCAGCAAGCAGCAGATCGAGGAGTTCGGCATCGAGGAGTTCAACCGCCTCTGCCGCGAGGACGTCTTCTCGAACATCCAGGACTGGAACGCGATGACCGAGCGCATCGGGTTCTGGGTCGACCTCGAAGACGCCTACGTCACCTACCACAACAGCTACATCGAGTCGTGCTGGTGGATCATGAAGCAGCTCTTCGACCGCGGTCTCCTGGTCGAGGACTACAAGACGACCTGGCACAGCCCCTCCTCGAACACGACGCTGGCCTCGCACGAGGTGGCACAGGGCTACAAGGAGGACGTCGAGGACCCATCGGTGTTCCCCAAGTTCCCCGCCCTGCCGGCCGACTTGCGGGAGCGCGGCCTGTTGCCGGCGGGCGATGACCGCCCGGTCAGCTTCCTGGCCTGGACGACGACCCCGTGGACCCTGGCGGCCAACGCCGGCCTCGCGGTCATGGCCGGCGCCACGTACGCGCTGGTCGAGGGGCCGCGCAGCGCTGGTGAGCCCGCCGACACCGAGCTTTACGTCATGGCAGCCGACCTGGTCGACAAGGTGCTGGGCGAGGAGGGCGGTGAGGTGCTGGGGACGATCAGCGGCGGCGAGCTGGTGGGGAGCCGCTACCACCCGGTGCTGCTGGGCGGGGCGCCGGAGGACGCTGACCTCTCCGGGCTGTACAGGGTCGTCGCGGACGAGATCGTGAGCCTCGACGACGGCACCGGCATCGTTCACGTCGCCCCCGCCTACGGCGACCTCGACGTGGGCCGCCGCCACGGACTGCCGACGCTGTTCTCGGTGGACCTCACGGGCAAGGTCATGGATGCCGTCAGGCCGCTGAAGGTTGACAGGCGTCCGGACGGACCCTTCGACACGTCGGTGTTGAGCCAGCCCCCGACGGCCCCAGGACCGTTCGCGGGCGCCTGGTTCAAGGACGCGGACGACGACATCACGCAGACCCTCACCGAGCAGGGCCTCATGTACCGGTCGGGCACGGTTGTACACAGTTACCCCTTCAACTGGCGGGACTGGACGCCGCTCATGAACGTCGCCAAGCGCAGCTGGTACATCCGCACCACGGCCGTCAAAGACCTGCTCCTGTCGAACAACGAGGTTATCGGCTGGCACCCGGAGCACATGCGCGAGGGCCGCTTCGGGCGCTGGCTCGAGAACAACGTCGATTGGGCGCTATCGAGGGAGCGCTACTGGGGCGCTACGCTGCCCATCTGGCGCAGCGAGGACGGGCAGAGCGTCGTCTGCGTCGGCAGCGTGGCGGAGCTCGAGCAGCTCACCGGACGCGACCTCTCGGACCTGGACCTGCACCGCCCCTACGTAGACGAGGTCACCTTCGAGCGCGGTGGCCAGACCTACCGCCGCGAGCCTTACACGGTCGACGTGTGGTTCGAGTCGGGCGCCATGCCCTACGCCCAGTGGCACTACATGGGCCAGGACTCCCCGCCCGCCCTGGCCGACACCCTGCGCCGGAACTTCCCCGCCGACTACATCTGCGAGGCGGTCGACCAGACCAGGGGTTGGTTCTACAGCCTGCACGCTCTGGCTACGCTGCTCACCGACCCTGGCGACCCCGCCACCGGGCGCGAGCCGGGCGCGTTGGCAGACATGTTCCCGCCCACCTCGGCGTTCAAGAACCTCAACGTGCTCGGGCATATCGTCGACGAGAACGGCGAGAAGATGTCCAAGTCCAGGGGCAACGTCGTCGACCCGTGGACGGTGCTGGACAAGCAGGGCGCCGACGCGCTGCGCTGGTACTGCTACAGCTCCTCTCCCGCCGGTCAGTCCAAGCGCTTCAGCGCCGCACTGGTCGAGGAGGTCCAGCGCGACTTCTTCCTCACGCTGTGGAACGTCTACGGCTTCTTCGTGCTCTACGCGAACTTGGAGGAGCCCGAGCTGCTCAGCGCCCCTGCCCCGCAGGACAGGCCGCTCATCGACCGTTGGCTGGTGGCCCGCCGCGAGGAGCTGACGGGCGTCGTCACGGCGGCCCTGGAGGGGTTCGACCCGACGGCGGCCAGCCGGGCCGTCCGCGACTTCGTCGTGGACGAGCTGTCCAACTGGTACGTGAGGCGCAACCGCAAGCGCTTCTGGCGTGGGCGCGAGGCCACGGAGGAGGAGCGCCGCGACTCCCTCGCCGCCTACGCCACGCTGCACGAAGCTTTGGTCACCGTCGCGAAGCTCATGGCGCCCATGGCTCCGTTCACGGCCGAGGAGCTCTACCGCAACCTCGAGCTCGCGGTGCGGCCCGACGCCGAGCCCAGCGTCCACCTGGCGGCCTGGCCGAAGGCGGACGAGACCCTCATCGACGGGGGGCTCGTCACGGCCATGAGTGCGCTCATGCGCCTCGTCG
>DASVCK010000092.1:0-4294 GCA_036381675.1 Trueperaceae bacterium | reverse complement strand
GACAACCGTAACCGCATGGTGGGCGAGGTCAGGCACGTCTTCAGCAAGCACGGCGGCAACCTCTCGGGTTCCACCGCCTGGCAGTTCGATACCAAGGGCTTGATAGTCGTCGAGGGCGAGATCGATGGGCTGGAGGACGTTGCCATCGACCTCGGCGCCGAGGACATCGAGTTGGAGGACGGCGCTCTCACCGTCTACACCGCGCCGGCCGACCTCTTCGAGATCGTCGAGGGGCTGCAATCGCGTGGGGTCGAGACGGCCGTGGCGCAGCTCACGCGCGTGCCGCAGACGCAGACACCCGTCCCTGACGACGACGCCCGCAAGGTCATGAACCTCATGGAGGCGCTCGAGGACCTCGATGACGTACAGAACGTCTACACCACCGCCGACCTGGACAGCGTCGAGTTCGTCGGTCAGTAGCGTGGGAGAGGGAGCTAAGGTGGGCTTTCCGTCTGTCAAGTGGGACGACATCCCGGCCATCACCGGCTCGCAGATGCAGCAGCTCATCATGCTGGCGACCGGCAAGTTCGGGCTGGACAACCGCGTGCTCGTCGAGCACACGGCGCGCAACCTGGTCAAGCTGGCCGAGACCGTTGGTGACAGCGGGCCGGTGCTCGTCGTGGCCGGTAGGGGGAACAACGGCTCCGGCGGCCTGGCCGCCGCCCGGCTCCTCGCCGCCCGCGGCCGCCGCGTGTGGGTCGTACCCACGCACGAGGCAGAGAACTACTCGGGCACGCCCAAGGAGCAGCTCGAGCATCTCAAGCACTTCGACAGGGTCAAGGTGCGCAACAGCCTGCCCAAGATGAAGTTCGCCGTGATCATCGACGCCGCGATCGGCACGAACCTCGAGGGGCCGCCCCGCGGCCGGACCCTCGATGTCATCACCGTGCTCAACCACTCCGACGCCGACTGCTGCGTCATCTCGCTGGACGTGCCCACAGGCATGCTCTCGGACACGGGTGAGACCCCGGGCGACGTGGTCAAGGCCGACATCACGATGAGCGTGGCGCTGCCCAAGGTGGGCGTCAAACCCGGCGGCAACGTCGGCCGGCTGTTCGTCGGCGATCTGTCGCTGCCGGCGGGTCTGTTCGAGGCGCTGCGCATCGACAACGTCGAGCTGCCCGGCTACCTTACCGAAGTAGTGGAGTGAGCGCGGCCAGAGCGTAAGTTTCCCGTCATCGGGTGTCGTCTACCGTCTGGACGTGATTTCGGCGTCCTCTGGTTCCCCCCTGCCCGTCGGTCAGGTGTCGGGGACCCGCTATGCGCAGGAGTGGCGCCGGACGCTTCTCGCCTTCATACCCTTCGGTGCCCTGGCGTTCTTCGTCGGGTGGGCGCTCGAGGTCCCTAGCGGACAGGCGACCGGCTTCGACGCGATCACGTACCCCCTCATGGGCTTCATGCTGGTCGGGCTCGAGATACTCCTCGCGGTCCGCCGTGACGCGCTCACGCTCGTCGTGCTGGCGATCATAGGTGGGGCAAGCACGTTCTTCTTCCTCAAACTGGGCTGGCTGCTGTTCCTCGCCCCTCCGGAGACCGACCTCCAGTCGCAGTTCACGGAGACCCTCTTCTGGATCCCGGTCGTCTACCTGCTCTCCTTCATCCTCGAGGAGGCGCGTCTGGGCCACCTCATGGTCCGGGCCTTCACCGCCGGGATGATCTCGCTCGCGGCCGTCTACGCCCTACCCAGCCTCATGGCGGGCACCGTCCAATGGGGCGTCGTCTACGCGCTTATCGAGGTCAACCTGGCGAACACCGTCTTCCTCGCGTTGACGACCGCCTTCATCCGGTTCAAGGAGAACTACACGCGCACCAGGGCGCGCATGGAAGAAGCGGAGAGGCACGCCTACCACGATGCCCTCACAGGCCTCGCGAACAGGATGCGGCTGGATCGCGAGCTGGACCGGCGCATCGAGCGGGCGCGCGAAGCCGGCACGCGGATCGCGCTCCTGTACCTCGACATAGACGGCTTCAAGGTGGTCAACGACACGCTGGGCCACGAGGCGGGCGATGACCTGCTCAGGTCTGTGTCCCAACGCCTGGCGCGGGAGCTCAGGGCCGACGACCTCATGGCGCGCATGAGCGGTGACGAGTTCGTCATCGTGCTCGAGGACGTCGACAGCCCTCAGGCAGCCGTGTTCACCGCGAGGAAGCTGCAGGCCGCCCTCGTCACTCCGTTCGACCTGCAGGACCTCTCGCACCACGTGACCGCCAGCATCGGTATCTGCCTCTTCCCCGACGACGCCCCGGACGGCGCCACGCTGCTGCGGCACGCGGACGCGGCCATGTACCGCGTCAAGCGCTCGGGCAAGAACGGCGTACAGCGCTACCGTGACGACTCCGACGCCCAGGTCGAGCGCCAGCGCAACCTGGAGCGCGAGTTGCGCACGGCGCTCAGCACGGACAAGCAGCAGCTCTCGCTCGTCTACCAGTCGATGCACGACCTCGAGACCGGCGAGCTGAAGAAGGTGGAGGCCCTCACCCGCTGGCACCATCCCAAGTGGGGCCACGTAGGTCCGAACGAGTTCATACCCATCGCCGAGAGGAGCGGCCTCATCGTCACGCTCGGCGAGTGGGTGCTGCGTGAGGCGTGCCGCCAGTCCAAGGCCTGGGAAGCGATGTCGGGGCACGGCGTCGTCGTGTCCGTCAACGTGTCTGCCATGCAGTTCGCCCACCCCGGGTTCTACAGGACAGTGGAAGCTGCGCTCGAGGATCACGCGCTCAAGCCCGAGCTGCTGGAGATCGAGCTGACCGAGGGGATCGTCATGCACGGCGTCGACCACGTCGTCGAGACCCTCCAGCGCCTTCAGCGCCTGGGCGTGAGGATCGCAATCGACGACTTCGGCACCGGCTACTCGTCGTTCGCGTACCTGCGCGACCTGCCCATCGACACCGTCAAGATCGACCGCAGCTTCGTGAAGGACTTAGGCTCGCCTCTGCACGCCCCGCAGTTCGCCTTGGCTCTCGTCGAGGCCATCACGCACGTGGCGAAGCACCTCGACCTCGTGATCGTCGCCGAAGGCATCGAGACGGAGGCGCAGCGAGCCGTGTGTCGCGACCTCGGCTGCCAGTTGGGGCAGGGCTACCTGTTCTCGAAGCCTCTGAGCGCTGCCGACATGCGGCCGTTCCTACGAATACCGATCACCGAAGAGCGGCTGATCCGCGACACCCTCGTCAACTGACTCGAGCCACAAGGTCATGGCGCCCACCGGGCGACCCTCGGCGGAGGCCTGACAGCGGTAGCGGCTCGCACCGGCCGCGTCCGGATGGCCACCTACGCCGTCGCGGGCGGCGTGGAACGCGGTCCTCTCCCCTGCCCACGCCAGGTCGCTCGCCTCCACCTCGCCACGTATCACCCGGTAACGACCGCCGTGCAGGCGACCGGCCAGGTACGAGAGCTGACCCATGAGCACGGCGACGGGCAGCGCGGGGTACCCCTCGAAGTGTCCGGCGCAGGCCGTTACCGGAACGCCGGCGACCACCTGCTCGACGCTGTCTGATGTCCCGGACCAGTGGTTCGTAAGAAGGGCCCCGTACGGGCTGGGCACGCTGGGCGTGTCCTTGGCGTTGACGCGGAACAGCCGCTCGAACGCGCTCTCCGTGAGGATCGTGTAGTCGACCTCGAACGATGCCAGTGTGGCTCCACCCGCAGTGGCGGTTATGGCGGCGCGGCTGGAGCGCTTGTCGAGCTCGAGGGTGCGTCCAACGAAGCGCACCGGCGTCCCGTATGGGGAAGCGTTGGGCGTGTAGCGGCATATGGCCTTGCGCGCCAGGTAGTACCGGCGTCTGTCGTCAGCCTGCCTCATGGCGGCGGCAGACAGCCCGACGATCGCGGCGTGCCTGCCAAGCTCGGCCGCGGGCATGGGCCCCACCTCACCGAAGGCAGGCGACTCCGCCATGGCCGTGGCGTGGAGGTCGAGCCCCTCGAGGGCGAGGTCGTGCAGAGCGAAGTAAGGGGGACGAACACAGATGCGCGACTCAAGGTCGAGCTGAACCGCTCGAGCGTCCGAAGTCGGCACTTGAAGCCACGGCAAAGACATAGCCAGTGAGCCTAGCCCCGCGACCGTCCCGGCTGCCGCGAGCTTTCTCCCAAGCGGACACTGGGACATGGGCGCCTCCTGCTATCATCGCCGCCTAGCCATGGGCGCTACGAGGTTGTTGGAGCGCGACGACCTGCTGAGCGAGCTGCGCGAGCACGCCCGCGCGAGCCGCACCGGCGACGGTCGCATCGTGCTGGTCGGCGGCGAGGCCGGAGCCGGCAAGACCTCCCTGGTCGAGCGCTTCAGGCGCGACCTGA
>DASVCK010000091.1:0-2566 GCA_036381675.1 Trueperaceae bacterium | reverse complement strand
CGACACGTACGTCGACAACGTCGCGCTCATCACGACCTACGGTGAGGAGGGCAAGTTCATCGTCTTCGTCGTGGAGAACGCCCTCGTGCTCGAGTCGCCGGAGTTCGCGACGGAGGACAAGAGCGAGGTCGCGACCGAGGTGACGTTCGTCGGGTGCTTCAGCGGCGTCGGCGCCGCGGAGCCCTGGAAGGTGTACGTCCCGCCGGCCGCCTCCAGCTGAGCGTGGCCTGCACTGCGCGCACGCGGCAGTGCGACACGACCTACCTCAAGCGAGGACTAGAGACGCCCGACTGCTGCCGCGACAATGTCATCCGCACCCTCGCGGCGGCAGTCGAGCTCTTCGAGCAGGCCGGCATCCACTACTGGCTCGACTACGGCGCCCTCCTCGGCGCCGTCAGGCACGGCGGCATGATCCCGTGGGACAACGACGCCGACGTCAGCATCCTCCTCGAGGACTGGGCGAAGCTCAAGCGCCTCCGGCCCGCCGCGCAGGAGGCCGGGTTCGCGCTGCGGTTCATCAAGCACCTCGACTACGCCCGCGCGCAGGTCAGCTACACCAACCGCCTGCACGTGTGCATCTTCGTCTGGCACGAGGACCCACGCCGCGCGGGGTGGCTGGAGCGCCCGTCGTACATGCGCGTCGACGAGCTGCACGGCAAGGGCCGCGGCTTCCCCCGCGAGTGGATCGAGGAACGCACGCGCGTCTCCTGGGAGGGCATCCCCGTGTGGGCGCCCGCCGACCCGGTCCGCATGGTCGAGCACCGGTACGGGCCCGACTGGCGCCGGCCCGCCAAGCACCGCGCGGACAGGAGGGCAGCGTGAAGGCCACTCTCGCCGTGCACACCTTCAACGAGGCGGCCGCCCTCGAGCGCCTCCTGCTCTCCAGCCTCCACGCCGCCCCGCTCTTCGACGAGTGGGTCGTACTCGACCACCGCAGCAACGACGACACGCAAGCCCGCCTCGACGAGCTCGAGGCCGTCCTCGCCGCGTACGGCGTCACCCTGAAGCGCCTCCACGAGGCTCGGGACCTCTCGCGGCGGTTCACGTTCGCGGACGTGCGCACCGCCACCATCAAGGCCGCCTCGCATGAGACGGTCATGCTCGCCGACGCCGACTTCATCTTCGGCGAGGGCTTCGCGCAGGCCCTCTACCAAGGCATCGACCTCCTCACGCGCCCAGGTAGCGACGTCGCCGCGATCGCCTTCCCCGTGCCCGTCGTCTGGGACCACCTCGCGACCGACCCTTTCGGGCGCGTCACGAGCCACGGCAGGGTGTGGGTGCACGGCGCGAAGGCGCGCATCCACCACCGCGACCGGTGCCGGTACCGGCAGACGCAAGCCGGGGGGAAGTGGGAGAAGCTCATCCGCACCGACCCACGCGCGCAGCGCGTCGCCACGACCACGAACGCCGGCGGCGTGCTCATCAGCGCGAACGTCAAGAGCCCGGAGCGCCTCGAGCTCCGGCGGACCATGACCATGTTCATGCAGGACGCCGTCCAAGGCCGGCAGGGTGACAGGACGTGGCTGCAGGCCGTGGAGGAGGGGAGGACGAGGAACATGCCCGCCTACCGCTATGGCGACGTCGACCTGCGCGGCACGCCCCTCAACCTCGCCAGCGTGGACCTCTCGTGAGCCGCAGGATCCCCGCCGAGCACCCCGCAGAGGCGCTCGCCGTCCTCACCGACGCGGTGGCCGCGCTCCAGCGCGCCGGCGTCACGGCCTGGCTCACGGACGGCACCCTCCTCGGCGCCGTCAGGGAGCGCGCGTTCATCCCTCACGACCAGGACATGGACCTCGCCGCCATGATCACCGAGCACACCCCAGCCGCGCTGCGCGAGCTGCAGGCGGCCGGCTTCACGCCCTACCGGACGCTCGGCCGGCCCGCGGCGGGCTTGGAGCACAAGCTCGACCGGGACGGGTTCCGCCTCGATATCTTCTGGCACTACGACAGCCCCGACGGCGGCGTCTGGCACGCCGCCTGGGACCGCGGCCGCATGATCCGCTACCACTATCCGCGGCTCGTGCTCGCCCCCCTGACGTTCATGCGTCGCGCCTTCTGGGCGCCCTCACCGCCGAAGCTGCACCTCGTCACGAAGTACGGCCTGGACTGGCGTACCCCCAAGCGCGACTGGGACTGGGCCCTGGACCCCATCAACGCCCAGCCCGAACCCGCCACGCCGGAGGTGCCCGCGTGAGGCTCACCATCGGATTCACGGTCGGCGTGTTCGACCTGTTCCACGACGGCCACAGGAACCTCCTAGCCGAGGCCATGCGGCACTGCGACCACCTCGTCGTTGGCGTCACCACGGACTGGCTGGCGAGGGTGCAGAAGGGCCACGACCGCCCCGCCCAGTCCTACGAGACCCGCAAGCTCGCCGTGCAGCGCTTCGTCGGTGACAGGGGCCGAGTCATCGCCATCGACACCCTCGACATGACCCCCTACCTCCAGGTGGTCGACGTCTGGGTGCTCGGGGAGAACCAGCGCAACATGCGCCCCTTCGACTGGCCCGGCAGGCAGGTCCGCATCCCCGAGACGCCAGGCATCAGCACCACGCAGCTCCTGCTGC
>DASVCK010000090.1:0-5132 GCA_036381675.1 Trueperaceae bacterium | reverse complement strand
GCACGTGCCTAAACGTCTCCCCACTTCGCTCGAAATGAAGCATGAGAGGTTGGGCGAGTACGCCGATCACTCCGCCATCGAAATCGAAACCCATCAGGGTGAACATCTCGAGACGACTTTCGTAGGGCACGAGCTGGTTGATGCCACTGAACCAGTAAAAGCCGGGAAGGTGGCCCTGCCCCTTGTAGGCGGGAATCTTGCGAATGGAGTGATACCCGATAAAGTCGCGGCCAGCAGCGTCGTTGATGGGGACCGTTTCGTGAAGCACGAGTCGGTTGTCAAGGAACGAAACTGAGATCTTCATCTGCGCCTCCAAGCCGCGTCAAGCGAGGATACCTTAGATTATAAGGTACCAACGCAAGGCGCAACTCGGCTGGAAGAACCGAACCGCAGGCTCAGCACCGCAACGACGTGTGGGTTGAGCCCACCTCCGCGGCAGTGGGCTCCGAACAGCCCGGTACGGCCGATGGCGCCCGATGGACCCAGGCACCGCCACGCAACCGATGCCGCCTCAAGAGTCCCACCCGGTAGTGGACCGTGGCTTCCAAGTCCGCGGCGGCCTGGCTGCGCACGCGGGTCCATGGGACACTCTCGAGCGCTAGAACCGCCTTCGCGCGAAGGTGGCTTACCTAAGTTGCACAAGGTTGGGAAGATGGCCCCCAGTCCCCGAGACGGCCCTCGCCACACTCCCCCGCCGCGAGAGCGCCGTCGCACAATAGTACGGGGCGACATTGATCCGCCGTGACGTTGGACGACCATAACCGGCCTTCCACCTCACTAGAATGTTGCCAATGAGCCCGGCGTCCCCTATGCAGATTGGTGAGTTGGCCAGCGCGGCAGGTGTCAACCCGAAGACGATCCGCTACTACGAGGCACGCGGACTGTTGCCGCCGCCGCCACGCACCAAGGCCGGTTACCGCATCTACGCCGAGGGAGACCTGGAACGCCTTCGCTTCATCCTCAAGGGGCGGGCGATCGGCCTGTCACTCGAGGAGATCGGCAGCGTGCTCGGCCTGCGCGACGACGGGCAAGAGCCGTGCGAGCACGTGCGGGCGCTGCTCGACGAGAAGCTGGCCGCCATCGACAAGCAACTGCGGGCCCTCGGCGAACTGCGCGCGGAGTTCGTGTCCCTGCGCGCCGCGGCGAGCCTCGCGCTGCGCAGAGACGATTGCGTGTGCGGCATCATCGAGCAGCACGCATCGTCTCGCTCCCCCGCGGCAGCCCCGCCCCTGGCGACCGCGCCGCGAGCGGGGTGAGCCCGGTCGCGGTGGCGCCACTTTCTACACCCACAACCCACGGCCATACCCAGGAGCGCCATTAGCGCTCTAAGCGCTTGACCTTCCAGTCGACTGGAAGGCGTAGCGTTGCTCCAAGTCAGGGAGGAGCGGCTCCTAAGCCGCTACCCTGCGAAGGGAGCACGCGCGATGACACGAACGGCCACCATCACCATCAGCGAAGAGACCCCGATGCACTGCCAAGGCTGCGAGGAGCGGATCGGTAGCGCCCTCAAGCGCTTGCCCGGCGTCGAGGCCGTGCAGGCCAGCCGCGAGACGCAGGAGGTGAGCGTGACCTTCGACCCCGAGCGGATCACCGTCTCGCAGGTTCGCGAGCGGCTGGCCAGCGCCGGCTTCGAGCCCGAGGGGACCTAAGCGGTGAGCGCATCCACGGCGGCCCTCACCCGCGGCGAGCCGGCGAGGCTGCAACTCAAGGTCGGGGGGATGCACTGCTCCCTCTGCACCGACTCCATCCGCCGCGCCGTCGGCCGGCTCGAGGGCGTGCGCTCGGTCCAGGTCTCCATCGCCCACGAGGAGGCGCTGGTCGAGTACGACCCGGCGCACGTAACGCCGGACGTCATCACCGGGACGCTCGAAGACATCGGCTACACCGTCCGCGAGCCGGACCAGGCCGAAACGTTCGCCGAGGAGGAGCACGACCTGGCGGTGGCGCGCCGCAAGGCCCTCCTCTCGATCGGCCTGTTGGTGGCGGCCAGTCTCGTGATGTCCGCAGCGATGCTCGGTGGACCCGCTCTGCCGCTTGCCCTGGCGATGGGTGCGCTGGCGCTCTTCACCGCCTTCGGGCCGGCTCGCTTCATCCTCGTCCGCAACGGCTGGCAGTCGCTCCGGCGCGGCATCCTCAACCAGGACGTGCTGGTGAGCGCCTCGGCGCTGGGTGGCCTGCTCGGCGGCGGCGTGGGCCTCATCGAGCCGGCCGTTCCTGCCGGCGGCTTCTTCGGCGCCACCGTGTTCGTGCTGGCCTTCCACCTCATCGGCGGGTACGCCTCCGTCCTCGTGCACGTCCGCGCCTCCCAATCCGTGCGGCGCCTCCTCGCCCTCACGCCCGACACCGCCCAGCGCCTCACCGCAGATGACGGTGAGGAAGCCGTGCCCGTCGCGGAGCTCCTGGTGGGGGACCGCGTGCGCGTGCGTCCCGGCGAGCGCATCCCCGTGGACGGCACGGTGCTGGGCGGCGCCTCCGCGGTGGACGAGAGCCTGGTGACGGGCGAACCGATCCCCGCGGACAAGCTGGCTGGCAGCGAGGTGATCGGCGGGTCGCTCAACCAGACCGGCAGCCTGACGGTCCGCGTCGAGCGAGTCGGCAGCGAAAGCTTCCTGCGCACCGTCGCGCGGCACGTCGCCGAGGCGCGCGCCCTGAAGCCCGGCATCCTGCGGCTGGTCGACCGGGTGCTGCTCTACTACGTCCCCGTCGTCCTCATCGCCAGCCTCGTCGGCCTCCTCGCCTGGACGCTCGGCGCCTGGCTCCTTGCGGGCGAACCCGACTGGTTGCGAGCCGGTTTTGCGGCCCTGACCGCGCTCATCATGGGTTACCCCTGCGCGTTGGGCATGTCGACGCCGCTGGCGATCATCCGGGCGAGCGGCGAGGCGGCCGAGCGCGGCATCATCATGCGTTCCGGCGAAGCGTTCCACGTCTTTCGCAACGTCGACACCGTCGTGTTCGACAAGACCGGCACGCTCACCGAAGGCAAACCCCACCTCGTCGCCACCAGTTGGTTGCACGGCGACCCGAGCGAGCTCCTGGGGTTGGTGGCGAGCGTCGAGGCGCATTCCGAGCACCCGCTCGCCCAGGCGATCGTGAGCGACGCTCGCGAGCAAGGCCTCACCCTCACCACGCCCGAGGCGTTCGAGGCCCGACCCGGCCGCGGAGTCGACGCCACCGTGGCGGGACGCAGGCTCCTGGTCGGCACGCGACGCTTCCTCACCGAGGAAGGCGTGAACCCCGCCCCGCTCGACGCGCTCGTCGAGCAGGCCCAAGCCCAAGGGCAGACCGTCGTCCTGGTGGCGGTCGATGGTCAGCCCGCCGGCGTGCTGGCCCTCGCGGACCGCGTGAAAACCGATGCGCGCAAGGTCGTGGAGCGAATCCAGCGATCGGGCGTGAAGCCGGTGCTCCTCACCGGCGACAATGAGCGAACCGCTATAGCCGTCGCCGCCATCGTAGGGATCGAGGAGGTACGGGCCGAGGTGCTGCCGGGCGACAAGGCAGCCGAGGTCCGGCGGTTGCAGGCACAAGGTCAGCGGGTCGCGATGGTGGGGGACGGCATCAACGACGCACCGGCCCTGATGCAGGCGGACGTGGGCGTCGCCATCGGCTCCGGCACTGACATTACACTCGAAGCTGCGGACGTGGTGCTGGTGAGCGAGCGGTTGGAGACACTCGTCGAGGCGCGCGAGCTCGCACGGCGCAGCTACCGCCTGACCGCCACGAACGTCGCGCTCGCGCTTGCCTTCAACGGCGTCGGAGTCCTTGCGGCCGTCACCGGCCTGATCACGCCCGTGTGGGCGATGGTGGCGATGGCGGTCAGCGTGAGCGTGGTGCTCGGCAACTCGTTCGCCGGTCGCTTACTACCCAACCGGTCCCGGCGCCGGTCAGCGGCAAACGCCTCTAGCGTGCCGTGAGTCCTGCGGGTGGCGCCTGGTCCTCCTGCCGCCCGTAAGAGTGAGTACCGCATGCATGACCTGGCGCGTTGGCGGGAGGTGCGTCATGTGATCGGTGAGCCTGCGCCCGATCGACGCGGCCGTGTAGGGCCGCACCCCGATGGCGGATGAAGGCAGACGTCATGAGCGAGGAGCGCAACGTACTGCTCCTGCTACCGATCGTGCCTTCGCCGCTACGATGGGGCATGGTGAAAATCGGCGAGTTGGCATTTGAATCCGGCGAGTCCGTGAAGACCCTCCGCTACTGGACGGACCTGGGCCTGCTGGCGGCCGAGCGCGGCACCAACGGCTACCGCTACTACGGCGCCGGGGCCGCCGAGCGCGCGCAGTTCATCCGCGGCGCACAGGCGCTCGGCCTCACGCTGCGGGAGATAAGGGACGTCCTCGACGCGCGCGGTCACGAGCACCCGCCCTGCCAGGAGGCGCGCGCCGTCCTGGCGCGGCACCTGCGCGACGCGCGCGAGCGCCTGGCGCAGTGGACGCGCCTGGAGGCGGAGCTCTCCGAGCGGCTGGCGTGGGCGGAGGCGCACCCGCGCCCCGTCTGCAACGGCGAGGGCTGCGTCTACCTCGCCGACACGCCCGCCGCGCGCCCGGGCGCGGCCGCTTGACCCTCCCCCACACTGAAGGGTCTAGCCTGCGGGCATGGCCAAGGCAGTGCACTCCGATTACGACTTGCTGATCATAGGCACGGGCGGGGCGGGCACCGCCGCCGCCATCCGCGGCGCCGAGCTGGGCGCGCGCGTCGCCATCGCCGAGAGCACGATGGTGGGCGGCACCTGCGTCAACGTCGGCTGCATCCCCTCCAAGCTCCTCCTCGAGGCGGCCGCCCAGTTCCACGCCGCCCGCACCAGCTTCCCGGTCCTCGCCGGTGAGGCGCAAGCCGCTGTATGGGTTCAGGTCATTTGAGACGGGAGGCTCCGCTGGTGAGCGTACGCGGCTGGGGTCTGGTAGTCGAGGGCCTTGTGGGGTCGGTGGTGGTTGTAGTGGTGGAGGTAGGCCTTCAGGGCCGCCCGTTGCTCTTCGATGGTGAGGGTGGGGGGTTCGAAGGCGTAGTGCTCGTCGCGGAAGGTCCGGTGTAGCCTCTCGACCTTGGCGTTGGCCTTAGGCGTGCGTGGTGGGATGGTGTAGAGGGGGACGCCCAGCTCGGCGCAGGCGGCCTCGAAGGCGCCCTTGAACTCGCTG
>DASVCK010000089.1:0-4465 GCA_036381675.1 Trueperaceae bacterium | reverse complement strand
CGGGCAGCCTGGTCGTGAGGGCGGGGTCGTCCTGCAGCACGGTCGTGACGCCAACGGCCACGGCGTCGACCTCGTCGCGCCACTCGTGGACCCTCCTGCGCGCCGCCTCGCCGGTGATCCACCGCGACTCACCGGTACGCGTGGCGATCTTGCCGTCTAGGGACGCGGCCGTCTTGTAGAGGACGTGGGGGCGGCCCAGGCGCTGAGAGGTCAGGTAGGCCTCGTTCAGGCGCTCGGCCTCGCGCGCCAGCAGGCCGACGCTCACATCTATGCCCGCCGCCTCCAGCCGCTTGACGCCCCGGCCAGACACGCGGCCGTCGGGGTCGAGGTGGGCGACGACGACGGACCGCAGGCCCGCCGCGATGAGCGCTTCGGTGCAGGGCGGCGTCCTGCCGTGATGATCGCAGGGCTCGAGGTTCACGAAGGCGGTCGCGCCCCTGGCAGCGGCGCCGGCGGCGGACAGGGCCGCGGCCTCGGCGTGGGGGCCGCCGGCGTAGGGATGCCACCCCTCGCCGACTACCGTGCCTGACTCGTCCACGATCACGCACCCGACGAGTGGGTTCGGGGAGGTCCTACCACGGCCCCTGCCCGCCAGCTCCAGCGCCCTGCGCATGTGCTTGGCGCCGGCCCTGCGCGAGGTCCGCCCTACTTTGTCAACTGGTACCGACATGTTTCCGGGGCCGCCGAAAGCGACCCGCTGCAAGCCTCCTTCTCTCATCCGGACTGTCACCGTCGGTACCGGGGTCTCACCGGTTCGGGCCGTGTAGGCTTCGCGGACTGACGACTGCGCTGGTAAGCAGCCGAACACCGCCGGTCGGGAATCTCACCCTGCCCCGAAGGATCTAGTTGTGGGGCCGCCGAGGGCCCGCGGGACGGCTCGCCGTCCCTAGGCGATGATACCGCCCGCAGCGGGCGCTTCCGCCACGGGCTGTTACCATGCGCCGGTGGATAAGACCCGACACGAGACAAGGTTGAGGCGTTACGCGGACCTCCTACTGAAGGTCGGCGTCAACCTGCAACCCGGTCAGAAGCTGATGGTGCGCACCTCGACAGAGGCCGTGGAACTCACCCGTATGGTCGTGGAGGCCGCTTACAAGATCGGCAGCCCGTACGTCGAGGTGATGTGGTCAGACGAGCGCGTCACCCGTTCCCGCTTCCAACACGCCCCCGACGGCACGTTCGGCAACGTGCCCCAAGAGACGGCCGAGGCCATGATCCGGCTCGCCAACGAAGGGGCCGCGTCCCTGGCCATCGATGCCGACGACCCCAGCAACCTCGCGGGCACTGACCCGCGGCGCATGGCGACCTACCTCAAGTCCTGGCGGCCGCTACTCAAGCCGTACTACGACATCGCCATGCGCGACGGCATCGCCTGGTCCGTAGCCGCCGCCGCGTCTCCCGCCTGGGCCAGCCGCGTCTTCCCGGACCTGGCTCCTGAGCAGGCCGTGGCGAGGCTGTGGGACCTGATCTTCAGGGCGGTCAGGTTGGACGAGGAGGACCCGGTGGCCGCCTGGCGAGCGCACCTTGATCAGCTTCTCGCCGCCAGGGGCCGCCTCAACCGCAAGCGCTACGCGGCGCTGCGCTTCCGGGCCCCGGGCACCGACCTCAGGGTCGGCCTCGCCGACGGCCACGTTTGGGACGGGGGCTCCTCGAGCACGCCGAACGGTGTCTCGTTCGTCGCCAACATGCCCACCGAGGAGGTCTTCACGGCCCCTCACCGCGAGCGGGTCGACGGCGTGGTGCGCGCCAGCAAGCCGCTGGCGTACAACGGCAACCTCATAGACGACTTCGAGCTCACCTTCGAGGACGGCGCCGTCACGAAGGCCGTGGCTGGGGTGGGACAAGAGGCGCTCGACAACATCCTCGCGGCAGACGAGGGCGCCAGGCGCCTGGGCGAGGTCGCGTTGGTGCCGGCTTCGAGCTGCATCGCGCGCACGGGCGTGCTGTTCTACGAGACGCTATTCGACGAGAACGCCGCCTGCCACATCGCGTTGGGCCGGGCGTACGCCGTCACCGTGGAGGGCGGCGCCGGCATGGACGCCGAGCAGAGGCGCGCGGCGGGCCTGAACGACTCGCTGACGCACGTAGACTTCATGATCGGCTCCGACCAACTGGACGTCGACGGCGAGCTGGCGTCGGGTGAGCTCGAGCCGGTGATGCGCGGCGGCGAGTGGGTGAGCTGAGGGCGACGCAGCCCTTCGGGCGCACCGGAACCCAAGGCGCGGCCTGACGTGACCCGGCGTTACTCCGGTCCGCTCGATGTCCTCCGGACGGTCTTCGGATACGACGCTTTCAAGGGTCACCAGGAGGCGGTCATCGAGGCCGTGATGGCTGGTGACGACGCCCTGGTGCTCATGCCGACGGGCGGAGGCAAGTCGCTCTGCTACCAGGTGCCTGCCCTGCTCATGCCGGGCCTGACCGTCGTGGTCTCCCCGCTCATCGCACTGATGCAGGACCAGGTGACGGCGCTGGAGGTTCTCGGCGTCCGTGCGGCGTTCCTGAACAGCACGCTCGAGCCGGCCGAGGCCCACGCCGTCCAGCGCGACGCGGTCGATGGCCGCTTGGACCTCCTGTACGTAGCGCCCGAGCGCCTCCTCACCGAACCGTTCCTGGCGCTGCTCGACGTACTTCGCTCCGGGGGCCGACTGAGCCTGTTCGCGATCGACGAGGCGCACTGCGTCTCCCAGTGGGGCCACGACTTCAGGCCCGAGTACATCCGGCTGGGCATGCTGGCGGAGCGCTACCCCGGCGTTCCCCGCATCGCGCTCACCGCGACCGCCGACGGTCGCACGCGTGAGGAGATCGTGGAGCGGCTGCGGCTGGAGGACGCCAAGCGGTTCGTAGCCAGTTTCGACCGGCCGAACATCCGCTACCGCGTGGTGGAGAAGACGGAGGCCAAGGCGCAGTTCCTGGAGTTCTACGGGGGCCGACACGCAGGCGAGTCCGGCATCGTCTACTGCCTCTCGCGCAAGGGCGTCGACGCCACCGCCACGTGGCTGCGGTCCCGCGGCGTGACAGCGCTGGCCTACCACGCCGGGCTCGAGGCGGAGCAGCGCCGCGAGAGGCAGGAGCGCTTCCTGCGTGACGACGGCGTCGTGATGGTGGCGACCGTGGCGTTCGGCATGGGTATCGACAAGCCGGACGTGAGGTTCGTCGCGCATCTGGACCTGCCCAAGAGCCTCGAGGGCTACTACCAGGAGACGGGCCGCGCCGGTCGCGACGGCGAGCCGGCCGAGGCGTTCATGACGTACGGCCTGCAGGACGTGGTGCAGGTGACGCGCCTGCTCGAGAGCGGCGGTGGCGACGAGAGGCACAGACGCGCCGAGCGCCAGCGCCTCGAGGCGCTGCTGGCCTACTGCGAGACCCCTGGGTGTCGACGCCAGGCCTTGCTCGCCTACTTCGGCGAAGAGCTCCAGGACCCGTGCGGTAACTGCGACACCTGCTTGGAGCCGGTAGAGACGTTCGACGGCACGGTCGCGGCACAGAAGCTGCTCTCGACCGCCGTCAGGACCGGCCAGCGCTTCGGCGCGGGGCACCTGATAGACGTCCTGCTCGGCAACGAGACCGACAGGATGAAGAGTCTCAGGCACGACGGGCTCTCGACGTTCGGGATCGGTACCGAGCTCGACGTCGCCGGCTGGCGCTCGGTGGTGAGGCAGCTGCTCGCCAACGGGCACCTGGTCCCGGATCCGGACGGCTTCGGCGGCCTGCGACTGGGGCCCGGCGCCGGCGACGTTCTGCGCGGCGACGTGAAGGTCGTCATGCGGCGCGACCGGCTACGGCGCAAGGCCGCCCGTTCCGGTCGGGGGAGGGGCGCAACCTCCGCGCCCATACTGTCCCCGGAGGACGAGGGCCTGTTCCAGGAGCTGCGCGCGCTACGCGCCGAGATCGCCAAGGACCAGGGCATCCCTCCCTACGTCGTGTTCCACGACAAGACGCTGCGCGAGATGATCAGCGCCATGCCCGCCACCCGGGCAGAGCTCGCGCGCGTCTCGGGCGTGGGAGCGGCCAAGCTGGAGCGCTACGGCGCACGTTTCCTTTCGGTCCTGACCGCCGCTCGCGAGAGCGCCGGCAACTGAGCGTCGCCAACTGAGCGTCGGTGGGACAACGGCGTCCGGTTGGAGAGCTGACGAGATTGCTCAACGAGCCTTAGACATCTAATATGCAACCGGGAGGTTGCAAATGACGGAGAGCGGCTCTCGGGATGACCGCACGCAGAGCGTGGTCAGGACAGTGGTACTGCACGCACCGGTGGAGAGCGTATGGCGCGCCCTGACCGACCACCGCGAGTTCGGGACGTGGTTCAAGGCCCGCATCGACCAGCCGTTCGAGGTGGGACGTACGCAGACCGGCGGCATGCTCGAGCCGGGCTACGAGCACTACCAGTGGCTGTCCACCGTCGTCACGCTGGACGCTCCGCGCCGCTTCGCGTTCAGGTGGCCGCATCCGAGGGACCCGCACGCTC
>DASVCK010000088.1:0-7401 GCA_036381675.1 Trueperaceae bacterium | reverse complement strand
CAGCCGCGACAGGATCTCGTACGGCTCGTCGCGGAACCCGTACAGCAGCCGGTTGGCCGCTCGTTGCAGCCAGCGGCGCGCCGGGTCGAACGCCAACGCCACCATCGCCGTGGCGGCGAGCGACAGCTCCAGGTTGGGGCCTCCCACGAGCAGGCGCCCCATCCCGCCTACCACCACGGCGTAGACGCCGATGGCGAGGGCGGTGAGGGAGACGTAGACAAGAGACCGACCGACAATCATGTCGACGTCGAACAGCCCGTGCCACAGGACGGCGATGGCGAAGCCCGTGACGTAGATCAGGTCGCACAGGCAGTGCTGGAACATGACCGCGTGCAGCAGCGGGATGTGTGGGATCCAACCGATCTCCTGGAGCCAGAACGCCAGCGAGAACAGGTTGGAGACCCCGAATGCGAAGGCGAACCAGCGGACGCTGGCCGCCTGTGGTCCGGAGCCGCCGACGTACACGAGCCGGGCGACGGCCAGCAGGCCGAGGACGGCGTACAGCCCTGTCATCAGGGGCACGAGCGCTACCAGGCCGTAGACCCACACCACCGCCAGCACCAGCCAAGGCACCAGGTAGAGGAGCCACACGGCCGCCCGCGGCGGCGGCTTCGTAGACGGGAAGGCGAGTATCAGGTGCACGCCCAGCGCCGGCGCCAGCAGCCACGTGAACAGGTCGCCGGCGAACCGCGTGGCGTAGAAGATCGTCGGGGAAAGGGTGGCCTGGACGCTGACGGGCGCCACCGCGGTCGTGATCGCCGTGCCCAGCATGACGCTCTCGAGCAGGAAGAAGAGCCTGGCGCTGGCCAGGTCGGGCCGCCGCAGGAACACGAACGCGGCCAGCGCCCACGCCAGCCAGCGGTAGACGCCGCCCATGGGCGAGTCCGCGAGCGTCAGCCACACCGCCCTGGCGATCCCGCCCGCGGTCCACGCTCTTATGGGCACCGCGATGTCGAGGGCCTCGCCCCCGCGCTCGACCGTGTAGACCTTGACCTCGCCCGCCGCGTAGGAGAGGGCGGGCCGCCTTAGGCTCACCGCGTCGAACATGAGGAGGGGGAACGGCGCCTGGTCCACCGCGAGAAGGCGGTCGCCTGGCCGGAGCTCCCCGCTGTCGGGGCCGGCCCCCGGTTGCGCGGTCCCCGGCATGAGGTCCTCCGCGAAGAGCGGCGCTTCGGCGGGCGGCAGCAGACGCCAGCCGTCGGTCGGCAAGGTGAACAGGTACGCCTGCAGGGCGATCAGTGACAGGAGGAAGCTCGCAGCGCCCCACAGGACCAACCGGCCAGGGCGCGCGGGGCGCGCTCGCGGCGATGCGGGTGACTGGCTCGCTACGACAGCGGATGCGTCCACGGGAACCCCTCCCGCGAGCGACTGCTCGAGCCAACGTGAGGACGCCAAGGATGTCAGTCGTCGGTGCTGAGCAGAGTGTACTCGCGCGCCAGGCAGGTATCGCCTGCGTATGCGAGTGGCCGTGCCCGCCACCACGCCAGCGACCGCGCGTTCTGGTACTCCCGCTGCGCGCGGATGATGGCCCGCGTGGCGGCGGCGGCCGCGGCCTCGGCCGCCAGGCCGGCTTGCCTGGACTCCTGGTATTCAAGCTGCGCTGCCACGACGGCCTCCGGCACCGGGTCCCGCGCTGCGGTGGTCCCCTGGGCGCGTACGCAGACGAGCGCCGAGCTCACCAGCACCGCGGCCAAGAAGAGTGCTCTAGGGACCATCGGGTCGCACCGCTGCAGCCTCACGTATCCGTTCATCTCCGCTCTCCTCCCGGCGCTTCCATCGCGCCGTCGACGGATGGAGGCTAGGTCCGTGGGCGAAGGGTCGCTAGAGAGCTCGTTCCCGGTCTGGTCGGGAAGGGCGCCGGGAATCTCCGAGAGGCGGTGGGGTGTTGGCTGCCCGCCTGCCTGGGCGGCCGAGCGGCCTGCCACGTGATGTGATGTGGCCCAATAGACGGCATAGGCAGCGCGGAGTGAGATCCCTCGGTAAGGCAGGACGAGAGAGCCCCGAACGGAGCGACCATGAGCCAGAGCAGGTCAGTGACGGCGCCGCGTGGCGGGAAGCGCACCGCCAAGGGCTGGATCCAAGAGGCCGCCAAGCGGATGCTTATGAACAACCTGGACCCCGAGGTGGCCGAGAAGCCCGAGGAGCTCATCGTGTACGGCGGCAGGGGCAAGGCCGCGAGGTCATGGGAGGACTTCGACAGGATCGTCGCGACGCTCGATCGCCTCGAGGACGACGAGACGCTCCTGGTTCAGTCGGGCAGACCTGTTGGCGTCTTCCGCACCTTCCCGCAGTCGCCTCGGGTGATCATCGCGAACAGCAACCTCGTTCCCAAGTGGGCCACCTGGGAGCACTTCGACGAGCTGGACGCGGCCGGACTGATGATGTACGGCCAGATGACCGCCGGCAGCTGGATCTACATCGGCACCCAGGGCATCTTGCAAGGGACGTACGAGACGTTCGCAGCAGCCGCCCGCAAGCACTTCGGCGGTTCGCTGGCCGGCACCATCACGCTCACGGCGGGCCTGGGCGGCATGGGCGGGGCGCAGCCGTTGGCCGTGACCCTCAACGGCGGCGTGGTGATCGCCGTCGAGGTGGACCGCCACCGCATCGAGCGGCGCATCGAGACTCGCTACCTCGACACCTGGACGGCCGACCTCGACGACGCCCTGAGAGAGGCCGAGCTGGCCAAGTCGGAGGGGCGCGCGCTCTCCATCGGGCTGCTGGGCAACGCCGCCGAGGTCCTACCGGAGCTGGTGCGCCGCGGCTTCGTCCCGGAGCTAGTCACCGACCAGACCAGCGCACACGACCCGCTCTACGGTTACGTGCCGCCCTTGGCGCCGGACGAGGACGCTTCCACCGCCCGCGGGGCCGACGCGCGGGGCTACCGCGGTCGGGTGCTGCAGGCGATGGCCGAGCACTGCCGAGCGATCGTTCAGATGCAGCGGCGCGGCGCAGTGGCGTTCGACTACGGGAACAACCTGCGCGCCTTCGCGCGGGAGGGCGGCTTCGAGGACGCCTTCGCCTACCCGGGCTTCGTGCCGGCGTTCATCCGCGACCAGTTCTGCGAGGGGCGCGGGCCCTTCCGGTGGGTGGCGCTGTCCGGCGACCCCGAGGACATCTACCGCACCGACCGCGCGCTCCTCGAGCTGTTCCCGGGCGACGAGCACCTGCGGCGCTGGCTGACGGAGGGCGTCAAGACGTTCGAGTTCCAGGGGCTGCCCGCACGCATCTGCTGGCTCGGCTACGGCGAGAGGGACAAGGCGGGCTTGGCCTTCAACGAGCTCGTTCGCAACGGAGAGGTGAGCGCGCCCATCGTCATTGGCCGCGATCACCTTGACGCCGGCTCTGTCGCCAGCCCCTACCGTGAGACCGAGGCGATGCAGGACGGCTCCGACGCCGTGGCGGACTGGCCGCTGCTGAACTTCGCGCTCAACGCCGCTTCGGGCGCCGCCTGGGTGAGCTTCCATCACGGCGGAGGCGTGGGCATGGGCTACTCGCTGCATGCCGGGCAGGTGACCGTGGCGGACGGATCCGCCGACGCAGCCGAGCGGCTGTCCCGCGTCCTGCTCAACGACCCCGGCACCGGAGTGATGCGCCACGCCGACGCCGGCTACGACAGGGCTAAGCAGGTGGCTCGCGAGAGGGGCCTCGACCTGCCGAGCGTGTGACGTCTGTCGAGACGCGCGGGTTGCGCGGCGGCGTACCGAGGTCTACAGTCTCGCCATGAACACGCTCGGGCGATCACCGGCCCGGCGCCTTCATCTCCCACAACGCGTTCTCGGCGCCGTCCTCTTGGCGGCTATCTGGGCGCTGGCCCAGGCACAGGGCTCCAGGGCGGACATCCGTTTCACGCTCGCGGGCGGGGACCACGACGGCGAGTACGTGCTGACCGACATGCCCATGTTCATATGCGGCTTCGACTTCTCGGGTGCGGGCTCCTACGGGGTTCAGTACTACGCTGACGACCCCAGCGCCGCGCCGAGCATCATCCAGCTCACCCATGAGGCCGTCTTGCCCGACATCGGGTACTGGTCGGCGGAGCTACTCATCGGGTTCGGTGACATCACCACCGATGGCGTCATCTACATGATCAACTCGAAAGAGGGCCTCGGCACGGTGGAGACGAGCATCGTCGACGACGGCGACACCGCGACCATGACGATGCAGGGCGTCACCGATGACGGGGTGGAGGTCTTCATCGAGAGCGTCTGCCGAGGGGTTTCCAGGTTCGAAGGCGCTGGTTAGCGGCCGGGGGTCGGCCGCGTCTGGGCCGCGCTCGGCGGGCCCCGCTCGGAGGGCCCCGCTCTGAGGGCACCGCTCGGAGGGCCACGCTCGGCGGGCCGCGCTCGGCGGGCCGCGCTCGGAGGGCCGCGCTCGGAGGGCCACGCTCGGCAGAGGAACCACTACCTCTTTCGCGCTGGATAGCCACTACCAACCCTGTGAATAGCGCAACCGCTAGTTGCACAAGAAACGCCGTCAGGGACGCGGATAAGGAAGCCGGTCCCACAGCCACTATGCACTAGCTTGGTAGTGGCTTCGGCGCCGAGAAGACCTGCGAGGACGCGCGCGCCAACAACATGACGTACGACCACGAAGGGCGCCACGCCGCGGCACGGGCCCGCACCCGCTCTATCCTCACGACATGGAGCCTCTGCAGGGCGTATGGCCGGCGGCAGTCTTGCTGTTCTTCGTGATGGACCCGTTCGGGAACATCCCGTTGGTCCTGACCCTGCTCAAGGACGTCGACAAGGAGCGCCGGCGTCGCGTCGTCATGCGCGAGCTCGTCATCGCTCTCGCCGTGCTGCTCTTCTTCCTCTTCTTCGGGCAGCACATACTGGGCTTCCTCGGGTTGCAGGAGGAGAGCGTCTCGATCGCGGGCGGCATCGTGCTCGGCGTCATCGGCCTGCGCATGGTCTTCCCTCGCGCGGAGGGCGTGATGGGTTACCAGGCCGGCGGCGAGCCGTTCATCGTGCCGCTCGCCATCCCGCTCATCGCGGGGCCGTCGGCGATGGCCATGGTCATACTCCTGGCGCGGAGCTCACCCGGGAGCCTCGGCGGATGGGTGATCGCGCTCCTCGTGGCGTGGCTGGCGACGGCCGCCGTGCTCATGTCGGCGCCACTGCTGCTGCGGCTCCTCAAGGAGAGGGGCCTGCAGGCGGTCGAGCGCCTCATGGGCATGCTGCTGATCATGCTGGCCGTGCAGATGGTCGTGAACGGGCTCTCCGCCCTGGCGGACTGACGCGGCGCGCCGGCCGGGGCGCGCGGCACACGCCGCCGGCCCGGACGCTAACGCTCGGGGTTCTGGATGCAGCGCAGCAGGCTGCCCTCCGGGTCGACCAGCGCGAACATCCGCAGGCCGTGCTGTACCGCCGGTGCCGATATGCGCGGGATCGAGGTGTGGTCTCTCGGCAGGCCCTCCACGGCGAACGCTTCAAAGAGCGCGTCCAGATCGTCGACCCGGATGCAAGCGCTGAAGGCGCTGCGTCTCGGCTCGACCGGGTAGGGGAAGAACTCCAGCTCTAGGGCGCCCCGCCTCAGGATCATCCACCCGTCGTCCTTGAACAGGGTGTCGAACCCGAGTTGCCGGTAGAAGTCCTCGGTGGCGTCGAAGTCGCGGCTCGGCAGGTTGGCGGTGACGCGGTCGCGGCTGGTGCTGCTCACCCAGTTGGCTCCTCTCCGTCCCTGGACTCAGCTTCAGCGCGGGTGGTGGTCGATGCCCTCGTACGCGTCGATGAACCGTCGCATGCCCTCTTCGTCGATGTCATCGAAGCGCTGCAGCCGCTGCCACGCCGTCAGGACGTACTGGGTACCCAGGTCCTCGCGCGGGACGATGATGATCCGCCGGTAGCCCTGCGAGACCTGCTCGAGGGCGGCCACGCGCTCGGCGTTCTCCTCCGGCGTGCCCATGTCGTACCAGAGCACCACGCCGGCGTCCTCCATGTTGTGGACGACGTACTCGTCTGGCAACGGTTCGAAGTGGGAGCCCCACTGGGCGACGCTCGGCATGTGAGGGCCGGAGGTGGGCGGATCGCTGTTGTACGGCACGTGGGGCGAGTTGAGCGACAGCAGGTGGACGTTGCCCAGGCTGGCGAACTTCTCGCCGGGGCGGTTCGACTCCAACACGAACTGCATCGCGATGGCGGCGACCACGACCGTGGCCAGGCCCGCACCGACGGCGATGTTGACCCGCTGCTGCTTGCGCTTGCGGTCGCCTCGCACCCGAGCGGCGACGCTGCCGGACCTTCCCCCGGCAGCCGACTTGTCGCTGGGAGCGCTCTTCAGCGCCGGCTGACCAGCTGCGGCGCTCTGCTTCGCCGGCTTGCCAGCCGACTTCGACTTCTTCTTGGCCATGGGTTACGAATCTACCCGGTCTAAGGGTCTCGCCGGGTGTCAACCAGGTGCATGCCGCTTCAGGAAAGCGAGGAGACCGGCAGTGGATGCGTCAAGATCGGCCGCGGCCGGAACATCACCGCGGTCCTCAGCCAGCCGCGGCAGCAACGCGGAGGCCAGTTCCTTGCCCAGCTCGACGCCCATCTGGTCGAACGAGTTGATGTCCCAGACGACACCCTGCACGAAGACCTCGTGCTCGTAGAGAGCGATGAGCACCCCCAGCGCTTCCGGGGTCAACTGCGGGAAGAGCAGCGTGGTGGAGGGTCGGTTGCCCGGGAAGGTCTTGGCCGCCGCCAGCGCCTCGGACATCTCGGGCCGCCGCGCCTCGTCCTGAGTGCGGCCACGCATGAGCGCCTGCGGTTGCGCCAACAGGTTGGCGAGCAGCGCGCGGTGATGGTCGAGCAGCCCGTGGTGCGGGCTCGCGAACCCGATGAAGTCGGCCGGTGCCAGCACGGTGCCCTGGTGGAGGAGCTGATAGAACGCGTGTTGTCCGTTCGTACCCGGTTCGCCCCACACCACCGGTCCGGTGCGGTACGTCACGGGTTCGCCCCCGCGGCGCCTGCCCTTGCCGTTCGACTCCATGTCTAGCTGCTGCAGGTAGCGGGGCAGGTGCTCCAGCGACTCGTCGTAGGGCAGGACCACCCTCGTCTGCGCGCCCAGGAAGTCCACGTACCACAAGGCGAGGAGGCCGAGTAACACCGGCAAGTTCACCTCGAGCGGCGCCGTGCGGAAGTGCTGGTCCAGGGCGTGGCCGCCCCGCAGCAGCTCCTCGAACACCTCGTAGCTGGTGGCGAGGCAGATAGAGAGCCCTATCGCCGACCACAGCGAGTACCGGCCGCCCACCCAGTCCCACATCTCGAACACGTTGGCGTCCGGGATGCCGAACGCCTGGGCGCGGTCGACCGCCGAGGAGATGGCCACGAAGTGCCTCGATACCGCGGAGTCGTCGCCGGCGGCGCGGGAGAGCCAGTCGCGGGCCGTGCGGGCGTTCATCATCGTCTCCTGCGTCGT
>DASVCK010000087.1:0-14907 GCA_036381675.1 Trueperaceae bacterium | reverse complement strand
GTTCTGGGACTGGTCGCTGTACCTCGGTAGCTTCGGCCTGTTCTCGACCCTGTTCTTCCTCTTCATCCGCCTCCTGCCGTCCATAGCCACGGCCGAGACCAAGGAGACGGCGTACCACTACAGCCACCACAAGATCGACCCCTACGAGGACATCAGGGCCGAGGTGTTCCAGGAGGTGAGCGCGTGAGCATGACGACGGTCGGGGAGCCCGGCCACATATCGCGCCCCCACAGACCCCTGCACGGCGTCGCCGCCCAGTTCGGCACTGTCGACGACCTCATGGCTGCCGCCGAACGCGTGCGCGATGCCGGCTACACGAAGACCGACGCGTACACGCCGTTCCCTGTCGAGGACCTGGACGAGGCCCTCGGCATGAAGCCGACGCGCATAGGTTGGATCGTGCTGGCGGCGGGCGTTTTCGGGGGCCTGGGCGGGTTCTTCATGCAGTGGTGGGCCAACACCAGCTACTACCCGCTGGTGATCGGCGGCAAGCCGCTAAACAGCTGGCCGAACTGGATCGTCATCATGTACGAGCTCACGATCCTGTCGGCCGCGTTCACCGCGGGCCTCGGGATGCTCCTGCGGAACGGCCTGCCCCGCGCCTACCACCCCATCTTCAACACCCCCGGCTTCGAGGGCGCCAGCCGCGACAAGTTCTTCATCGCCAT
Source organism: Trueperaceae bacterium (assembly GCA_036381675.1). Classification (GTDB taxonomy): domain Bacteria; phylum Deinococcota; class Deinococci; order Deinococcales; family Trueperaceae; genus DASRWD01. Next base: position 14,239 of record DASVCK010000087.1, on the reverse strand, counting down.
CGAGGCCAAGGACCCGCAGTTCGACCTCCGGAGGACGACGGCGTTCCTCGAGAGCCTCGGGCCGGAGCGTGTCAGCGAGGTCGAAGCGTGAGCGCTGCACGTCAGAAGAACGACCAACGCAGGCGCGGGCGCCTCAAGCCCGTAGTGGTCCTGACGCTGGGTCTCACCCTCCTGCTAACCGCCTGCGGTCGCAACATGTTCGACCAGGCGAAGGTCGAGCCGTTCGAGGCCTCGACCTACTTCGACGACGGAGCCGGCATGCAGGTACCTCCGTCGAACGCGATCTCGCGCGAACGTGGCGGCCTCGACCCGTCGTTCCTCTCGGGCCAGGGCGCCCAGGGCATGCTCACCGAGCTGCCCATAGAGCTCACGCTCGAGGTCCTGCAGCGGGGTCAGGAGCGTTTCGACATCTACTGCTCGCCCTGCCACAACTACGACGGGGACGGCAGGGGAGCCGTCGTGCGCCGCGGGTTCCCCCAACCCCCTTCCTTCATCCACGAGCCGCGGCTGCTGGCCGCTCCGGTCGGCTACTTCTACAACGCCATCACCAACGGCTTCGGCCGCATGTTCTCCTACGCCTCGCGCATCGCTCCCGAGGACCGCTGGGCCATCTCGGCCTACGTGAAGGCCCTGCAGCTGTCGCAGAACGCGGACCCGTCCGATATCCCCGAGGGCGCTGAGGTAACGCTGCCGACCACGGAGGCGGCCAGATGAGCCTAGACGCCCACCAACACGCTCACGTTCGCACCGCGTTGGACGCTCCGGCGCCCGACACCGGCAGGTTCCAGACGATCGCCCTTGGCATCGGCGTGATCGCCGTCGTCGGCGGGGCCGTCCTCGGGTTCTTCGGTCAGGGTGGAGCGGCCGGCTTCTTCCAGTCGTACCTGCTGGCCTACGTCTTCTGGCTCGGCATCTCCTTGGGCGCGCTGGTGATCCTGTTCACCCAGCACCTCGCGGGCGGCCCGTGGGGCCCGCTCATCTCGCGTCCGCTCGAATCCGCGGCCACGGTGATCCCCCTCATGGCGCTGCTTTTCGTGCCGGTCCTGCTGGGGGCCGGCGACCTCTACCCGTGGACGAACGCAGCCTACGTGGCCGAGCAACCCACCGTGGCGGCCAAGCAGGAGTACCTCAACCTGCCCTGGTTCGTCGTGCGCAGCGTCGTCTACTTCGCCGTCTGGATCGGTGCGGCGATGCTCTACCGGCGCAGCTCGCTCGACCAGGACGCCACCGCGAGGGCCGCCGGCACGATCGGCTACCGGTTGCGCAGCGCCGCCGGCATGTGGTTCGTCTTCTACGTGCTGACCATGACCTTCGCCGGCTTCGATTGGGCCATGTCCCTGACCCCCACCTGGTTCTCGGGCATCTACCCCACGATCCTGATGGCGACGCAGGCCATCACCGGCATCGCGTTCATGATCATCGTCATCACCTGGATCGCGAGCCGTAACGCCACCGTCGACGCCTTGCTCACGCCGCGGCGCTTGCAGGACCTAGGGAACTTCCTGATGGCCTTCACGATGTTCTGGGCGTACGTGCAGGTGTCCCAGCTGATCATCCAGTGGAGCAACAACGTCGTCGAGACGGCCAGCTGGTACGTGCTCCGGTTCAGCCCAGGTTGGATCGGGGTGTCGGCGTTCCTGCTCTTCTTCGGCTTCTTCGCCCCCTTCTTCGTCCTGTTCTCGCGGTGGGTGAAGCGTAAGCGTAGAGCGTTGGTCGCCGTGGCCGTCTGGTCCCTGCTGATGCAGGCGCTGAACTACTTCTGGTTCCTGGCGCCGGCCTTCGGGCGGGAGGGCTTCGCGGTCACCCTGGCCGACGTGCTCCTGTTCATAGGCATCGGCGGCATCTGGCTCGCGGCGTTCGCCAGGCAGCTCGCCAGCCGGCAGGTCCTGCCGGCGAACGACCCGCGCCTCGTCGCTGCTGTCTCGGAGCACCATGGCTGAGGATCGCGGACCCGGATACGAGCCCACGCGCCAGTACCTGCTGAGCGAAGGGCAGGTGCGCACGGCATTCGTCCTGTCGGCCCTCGGCATGGCCGGCCTGTTGCTCCTCCTGCTGGTCCTGGCGATGGCCAAGCCGGAGGTGCGCCTCACGCCGGCAGACTCCACCGAGTTCCAGGCTGGCCTGGCCGCGGCCACCGGGGCGCTCGCCGGCTACGAGGTGTACGAGGACGGCCGAGCGCGCATAGACATCGACAGGGCCATGGAGCTGGTAGCCGAGCGCGGCGTGCAGTCGCCCGGCATCGTCGCTCCCGGCGCGCCCGTTGGCGCTCCCGCCGGCGCTGACGGCGCGGCCGCCGGTGCTGATGACGACGAGCAGGCGCTGGCCTCCGTAGACGGTGCGGTGGCCTTCGCCGCCTGCGCGGCCTGCCACCAGGCCGACGCCGGCGGCATCCCTGGCGCCTTCCCGCCCCTGGCGGGCCACGCGGCCGAGCTCTACCAGGCCGAACGCACCTACATGCTCGACGTCGTGCTCTTCGGCCTCACCGGGCAGATCCAGGTGAACGGCGTCTCGTACAACGGCTTCATGCCTTCGCACCAACACCTGGCAGACGAGGAGATCGCAGCGATCCTCAACCACGTCATGACCTCGTTCGGCAACCAGGACGCCGGGGTCTCGTTCGAGCCCTACACCGCTGCTGACGTCGCGGGACAACGCGACCTGGCGTTGACCTCGGACCAGGTGCATCAGTTGCGCGCGGAGCTGAGCTTGGAGTGAGCCCGCGCGTGTTCGTCACTCGCCGGCTGCCGGAGGCCGGCCTCGCGCCGCTGCGTGAGGCCGGCCTTCGCGTCGATGTGCACGACTCAGACGACCCCATCGCCAGGGTCGACCTGCTGAGCCACGCCGCAGGCGCCAGCGCCCTCATCACGCTGATGTCCGAGCGCGTCGACGACGAGCTGCTCGACGCGGCAGGGCCCCAGCTGAAGGTCGTGGCGAACTACGCCGTCGGCTACGACAACATCGACGTCCCGGCCTGCCACCGGCGTGGCGTCGTGGCTGCCAACACGCCCGGCGTGCTCGACGATGCCACCGCGGACATGGCGTTCGCCCTCCTGCTGGCCGTGGCCAGGCGACTGTGCGAGGGCGATGCGCTCGTGCGCTCAGGCGCCTGGACCGGTTGGCAGCCTGAGCAGCTCCTCGGCGCTCACGTGACCGGGGCGACCCTGGGCATCGTCGGCTTGGGCCGGATCGGCCGCGCCGTCGCCAGGCGGGCACGCGGGTTCGACATGCGGGTGCTCTACCACAACAGGCGACCTGACCCGGAGGCCGCGCGAGAGCTGGGAGCGTCGTACGCGCCGCTCGACGAGCTCCTGCAGGAGAGCGACTTCGTCAGCCTGCACGCCCCGTTGACCGACGAGACCAGGCACCTCATCGGCTCGCGCGAGCTGGCCCTGATGAAGCCCGCGGCCGTGCTCGTGAACACCGCTCGCGGCCCTGTCGTGGACGAGGCGGCGCTGGTGTCCGCGCTGCAGGACGGAAGCATCGCCGGCGCGGGCCTTGACGTCTTCGAGGAGGAGCCGGCGGTTCACCCGGGACTACCGGGCCTGCCGAACGTGGTCCTGGCGCCCCACCTGGGGTCCGCCACGCTCGAGACGCGCACGGCCATGGCCCGCCTCTGCTCGGAAGCCGTCCTGGCGGTCCTGGCCGGGCGCGAGCCGGCCAACGTCATCAGGGCTCGGTGAACCTGGGTCCTGAAGACACCGAGGACGAACGCGGGCGGTCCCGAGGGTTCGGGACCGCCCAGCGACCAGCCGACTGCGGTCAGACGTCCAGCTGCGCCAGGTGCGCGTTCTCCTCTATGAACTGACGTCGGGGCGGGACCTCGGTGCCCATCAGGGTCTCGAAGACATCGCTGGCTTCGAGGGCATCGTCGATCGTCACCCGCTTGAGCACGCGCGTCTCGGGGTTCATCGTGGTCTCCCACAGCTGCTCAGGGTTCATCTCCCCGAGGCCCTTGAAGCGCTGGATCTCGTACGTCTTGCCCTTGTTGGCCTTCAGGAGCTCCTGCAACCCGACCTCGTCGAAGACGTAGTTCATCTCCTTCGACCGGCCGAAACGCACCCCGTAGAGGGGCGGCTGGGCGATGTAGAGGTAACCGGCGTGGATCAACGCCGCCATGTAGCGGTAGAAGAACGTGAGCAGCAGCGTCCTGATGTGGGAGCCGTCGTGGTCAGCGTCCGTCATGATGATGATCCGGTGGTAACGCACCTCGTCGAGGTTGAAGTGCGCCTCGTCTCCCGTTCCCTCCATGCCGGCGCCGATCGCCGCCACCATGGCCCTGATCTCGGCGTTCTTGAGGATGCGCCCCAGGTTCGCCTTCTCCACGTTGAGGATCTTGCCCCTTAGAGGCAGGATCGCCTGGAACCGGCGCTCGCGGCCCTGCTTGGCGGAGCCGCCTGCCGAGTCGCCTTCGACGATGTAGAGCTCCGAGACGGACGGGTCCTGGGACTGGCAGTCTGCCAGCTTGCCGGGCAGGTCGTCGTTCTCGAGCGGGTTGGCCCGGCGCACCAGGTCGCGAGCCTTCCGGGCGGCCTCCCGCGCACGCGCGGCCTGTGTGGCCTTCTCGACGATGGCCTTGCCTGCCCGGGGATGCTCCTCGAGGAAGTCCGTGAGCCTCTCGTACACGACCGAGTTGACTGCCGACTGGGCCTCGGGATTGAGCAGCTTGACCTTGGCCTGCGATTCGAACTGAGGGTCCGGCAGCTTCACCGAGATGACCGCGTTGATGCCCTCGAGGAAGTCGTCGCCGGTAGGCGCGGCGTCGCCCTTCTTGAGCAGGTTCTTGCTCTTGGCGTAGTTGTTCAGCGCCCGCGTGTAGGCGGACTTGAACCCCGTCAGGTGGGTGCCGCCATCGCGGTTCGTGATCATGTTCGCGTAGGTCAGGACCGTCTGGCCGTAGCCGGCGGTGTGCACCATGCCGACCTCCACGTCGATGACCTGCGGGCCCCTGTCGGTCTCGACGGTGGCCGTGCCGGCGAGCGAGACGGCCTTGTCGTACAGCGTCTTGCCGTCCTTGGCGAGCGCCTCGGCGTAGGCCGCGACCCCGCCCTTCTCGTGGAACACCTCGCGCTTCACTTCGGCGCCGCGCCTGTCCTCCAGGACGATCCTCACGCCGCCCGTCAGGAAGGAGAGCTCGCGCAACCGCCGTCGCACGCGGGCGTAGTCGAAGCCCTCGATGTCCTTGAAGATGGCGTGGTTCGGGTTGAACGTCACGACGGAGCCACGCTTCCCCTTGGGCTGCGGGCCGACGACGTTGAGAGGCTCGGACACGAAGCCGTCCTCGAAGGCGATGCGGAAGTGCTTGCCGTCGCGGAACACCTCGGCCTGGAAGCGTGTCGAGAGGGCGTTCACCACCGAGGAACCCACGCCGTGCAGGCCGCCAGACACCTTGTACGCGCCGTTGTCGAACTTGCCGCCCGCGTGGAGCTCGGTGAAGATGACCTCGATGGCGGGCTTGCCTTCGGCCTCCATCATGTCCACGGGGATGCCGCGGCCGTTGTCGAAGACCGAGGCGGACCCGTCCTTGTTCAGGTAGACCTCGACGGTGTCGGCTTCACCGGCCAGCGCCTCGTCGATGGAGTTGTCGATGATCTCGGTGAGGAGCTGGTGGTAGCCGTCGATGCCGGTGCCGCCCTGTACGTACATCGCGGGCCGCTTGCGGACGCCCTCGAGGCCCCTGAGGACCTTGATGTCGTGTGCCGTGTAAGCGCTCAAACTGACCTCCGGGGACGGCCACGTAAGCCGCCGCCCCAAACGAGTCATTGTACCCTTCAGAGGCGCCTGCGGTCAAACAGATTTCCCCGTCCAGGACGGGCCAAAAGCCTAGATGGAGGGGCTTGGAGCGCGACGCGTGACGGGTGCTTGCTGGCCGGGCTAGCCCCGCACCTCTCCGGAGCCGTCGACCAGGTACTTGTACGTGACCATCTCGGCCAGGCCCATGGGCCCGCGAGCGTGCAGTTTCTGCGTGCTGATGCCGATCTCCGCGCCGAAACCGAACTCGAAGCCGTCGTTGAACCGCGTCGAGGCGTTGACGAACACCGCGGCGGCGTCCACCTCCCGCCTGAAGCGCTCCGCGCTGGCGAGCGAACCGGTGACGATCGCCTCGCTGTGCCGGGTGCCGTGCCGGTCGATGTGCTCGAGCGCCTCGTCGAGGCTGTCCACGACCCGCACCGCCAGCTTCAGCGCCAGGAACTCGGTGTCCCAGTCGACCTCGGTGGCCTCGCCAACGCCCGGAGCCAGGCTGCGCGTCCGCTCGCAGCCCATCACCTCCACGCCGGACCGCTGCAGCCGCTCGACGAGCCCGGGGAGCAGGCTGGGAGCCTCCGTCACGTGGACGAGCAGCGTCTCCATGGCGTTGCATACGCCCGGCCGTTGCACCTTGGCGTTCACCGCGATCTCCTCGGCCATGGCCAGGTCAGCGCCCTCGTCGACGTAGACGTGGCAGTTGCCTACGCCGGTCTCGATGACGGGCACGGTGGCGTTCTCGACGACGTGACGTATCAGGCCGGCGCCTCCCCGCGGGATCACCAGGTCGACGAGCCCGTTCGCGCGCAGCAGGGCCGTCACGGCCTCGCGCCCCGGGTCGTCCACCAGCTGCACCGCCTCGGCCGGCACCCCAGCTTCCGCCAGCGACCGTCGCATGCTCGCGGCCAACGCCCTGTTGCTGCGCAGCGCGCTCGAGGAGCCTCGCAGCACCACGGCGCTGCCCGCCTTGAGCGCCAGGGCGGCGGCGTCCACCGTGACGTTGGGACGCGACTCGTAGACCATGCCGATCACCCCGAAGGGCACGGTGACCTTGCGTACGCGCGGCCCGGCGCGCAACGTCCAACCGTCAATGACACGCCCCAGGGGATCCGGCAGCTCCGCGACCAGCTCGCAGGCTGCGGCGATCGCCCCCAAACGCTGCTCGTCAAGCGCCAGGCGATCGACCTGCGGGGGCGCCATGCCCTCTTCCCTGGCCGCCTCCACGTCGCCGGCATTCGCCGCGAGCACCTCCGCGGCGTCCCGCCTCAGCCCCGCGGCCACGCGCAGAAGCGCTACGTCCCTGTCTACGTCGGCCAGGCCCTTGGAAGCTCGCCTCGCAGCTCGCAGTTTGTCGTGCAGGGTCGGCGCCACGATCATCGCCGGAGTATACGAACGCGCACCACGACATACACTCGCACCATGAGCGACGAAGCGAGCCCGCGCCTCGGCACCTACGCTGCGATCACGGGCGCGGGCGGAGCCGTGGGTCCCTACCTCGCGGCGGCCCTGGTGGACCGGGGGTGGAACGTAGCCCTCCTCACCCGGCCGGGCGGGGAGGACCGCGCTGCAGCCCGCGTCGCGGACCTGACGGGCAGCCGAGCAGCCCAGACCGCCGTCGGCCTGGACCTGACCGACGAAACAATCACCCAAGCGACGTTCGACGGGCTGGCCGAGAAGCTGGGCGACTGCGCCATGCTCCTCAACGCGGCGGGCGGCTTCGCAGCCAAGCCGGCGCACGAGGCCACCGCGGCGGACCTAGGGCAGATGCTGAGCCGCAACCTGCTGTCAGCGGTGAACGCCACGCGCGCCGTGCTGCCGGGCATGAGGGAGCGGGGTGCGGGCTTCGTGATGGGCGTGTCGGCTGGCGCGGCCCGCAACCCGGCCCCGGGACGCAGCGCCTACGCGGCGGCCAAGGGCGCCGTGAGCGGCTACTTCAGGTCTCTGGCCGCGGAGCTGGCCGGCACCGGCGTGCACGCAGCCGTCCTGGCCCCCATGGGCACGATCGATACCGCAGCGAACAGAGCCGCCATGCCCGGCGCTGACTTCTCTGCGTGGATACCGGTCTCCTCGATCGTCGACGCGGCGCTCTACCTGGCCACCCATCGCGGCGTCAGGGAGCTCGAGGTACACGCCGGGTGACTTGCAGGCGGTGGACAGGGGCCTCCGCCAGCTAGTAAGCTGACCAACTGGTCTTGCGCGCGGCTCTAAGCGCCGCGCCGTGGAGGAACGATGAAGCTTGCAGCCGAGAAGCGTGGCAAGGGCGGTCTGGGTGAGCTCAGACGCAACGGTCGCCTGCCCGCTGTCATGTACAACCGAGAGATCAACGTGCCGGTAAGCATCGAGATGCGCGCCTTCGACAAGGCGTTCCGTCAGGTCGGCAACTCCAGCCTGATCGACCTCGACATCGCCGGCGACGTCCACAGCGTGATCGTCAGGCAGGTCCAGATGGACAAGAGGCGCCGGGAGCCGATGCACGTCGACTTCTACGCCGTGAGCGCCAACGAGCCGGTCCAGGTGCCCGTGCCCGTCGAGTTCGTGGGCAGCCCGGTGGGCGTCCGTGACGGCGGCCAGCTGCACGTGCAGCGCCGCGAGGTCAGCATCTCGGTTCTGCCGCGCCTGATCCCGGCCCATATCGAGCTGGACATCAGCGGCCTCGCCATCGGGGACAGCCTCCACGTGTCTGACATCGTCGACAAGCTGCCGGCCGAGGCCGAGATCCTCGACGAGCTGGACCTCGCCCTGGTCGCGGTCGTACCGCCGCGCGTGGCTGAAGAGGAAGAGTCCCTCGAGGCCGCCGAGCCGCAGGTCGTGGGTGAAGAGGCCGAAGAGGGCGAAGAAGGCGCCGACGAGGCCTCCGCGGAGGACTGAAGCCGGCCTTAGGAGCCACCAGTGCACGTGATAGTTGGGCTCGGCAACCCCGGGCCCAGGTACGAGGGAACCCGGCACAACGCCGGGTTCCTCGTCGTTGACGAGCTCGCGAGTCGCGCGGACGCGGCGTTCCGCCGCCTCGGGCGCGGCGACGCGTCGCGCGACGAGGCCAGGGTCAACCTCGGTGGCGGGGCAGGCTCGGACGTGCTGCTCGTCAAGCCGCAGGGCTTCATGAACCTGTCCGGCGCGGCGGTGCAGGCGGCGCTGGCCAGGCACCGCGCTCGCCCCGCCGACCTGGTCGTCGTGCACGACGACGTCGATCTGCCACTGGGCCGTCTGCGCTTCAAGCAGGGGGGCGGCGCCGGCGGGCAGAAGGGCGTCAGGCACATCATCGAACGCATCGGACCCGAGTTCGTCCGGCTCAAGGTCGGCGTGTCGAGGCCGCCGGAAGGCTGGGCCACTGACGCCTGGGTGCTGGCGCGCTTCGGGTCAGAGGATCGCGACCTGGTGAGCCGGGTCGTCGCCGCGGCGGCGGACGCCGTGGAGGCGCTGGCCGTCGAGGGCCTGGATGCCGTCATGAACCGCGTCAACGGGTTGGACCTGGCCACGCATCAGTAGGGCAGTGACCTAGACGAAAGTCCCCTACTCGCTCCGCTCGGGCGCCCACGCCTGACGGCAACCGAGCCTGAAGATTCCTACGAGCTCCGCTCGGGCTCCTGGCCTTCCGGCCAGGAGCCGGAACGTCCTAATTGACCATCTTGGTGCGCCGCGACTCGAAGTCCTGCAACACGTAGCGCCCGATCGTGTGGGGCGTCGTGAAGTACGCCTTGCCGCGCGTCATGGCCGACACGCGCCGCACGAACGCGATGAGCTCCGGGTCGCGGGCGAGCATGAACGTGTTCACCTGAATGCCGTGACGCCGGCAGTTGCCGACCTCGCGCAGCGTCTCCCCGAGCACGAGCGGGTCCAACCCGTAGGCGTTGCGGTAGACCCTGCCGTCCGGCAGTGTGATCGCGGAGGGCTTGCCGTCCGTGATCATGATGATCTGCTTCATGTCCTTGTTCTCGCGCTTGAGGATCTTCTGTGCGAGCCGTAGTCCCTCGGCCGTGTTCGTGTGGTACGGGCCCACCTGGGCGCCCGCCAGTTGAGCCAGCGGGATCTCCTCGGCGGAGTTGTGGAACAGCACGTACCTGATGGAGTCACCGCGGTACTGCGTGCGTATCAGGTGAGCCAGCGCCAGGGCGACGCGCTTCGCAGGGGTGAAGCGGTCCTCCCCATAGAGGATCATCGAGTGGCTGCAGTCCAGCATGACGACGGTCGCGGCCGACGACCGGTACTCTGACTGCATCACGTACAGGTCGTCCTCCTCCAGTTGCAGGCTGCCCAGCCCATGCCGCGCCGCGCGCTTGAGGGTCTCGGAGATGTCTAGGTTGAGGCTGTCGCCGAACTCGTAGCGCTTGGGTTCCCCCACGGCCTCGACGCCGGCGGCGGTGAACCTGGTGTCGTGGCTGCCCACGCTCGACCGGCCGGCAGCGCCCAGCAGGTCACGCAGGGTGCGGTAGCCGAGGAAGTCGATCGCCTTGTCGGTCAGCTGGAACTGCGTCTGTCCCGAGGCATCACCGGCGTAGCCCTGGCCGGCGTCCTGGGCGTCAACGGGGTCCTGTCCGACGGGCCGGATGTAGCCGTCGTCCGCCAGCCTTTGGGCCAGGCGCTTGACGGCACGGCCGAGCTCGGAGTCCATCCAGTCCTCGGCGTCCATGGCCTGCCGGATCATCTCCTCTGTCACCAAGTCGTTGTCCAGCAGCGACTCCGCGATGGCCTCGAAGAGGTCGTCCATGCCAGGGCGCCAGTCCGGGTCGGGATCGAACGGGTCCCGGTCGAAGCCCGACTGCAACAGTCGGTCCTCGAGCATGCGCATGAGGTCCGAGGTCTCCAGGTCCTCCAGCGTGGCCTCGTAGCGGGAGTAGCGGACCGTCGCCACGAGCTAGTTCCAGCGTGCGCGCGGTGCCTGCGCTGCGGCCTCGAGGTCAGGGGCGCTGTAGCCGCGTTCCTCGCTGCGCGATATCAGCTTGCGGGCGTGCAGTCCCTCCAGTACGAACTCGGCCGCCGCAGCGACCTCGTCCGCGACCTGGCTCGCTGCGACCGCCCGCGCGGCGTCCAGCAGGCCAGGGACCTCTCCGAGCACTCCCGTGAGGTCACCGCTCCTGACGTCCTCCGGGATGCGCAGCTGGTTCTCGGCCTCGAAGTGCGCCACGACCTCGTCGGTGGGAACGCTGGCCGCGCGCCGCCCGAAGACTTGGCCTATCGCCCGCCTGACGATGTCGCGGGCGACGGCCTCGGCCCCCTTGAGCTCGCCCTCGTACTCCAGCTCGAGCTTGCCGGTAACGGCCGGCAGCGCAGCGTAGAGGTCCGCGATGCGAGCGATGGGGCGGTCCTCGCCCAGCAGAAGGGCGCGGCGCTCGGCGTTCGAGGCGACGTTCTCCATGAGCGTGATGGGCAGCCGCTGCGAGACGCCGGAGTGCTTGTCCACCCGCGCGTCGTCACGGGCCTGGAACGCGACCTCCTCTATGGCTTCGGCCACGAACGCGGGCACGTGCACGCCTTCAGCGCCCGCCACCTGGCCGTCCCGCGCGAGCCAGGCCTCCTGGCTCGTTATGGCCATGCCCTCCTCGACGGTGCGTGGGTAGTGCGTCCTGATCTCGCTGCCGATGCGGTCCTTGAGCGGCGTGATGATCTTGCCGCGGGCCGTGTAGTCCTCCGGGTTGGCGCTGAACACCAGCAGGACGTCGAGCGGCAAGCGCACCGGGTAACCCTTGATCTGCACGTCACCTTCCTGCATGACGTTGAAGAGCGCGACCTGCACCTTCCCCGCCAGGTCGGGCAGCTCGTTCATCGCGAACACGCCACGGTTCGCTCGTGGCAGCAGCCCGTAGTGCACGGCACGTTCGTCACCCAGGGACGTGCCGAGCTTGGCGGCCTTGATGGGGTCTATGTCGCCGATGATGTCGGCCACCGTGGAGTCCGGCGTGGCCAGCTTCTCGAGGTACCTGGCGCCCTTCTGCAACCAGGCCACGGGCGTAGCGTCGCCGCACTCCGCGACGATGGCCTTGCCCTCCCGCGTCACCGGCGCGAAGGGGTCGTCGTGCAGCTCCGTACCCGCGATGTAGGGGATCTCGTCGTCCAGCAGGTTGACGAGCGCCCGCAGGATGCGTGTCTTCGCCTGGCCGCGGAGGCCGAGGAGGATGAAGTTGTGGCGGCTGAGGACCGCGTTGACGACCGCCGGCGTGACGGTCTCCTCGTACCCGAGCACCCCCGGGAACAGCTCCTCGCCGCTCTTGAGCTTGGCGATGAGGTTGGACCTCAGCTCGTCCTTCACCGTGCGGCCGGCCAGCCGCTCCCAGCGGGTACCCCTGAGGTCCTTGAGCACTGTGGAGCGCGCTCCGCTGCTACGCGGAGGAGTAGCTGTTGGCTCGTTCATGGCGCGATGCTAGCACCGGCCTCTGGGACGACCGTGAACAGGATGGGCGCGTGCCCAGCGGGATAGGCCGTGACCCAGAGGGGGCCCGGGCGCCCGCAAAGAAAGGACCCTGCGTGGGGGGCGCAGGGTCAAAGAGGAGATGGTGGAGGGGCTTGCCCTCCGTAGGCGCTGGGGTGAGCGCCCATCTCGGTCCCGGGGGTGGGGACCACGCTGATTCTACTACATGCACGGCAGTACTATCGTCTCCGATGAAGGCAGCTATCCCCTATCCCATGCCCCTTGCCTCTGCCCCCGGCTGCGGCCTGGGCAGCCACCGATGACGAAGGTCGAGCGCGCCGAGCTCATCAGCGTGGGCACCGAGCTGCTGCTGGGCGAGATCGTCGACACCAACAGCGCCTACCTCGCCACGTACTTGGCGGGCCGCGGGGTCGACGTGCTCTGGTCGTCTCGCGTGGGCGACAACCTGGATCGCATTCGGCATCTCCTGGAGAACGGGCTCTCGCGGAGCGACCTCGTCGTGCTCGGCGGAGGGTTGGGTCCGACGGAGGACGATCTCACCCGCGACGCCGTGGCCGCCGTCGTGGGCGAGGAGCAGACCGTCGACCCCGACCTGGAGCGCTGGTTGCGCGAGCACTTCGGGAGCAGCGGCAGGCAGATGCCGCAGCGCAACCTGCAGCAGGCGCGCGTGATCCCCTCGGCCGAGGTCCTCGCGAACCCCATCGGCACGGCCCCCGGCTGGCTCGTTCGTACGACGTGGCACGGCTCGGAACGCGTGATCGTCACCTTGCCGGGACCGCCGCGCGAGCTCAAGCGGATGTGGGAGGAGCAGGCGGTGCCGCGTCTGGCGTTCCCCACCAGTCAGATCTTCACGCGGACGTACAAGACACACGGGGTCGGCGAGTCGGCGGTGGCGGACCAGCTGGGCGAGCTCACCAGCAGAGCGAACCCCAGCGTCGCGACGTACGCGAAGCGAGACGGCGTGCACGTACGGGTCGCCGCGAAGGGACGTTCACCTGAGGCCGCGAGGGAGCTGGCCGCGGGGACCATGCGCGCCGTCGAGGCGGCGCTGGGCGCCTCGGTCTGGGGTGAGGACGACGACGAGATGGCGGCGCTGGTGGTACGCAGGCTCATCCAGCGCGGCCTCACCCTGGCGGTCGCCGAGGGAGCGAGCGGCGGCCTCCTGACCGACCTGATCGAGGAAGCGCAGGAGGCCCTGTCCCCGGCCGGCCTGTTCGACTCCACCGATCACAGCACTCTCGCCCAGGACACGGCTGGCGACACCGGTGACGAACGCGGGACGGAGCCCGACCCGGCTCGGGCGCTCGCAGGCAGCGTGGTAGCATGGCGACCGGAAACCATGCGAACACTCCTACCCGCCCTGGACCTGCTCAGACGCCTCCCCGCCGGGGTTCAAGCCGGCGCGGCCGAGGTGGTCGCAGCTGTCGCCGTGGCGGTCAGGACCATGTTCGCCGCGGACGTCGGGCTCGCCATCGGCTACCCGTACGCGGCCCAAGCCGCGCCGGGCGCCGTCGGTTCCGGCGTCCTGTCACGACCCAGCGAGGACGAGAACGAAACGGGCACGGCCGGGCGCACGGGCGCCAGGCCCCAGTTACGCCTAGAGATCGCGTTAGCCGTAGGCGACGACGTCACCACACGAACCCTCACCCTCCCACCACTCGGGCGGGCATGGGCGCGCGAACGGTCAGCCTTCTCCGGTCTCCACCTCCTCCTGCGGTCGGTACTGCGCTGACCTGACGGCGACGGCCCGAGCGGTCGCCAACGTCATCGTCAGTGCGTCGGGACCGGCTCGCCCCCGTAGCGGCTGGCGGCCCCGACCGGACGGAGGGCTGTGCCGCCATGAACGAGGACCGAAAGAGGGCACTCGACACGGCTGTCTCTCAGATCGAGAGGCAGTTCGGTAAGGGCGCGATCATGCGTTTGGGTGGTGGTCCGTCTCAGTTGGTGGGGGCGGGGGTCATCAGTACGGGTTCGTTGTCCGTTGATCTGGCGTTGGGGGTTGGTGGTTTGCCTCGGGGTCGGGTGGTTGAGGTGTATGGGCCGGAGTCTGGGGGTAAGACGACGTTGGCTCTGCACGTCGTGGCTGAGGCGCAGCGGGGTGGTGGGGTGGCTGCGTTCGTTGATGCTGAGCAT